>NZ_LIQZ01000133.1 GCF_001418655.1 Streptomyces phaeochromogenes | reverse complement strand
CTCGAACACCACACACTCCTCAGGCGCGACCCCCAACTCCGCCGCCCCCTTCAAGAACCCCTCAGGATCCGGCTTGCTCGCCCCCACGGACTCGGCCGTGACCCGAACCTCCGGCAACGAAAGCCCCGCCGCCCCCATCCGCGCGGTGGACAGCGCCACATCCGCGGACGTGACGAGCGCATGCGCCACCACCCCCCGCAACGAGGCAAGAAACTCCGCAGCCCCCGGAATCGCGACAACCCCGTCCATGTCCGCCGTCTCCTCGGCAAGCATCCGCGCGTTGTCGGCGTAGTTCTGCTCCATCGGCCGGCTGGGCAGCAGCACAGCCATCGACGCGTACCCCTGCCGCCCGTGGACGACCTTCATGACCTCGTCCCCGTCGAGCCCGTGCCGGTCGGCCCAGCGGCGCCACACGCGCTCGACGACGGCGTCCGAGTTGACGAGGGTGCCGTCCATGTCCAGCAGCAGGGCACGGGCGGTCAGCACGGTTGACGCCGTCATCGGCAGGCTCCAAAGCGTGGAAGAGGGTCCCGAGCGGGGCCATTCCGTGACCCCCGGGGGGACAAGGCGGCCCCGCCCGCCGGTCAGGGAGTGCGGACGGGAGCCACTTTGTTCCTCCACGGTACAAAACAAAGACCCGATCCCGCTACCACCCCAGAGGCCCCATTCCACCCGAACCCACAACAAGGCGGCCGACGGAAACCCGAAAGTCCCGCCCCGACTCTTGTTGTGTCATGCCCACGTCATTAACTTCTCACCTGACGCACATCTCCCGGAAACCGGCCACCGCGAGCATTCAGTCGCTCGCAGGTCAACTTCCCCCCACCCCAAGGGAGTTCGCATGCCGAAGATCTACGCGCGTCGACGGCTGAGTCTAGTGGCCGCCTTCGCCGGATTGATAGCCATGGTCGGGCTTTTCAACGGCCCGACCGCCTCCGCCGCACTGCCCACCCCGGTCAGCGCGGCCACCGCCCGCACCTACCTCGCCTCGCTCACCGTGGCGACCGAGGACCGCACCGGCTACGACCGCGATCTCTTCAACCACTGGATCACCATCAGTGGCACGTGCAACACCCGTGAGACGGTCCTGAAGCGCGACGGCACGAACGTCGTCACCAGCTCCGCCTGCGCGGCCACCAGTGGCAGTTGGTACTCCGTCTACGACGGCGCGACCTGGACCGCCGCCTCCGACCTCGACATCGACCACCTCGTCCCGCTGGCCGAGGCCTGGGACTCCGGCGCCGACAGCTGGTCCGCGTCCACGCGCCAGGCCTTCGCCAACGACCTCACCCGCCCGCAGCTCATCGCCGTCACGGACAACGTGAACCAGTCGAAGAGCGACCAGGACCCGGCCGAGTGGATGCCGTCGCGCACGGCCTACGCCTGCACCTACGTACGCGCCTGGGTCCAGGTGAAGTACTACTACGACCTCTCCGTCGACTCGGCGGAGAAGAGCAAGCTCACCTCGGTCCTCAGCGGCTGCTGATCACCAACCGATCCACAGCCGACCGGCAGCAAAAGGCAGCAGATCACCAGCTGACGGACAGCTGACGTGCGGCCGATCGGCGACTGATCAACTGCACCATGCACGGAACCTCCCCGCTCACCTCCGTCGTTCCGTACCGTACGGGGCGACGGAGGAGAGTGATCGCGTGGCGGGACTGCGCCTGGGTCCACTGCTGAGGTACGTCGACGGCTCGTCCGCGACCATCTGGGTCGAGGCGAGCCGCCCGTGCACCGCCGAGGTGCGCTGTCCGGACGGCACGGGCGGTGAGTCCCGCACCTTCCAGGTCGCGGGCCACCACTACGCCCTGATCCCGGTCACCGGCCTGACCCCGGGCACGAGGTCCCCGTACGAGGTACTGCTCGACGGGGTACAGGTCTGGCCGCTCCCCGACTCCCGCTTCCCGCCCTCGGTCATCCACACCCCGGTGGACGACCACGAGACCGTACGGGTCGCCTTCGGCTCCTGCCGCTGGGCCACACCGGCCGCCGACGAGAAGGACCCCGGAGGCCCGGACGCCCTGGACACCCTCGCGGCCCGCATCGCCGCGGACCCGGAGAGCGAACGCCCGGACGTCCTGCTGCTGCTGGGCGACCAGGTGTACGCGGACGAGGTCTCGGAGGCCACCCGCCGCTGGCTGGATGCCCGCCGCGGGCTGAACGAACCGCCGGGCGCCGAGGTCGCGGACTACGAGGAGTACACGCACCTCTACTACGAATCGTGGCTCGACCCCGAGATCCGCTGGCTGCTCTCCACCGTGCCCAGCTGCATGATCTTCGACGACCACGACGTCATCGACGACTGGAACACCAGCGAGGCCTGGGTCGCCGACATGCGGGCCACGCCCTGGTGGCGCGAGCGGATCCTGAGCGGCCTGATGTCGTACTGGGTCCACCAGCACCTCGGCAACCTCCCGCCCGAGCGCCTCGCCGAGGATCCGCTGTACGAAGCGGTCCGCGCCACCCCCGACGGCACGGACGCCCTGCGCGCCTTCGCCGCCCGCGCCGACAACGACCCGGCCTCGGTCCGCTGGAGCTACCGCCGCGACTTCGGCCGCACCCGGCTCCTGATGGTCGACTCCCGCGCGGCCCGCGTCCTCGACGAGAAGAACCGCTCGATGCTCGACCCGGCCCAGGAGGCATGGCTGCGCGAGCAGGTGCTGGAGGAGCCGGGTTCGTACGACCATCTCCTCATCGGCACCTCCCTGCCCTGGCTGCTCCCCAACCTCGTGCACGACGCGGAGGGCTGGAACGCCGCTCTGTGCCGGGGCGAGCGCGGCGAACGCTGGGCCCGGTTCGGGGAGAAGCTGCGGCGGGCGGCGGACCTGGAGCACTGGGCGGCGTTCCCGTCGTCGTTCGACTCGCTGGCGGAGCTGATCGCCGAGGCCGGCTCGGGACCGCAGGCACCGGCGACGGTGTGCGTGCTGTCCGGGGACGTCCACCACGCGTACATCGCCGAGCCGGTCTGGCGGGAGGGCCTGCCCGGACCCGACGCCCGGGTGCTCCAGCTGACCTGCTCCCCCGTGCACAACTCCATCCCGCTCTCGATAAGACTCGGCTTCCGTTTCGGCTGGAGCGGGGTCGGCCGCGCGATCGGCAGGCGCTTCGCCCGGCACGGCAGACTTGAGCGTCCGCCCGTCGACTGGCGGAAAACCGGCGGCCCTTGGTTCGGCAACCAGCTCATGACACTGACCCTGCGCGGCCGTTCGGCACGCCTGCGGCTCGACCAGGCACGGCAGGAACGGGGCGGCGAGGCCCGGCTGCGGACGATCGTCGAATCCGAGCTCAGCTAGCGCACCGACACGGAGAGTCACAACTCCCCCACGCGCAAGCAGTCTTCACTCGATCCGCGACGGGGACGGGGCGGGGGGCGCTCACGGCGACCGTCCACGCCCCGCGATTCCCCGATTGCATACGTTTACTACTCGCGTTGCGTACGTTGCCCAAGTACCGCCGCGTTGCCCGTGATGCACACGCTTGTTGCCCATGGTGCTCGTGACGCATCCCACAACCGGCCCGGTTGATCCGTTCCAGGGCTCGGCTCCCGTGGCGCGCGACGGCATGATGATGCGGACCGTCCGCTTCCGGCGGACGGTGTGCTCTGCCCAGCGCCCCAGCGCCCACCTGTCCGGGAGTCACACCTTTGTCTGCAGCGACCGCGGAGCCGACGGACCCGGCACGGACCACGGACCCGACGGAGGCCACCCAGCCCGAAAGAGGTTCCGAACGAGGTCAGGCCGCGTCCGCCGTGTCCATCGCGCTCGTCGGCGCCGGTCCCCGCGGCACCAGCGTCCTGGAACGTCTCTGCGCCTCCGCGCCCGAGCTCCTCGCGCCCGGCACGCGCCTGACGGTCCATGTCGTCGACCCGTCGCCGCCGGGCCCCGGCCGGGTCTGGCGCACCGCCCAGCCGGCCGAGCTGCTGATGAACACCGTCGCCTCGCAGGTCACCCTCTTCACCGACGACAGCGTGGACTGCTCGGGCCCGATACGCCCCGGCCCGAGCCTGCACACCTGGGCAGACGGCGAGCTGGGCCCGGACGACTATCCGACCCGCGCCCAGTACGGGCAGTACCTGGAGTGGGTCTTCGGCGAGGTGGTCCGCGGGGCACCGCCCGCGCTACGGGTCCTGACGCACCGGGCACGCGCGACCCGCCTCGACGAGACGGCCGACGGCCACCAGATCCTCGTACTCGACAACGGCCGCATCCTCCCGGACCTGTCCGCCGTGGTCCTGGCCCAGGGCCATCTGCCGGCCGTGGCCGACCGGGCACAGCAGCGCCTGGCCGCGTACGCCGACCGCCACGGCCTCCGCCATGTCCCGCCCGCCAACCCGGCCGACCTCGACCTCTCCTGCGTCGCCCCCGGCGAGACCGTCCTGCTCCGCGGTCTGGGCCTCAACTTCTTCGACCACATGGCGCTGTTGACGACGGCCCGCGGCGGCCGTTTCCGGCGCACCCCGGCCGGCCTGCGCTACCTCCCCTCGGGCCGGGAGCCGCATCTGCGGGCCGGCTCCCGCCGCGGTATCCCGTACCAGGCCCGCGGCGACAACGCGAAGGGCCCGTACGGGCGTCACGCACCCCTCGTCCTCACCCCGGACGTCATCTCCCGCTTCCGCAAACGCGCGGACTCGGGCGACGCGCCCGACTTCCTCACGGAGATATGGCCGTTGGTGGCGAAGGAGGTCGAAACCGTCTACTACGAGGGCCTGTTGGGGCCCGACGCCACCCGGATACGTGGCTTCCGCGAGCGCTTCCTCGCCGTCCCCCACCGCGACCCCCAAGAGGCCCCGATCCTGAGCGAGTTCGGGATCGCGGAGGCCGACCACTGGTCCTGGGACCGGATTTCACGGCCGTACGGCGGCCGGGCCTTCACCGGCACCGACGACTTCCGGGAGTGGCTGCTGGATCACCTCCGCGAGGACGCCGTACAGGCCGCGCTCGGCAACGTCGACGGTCCCCTCAAGGCGGCTCTCGACGTACTGCGCGACCTGCGCAACGAGTTGCGGCAGATCGTCGACCACGGCGGGCTCGGCGGAACCTCGCGCCGGGAGCACCTGGACCGCTGGTACACCCCGCTCAACGCGTTCCTGTCGATCGGCCCGCCCCGGCGCCGTATCGAGGAGATGACCGCGCTGATCGAGGCGGGCGTCCTGGAGGTGCTGGGCCCGCGACTGGAGGTGCGGGCCGAGGGAGGGGCCTGGGTGGCGCACTCCCCGGACGTGCCCGGCTCGACCGTGACGGCGACGACGCTCATCGAGGCACGGCTGCCGGAACCGGACCTCCGGCGGACGGCGGACGAACTCCTCGCCCGGCTCCTGAAGACGGGCCAGTGCCGCCCGCACACGGTGGACGGTTACGAAACCGGAGGGCTGGACGTAACACAGCGCCCCTACCGTCTGATCGACCGTCAGGGGCGCCCGCACGCAAGGCGGTTCGCGATCGGAGTGCCTACGGAGGGTGTGCACTGGGTGACCGCCGCCGGGGCCAGGCCCGGTGTGGACTCGGTCACGCTGTCGGACGCCGACGCGGTCGCGCGGGCGGTTCTGCGGACGGCCGCGGAGCAAGCGGGACAAGGCCGCGAGGCGGAAACGGAACCCACAACGCACACACAAGCATGGCCAAAAGTTGAACTTGCAAGCATTGATTAGGTCGACCTAACGTGGAGCACTCACTCGGTTCCGTCCCCCACTCCGGCCCCTTTTCGGGACCGGATCCAGACCGAAGGAGTTCTCCCCACATGACCGGACGCCTCAACAGCGCCCAGCCGTACGCCATCGGCCTGTTCCGCATAGTCATCGGCCTGCTCTTCGCCTGCCACGGCGCCGTCTCGCTCCTCGGCGTACTCGGCGGCATGGACGGCAAGGGCTCCACCGTCGAGACCGGCGCCTGGCCCAACTGGTACGCGGCCGTCATCGAGCTCGTCGGCGGGGCCCTGGTCCTGCTCGGTCTCGGCACCCGCGTCGCGGCGTTCATCGCGTCGGGCGCGATGGCCTACGCGTACTTCAAGGTCCACCAGCCCGAGCACCTCTGGCCGATCAGGAACAACGGCGAGGGCGCGGCCATGTACTCCTGGTCCATGCTCCTGCTGGTCTTCACCGGCTCGGGCGCGTTCGGCCTCGACCGGCTGTTCAAGGGCCGCTCGTCCTCGTCGTCATCGTCGTCCTCGGACGGGAAGCGCTCTTCGGAGCCGATCACGGCCTGACACGCCCGTTCCCCGCGCCCCTTTGGGGCGCGGGGAACTGCGCGCCCAGCCACGACATGCCCGCAGCCATCAAGCTGAACCAGCAGGGCGCTTACGCCGCCCATCCGAAGGGCACGCTGAAGCACGCCAGCCGCGCCCCCGAACTCCCAGGCGCACTGTGCAGCACAACGGACGCGGCCTCACCGAAGCGGAAGTTCCAGTCGTGCCGCGCACTCGCCGCGCCCGCCCCACGCGAGTCGGCCGTGAAGTCGAGCCACACCTCGTTGTCGGGGTTCACGTCGGCGGGGTCCGTGGACGGCCGGTGCTGGTAGTGCCCGCCCGCGGCGGCCGGATCGGCGCCGCACGGTTTCCGGTGCACATGCGCGCCGTACTCGTGGCCGGCCTTCAGCCCGGTCACCCGCAGCTTCACCGTCGTGGCACCGCGCTCCGCACTGCGCTGGCCCACCTCGATCCACGAGCCGGCGGGCACGAGCCTCGTGTCGTACGTGACGGCCGCCGACGGGACGAAGGCGCCGGGCGGGGCGAAGCGGGCGTCCGTCCGCATCGAGTAGCCGTGCTTGCCGCCGGTACCACCGCCCGGCTCGACCGTGCCGCCGTCGGCGGTCGCACCGTGGGCACCGCCCGCGCCGGTCGCGAGCGCGGCCGACGCCAACGCGATGACGACGAGACCGACCGCTCCCGCTCTTCCCGTCCGACCTGCTCGCTCTGCCCGACCTGTTCGTACTGTCCGACCTGTTCGTACTGCCGCTATTCCTGACGCCATCGCCGGTTCCGCTCCTCACACCGTTGGTCGCCCCTTTCCGTTGGTACGGGACGCGGCGCAGGCCCGCCCGCCGGGAAGCGGCAGCCGGGTGAACATGATGTGGCGAACGCACGTGCCCCCTGTGGATCTCCTGTCGGACCCGAGGCGTACGCTGTATGGCTGTCACAGGCCGCTCCTGCCGCTCCCCCGCGACATCGCGGCATCACGGCACGGTTCGGGCCTACGGGGGAGACACAGGGGAGTTCGGGTGCTTGAGAGTGTGGGGCCGCTGTCCGGCAGCCCTTGGATCTACAGCCAATGGATCTATGCCGTGGTGGCTCTGTCGGTCCTTTTCGACGTCTTTCTGCCGGTACTGCCGAGCGGCGTCCTCGTCATCACGGCGGCGACGGCAGCCGCGGCCGGTACCGGCGCGGCTGCCGTGCACGTGCCGGATATCCCGACCGCGCACGTGCCGGACCTCCTCGCGCTGACCCTCTGCGCCGCGACCGCCTCGGTCCTCGGCGACCTGGTGGCGTACCGGCTGGCCTGGCGCGGCGGGGAGCGCCTGGACCGCGCAATCGCCCGCTCCCGCCGCCTGAGGGGTGCGCAGGAACGTCTCGGCGCGGCGCTCGCACGAGGCGGCGGCGCCCTGGTCGTCCTGGCCCGCTTCGCGCCCGCCGGCCGCTCGGTCGTCTCGCTCGGCGCGGGCGCCGCGCACCGCCGCGTCCGCGAATTCCTGCCGTGGTCGATCCTCGCGGGGCTCGCCTGGGCCGCGTACAGCGTCGCCCTCGGCTATTTCGGCGGCCAGTGGCTGGGCGCGACCTGGCTCGCCACCGGCGTCTCACTGGTGGCGCTGTTCGGGGCGGGGGCGGGGGCGGCCTTCCTGATGCGACGACCGTCAACGGCGCCTTTGCCTGTACCCGTTGCCGCAGTCGCAGCCGTGTCGGTACCGGTACCGGTGCAGGTGCAGGTGCCCGAGGCGGGCCCGGGCGCCTGAGGCACCAGCGGCTGGGCACACCAGTAGCTGCGCACGCCTCGGACGGGCCTCGTACGACGGGCGCCGGTGAACCGGCCTGGCGGTCAGCCTGCCGGTCAGCCGGTCAGCCGGCCTGGCGGCTGTCGACGTGGGCGCTGTCGGAATGGGGGCTGTCGGCATGACTGCCGACGGCCGTCCGCCCTCGTATCTCCAGGCCGTCCAGCAGCTCGGCCGTCGCCTCGGCGATCGCGTCGACCGCGCGGTCGAAGACCTCGCGGTTGTGCGCGGCCGGGGCTCGGAAGCCGGAGACCTTGCGGACGTACTGGAGCGCGGCGGCGCGGATGTCCTCCTCCGTGGCCTCTTCGGGCAGGACGGGCGGTCGGAGAGTCTTGATGCTGCGGCACATACCCCCAGTCTCGCGCGCGGCACTGACATCGTGCCCAGGAACGGCGACGCCTCCACGGATCACGCAGGCCACGACAACGGGCACCGCGCCCGGCGTCAGCGTCCGCCGAGGTCCACCCGCCAGTCGTTCGACGTGATCCAGTGGCCCTTCGGATACTCGAAGTCGGCCGTACCGAGCAGTTCGAATCCGGCGCTGCGGCAGACCGCGTTCGACGCGAGGTGATCCACGCTCGGAAACGCGTGAAGGTACCGGTGCTCTCCGGCCGCCCTCGCCTCCTCGACGACCGCGCGGGCAGCCGCCGCGGCGAACCCGTGCCCCTGGAACTCCGGCAGGACCCCCCACCCGGTCTCCCACACCTTCTCGCCCCGCCACTCCCGCTCCCAGAAGCCGATCGAGCCCACGGTGTCGCCGGTGTCCGCCGCCGTGACCCGGTACATGCACCCCGGCCCCAGGCCGACGTAACGCCGGTGCCGGTCGATGAGCTTCTCCTCGCTCTCCGGACCACCCAAGTGCTCCATCATCTCGGGGCTGTTGGCCCTCTGGAGAAGCCAGAAGTCGCCTTCCGCCCACGCGTGCAGTCTCACCTGCGATGTCTCTCCGCTGTCCATGGTGGCCACCCTAGGACGGGGGTCGGACAACGCCAGGGGGCCGACAAGGTGCCGCGGCCGTGGAGTGGGCCGCCGCCGCGACACATTCGTGTGAAGTCCCCCAAGGAACTCGCATCCCAAAATCGAACAGGCGTAGCATTGTCGCGTGGCTACGACCTACGACTTCCCGAGTGACCTCCTGGCCGGTCAGGAGGAGCTGCATCAGGTCCGGGCCGAGCTTCTGGCCCTCCTGAAGCGGCTCCCCTGGTCGGTCGAGCCCCTGGACGGCTTCAGCGACGACCACGGCTGGCGCAAGGTGGAGCGCCCCGCCTCCCCCGGCTGGACGGCCGACGAACAGGCCGAGGTGGAGAAGCTCCGAGAGCGCGAACGCGAACTCACGGTCTTCGTGACCTGCCACCGTTTCTGGGCGGAGGTCGCGGCGGCGGAGAAGGTGGACGCCCGGATGTCGCTCAAGCACGTACGGGAGACGGAAACGCACTCACGGGAGGCAGAGGCGGAGGGCCGCTCCACCCCCTGAGACCCACGACCGGCCCTGTCGTTCGTCGTCCGTTCAGGCCCGCAGCGGATTGGTGCGCGTAGCCGCCAGCAGGTACCACGCGGTGGCCCCCACGTGCCGGTACGGGTAGTAGCCGAAGCCGAACCCGGTGTCGAGCGGACTGCTGGCCGAGACGACACCGGAGCGCTCGGGAAGCGCATGACCGCCGACGGTCTGCCCGGCCCCGAGCAGATCCTGAGCCCGCTCAATACTGGCGACCAGCCGACGGGCACGTGTCTCATCGCCGGCCCTGCTCCGGTCCCGCAGAGCGAGCGCAAGATGAGCGGTCCCCTCGAACCACACGCCACTGCGGTCGGGCTTGGGCTGGAACTCGGCGATCGGGGCGTCCTCGTTCGCCACCAGACTGGCGGAGCTGAAGGTGACGCCTTCGTACGTCTGCCCCGTCGGCACCGTACTGTTCCGCCGCCCGGCGTGATCGACCACGGCCAACTCGACCGCAGCCCAGTCCAAGGACCGGGAGTACGAGCGGGAGTCGAGGGCGAGATGGGTCCAGGTCTGGGTGTCCTCGGGGATCGGGGACTTGTTGACCGTCACCCCGTCATTGGTACCGGTGTAGATGAAGCCCCCGGCCGGCTCCCACATCTTCTTGACGAAGGCCTCGGCCCGCGCACGCCGCTCCCGCCACACCCGGTCACCGGTGAGCAGAGCGAGCCGACCGAACAGACAGACCAGATCGGTGTTGTGCTCGGTGGAGGTGAAGGGCAACTCCTCGTCGGCCCCGTTGACCCCGAACTTGTAGCCCCCGAGGGGTTCGTCGGTACGCCCGACGCGATCGATCCACGTACCGATCCGCACGGCACCGTCAAGAAAACGACGGGCCCCGGTCCGCCGAGCGAGGGCACTCAGCGCGATCCCCGCCCAGGCCATGTCACCCACGGCCGTCCCCGTGAACCCGAACTGCGTACCCACATTGGCAGTTCCGTCGGCCCGCACGAACCCGTCCGGCTGCAACGACCCGTCGAAGAAGGTGTACGGCCCGACGTTGTAGGCCTGCCGCAACCTGCCGTCGTCGTACACGGGGTCATGCTCCTGGGCGTAGAGCAACGCATCACCGAGCACCACGGCTCTGCCCAGCCCACCGGCGGTACGGCCCGCCAGCTGCGCCAGAACCGCCAGAGCGTTGTCATACGTGAACGCCGTACTGAAGAGCCCCGCCTGATCGCTGTAACTCTGCGCCAGCCGAACACTCCCATGATCCGGATAGCCGTCCATGGCAGCCGCCAAAAACCCCAGCCCACGCCGCCGAGCGGACCCCCCGGCGGCATACGCCGCCGCGGACCCACCCGCACCGAACACCGCAGCACCAACCCCAACACCGAGTCCGGCACCAATGAGCGAACGACGACCAACCACCGGACCTTGCCTGCCGACCATGACTCTCCCTGGGAACGTACGGACCGAATGCGCGGGCAGAACCACGGGCGAACGCACGGGGAGCACCCACCTTGAGAGCGCTCTCAAGAGCGCGCGCTCATTGTGCTGACACACGGGGCCGGGGTCAACGCCCGCGTCACACGAGCCTGTTGGGACAGAGGCACAGCAGGAACGCCGCGAGGTCTGAATAACCACCGCTAGCCGGAGATCACCTCTCGTCACGGCCCATGACTATGGCCTCCAGGGCCTGAACACGGCTGCTGAGTTCCTGGAGTCTCGTGGTCAATTCGGCAACCTGGGCGACGAGTCCGGTGTCCGCCGGTTCCCTACTCGGGACTCCTCGACCGACATCGATGAAGTAGGTCTCCTGGTAGTCATCGTGCAGTTGCAGCAGTTCTTCGTCTCGAAGTCGCCTGATCGCCGACCGAACCTCCTTCTCCGACAGCCCGTACAGCCTCTCCACCACAGCGACTTCCGGAAAGATCATCCCGCGCAGATACCGGCGCTGTTCGACGCCATGCCTCACGTCCCCCATCAGACGTTCTGCAGGGTTTTCCTGGTCGGCCGCCGGAGGACCAGGAAGGGAGAGCGCGTCCAAGCCGGCTGGTCGTTCACGTTTCGTCTCGGCCACTTTCAGGGCCTTTCGTCCGTGGTGGATACTGCCCGGCGCCTCAAGGTCTCGGTCGCTGCCAGTATGGCCGGAGCCCGGACCCCACCACCCTCGGCAAGTCAGCAATCGACACGGCACCGAAAAGCCGCCGCCAAAGGTCAAGGCCCAGGCCCCGACTTCACTCCGATCGACCCGGGCCTCATTCATGTCCTGGGACTGCTTCCTGGGACTGCCGGGCGCGGACGGTTTTCCGCAGTCCAGTTCACACGATGAGATCCCGCGGATTCAGCGTCCGTCGAACGCGGTTGACGACGTTGTGCGCATCGGCCCCGCATACCGCGAACTCCCGCAGCGTGCGCCAGACCTTCAAGTAGGTCGCAACGGAATCGGCGTCTTCCAGCCACAGTTCGGCGTGCCAGTCCTCGGCGATTACGAGTCTGTCGTCCAGGATCCAGGAGCCGTTCGCCGTGGGGGTCTTGAGGGATGCCCCGAGCGGGATGATCCCCAGCTCCACGGTGTCCATGCCGCTCGTGCCCGCGAGGCGGTCGAGCTGGCTGGCAAGGTAATGGGATCGATTCCACGATCCCTTACCGCCGCCTTGGGTGCCGGGTGCTGCGCGTGGTCAGGGCCTGACCGCGAACACCATGCCGATGTCGCCGGCCCGCTGCACCGAGTCCTGCTCGGTGCTGACTTTGAAGCCGTGCGTGAGGAGGACCTCGCAGACTGTGTCGCGGTTCTGCTGCCAGCCCTCCACCTCGACGACGGCCTGGCGGACCAGCGGCCAATGCCGTTCCTCGATGCCTCTGAGTACCTCGAGTTCGGCGCCTTCCACATCGACCTTGAGCAGGTCGATGTGGTCGATGCCCTGCTCGTCGAGCACCGATGACAGGGGCCTGACCTTCACCCGGTGCGTCTCGAGCCGCCGCAGCACCCGCAGCTTGCGGCCGATGAGAAGAGTGAGGATGCGGGCGGGTACGCGGCGCAGGACCGGTCCCAGGCCGCCCTGGCGGATCATTTCGACGACGCTGGCGGTGACCCGGCGCCGCTCGTCCTCGATGTTCCCCTGATCCCGCGAGGAGGACGAGAAGATCGTGGCGGCCGGAACGTAGCTGAAATCGAGCTCGTCGTCACGGGACGCCAGGCCGTAAGGGAGCGCGGTCAGACGTCCGTTGAAGAACTCGCGAGCATTTCGTTCGAGTGTCGCGTGGAGTGGCGGCATCGGCTCGAAGGCGTAGATCCGCACGTCCCCGTCCAGCCGCTCATAGACGGCGGCCGAGAACACACCGATGTTGGCGCCCACGTCGAGTACCGTCGCGCCCGGCGTGCACTCGATGCCGTGGGTGAAGTAGCCGTCCACCTCCTCGCGCAGGAAGGACGCCTCCCAACGATTTATGCTGTGCAGTTCAATCGCACTCATGCTCATGACAAAGTGATGTACCAGGGTTGGAGCCAACAAACCAGCCCGCACCCTTCGCTTCGGCCGCGCGGGTGTCGTGGTCCCCTCGATGCGAACTACGGGCGGAGGGGTCACTGAGGTCTGCCGACCTGGTCAACGGGGTGCTATCGACTCGGGGCGGTCGCTGCCGGTTGCCGCGGTTGCCGCACTTCTGCGCTGTACCACAGCCGAACTGCGCCACCCTCTGTTGTACCGCCGGCCGGACCGCCAGTCACTCCTGACCTACCCCTCGACTTTCTTGAACGCGTTCAAAAAAGGTGTCACTATGCGCTATGCCCTTCGTGGTCACCTCTCCCTGGCACCGACTCGGCCGTGTCGGCTTGTGCATCGCTGATGCCGTCGGTCGTTACCTGCTGATCTGGGTGGCGGCATGGCTCGTCTATGCCCTGACAGCTCCCCGCCGGCACGAGCTTGTGTCCTACCTGCCTCGCACCCGCTCGTACTGGGAGGACACCGCCTACTACCTGTGGGACGACTCCATTGCCTGGGTGGGGCTCATGGTGGGCGTCCCCTCGCTGCTGGTAATCCTGTTGTTCGGGCTGCTCAACAAGCGCAAGGGGGCGGCATTCCGTATCCGTCTGGCGGGGCTCCTCCTCCTGCCCACATGGTTCTTGCTCTTCCAGAACATCGTGGCGCTCCTCCTCGTTCCAATCCTGGTGCAGGTGGCCTTCGCGCTCTGCCTGATGCCGGTTCCGCTGGTTCGCTTCCCTGCGAAGGCCGAGGACTGATTACCCAGGCGGGCGCGCGCCGAGTGGTGGCGGATGGACAAGGCCTTGCGAATCGACACGCATAACCCCGGCTTCCCTGCACAAGTGCGGATGCGATTCGCCCACAGCACTTGAGTAATCTTGAAAACCGTCGTCGCAGCGATGTGACCGTGGGTTCAAATCCCACACCCACCGCAGATGAACGGCCCATGACCAGGTAAATCGGTCGGGGGCCGTTCTCCTTTGTGTTGTCCTGCAATTACCGTGGTTCCCCGTCAGTTCCCGGTCGATCGGGCACGGCAGGGGCACAAGAACCATCCGCTCCATAGCTCGATCGAGCCGCATGCCCTATCCCATGGAACGCGTGAAGACGGCCCTCTCATCCTTGAGAGCCTCCTCGTGCTCGGGCTTCAGCGTGATCGGAGCCTCCGCGTACTCCAGGAGGACGAGCGAGGTGATCAGTAGGTCGCGCGTCAGACCACGCAGCACCGGATTCCCGGCCGAGGAGTATGTGCCGTACAGACCCTGCACGAAGGCCCGGAACGTCGGCAGCTCGATGTCACAGCTGCCCTGAGGGGTCGGTGTCAGACCGGTCGGGAGCTCCAGAAACTCCGCCGCCCCCCGCGCGAGGGAGAGGTACAGCAGTCCGCTGTGGTAACCCGCGTCCCACAGAATCTCTCCGCCCAGTTCGTAGGGGTAACTCACGCTGCGGTCTCCACACTCTGAGGGGAACTCCGGGCGTGCTGCCCTGAGTTCCTTCGACCGTATGGCCGAAGCCGTACCGCTCCTCACCACTCGCCCCAGCTCCCATCCCGTCCGCCGTCCATCCACACACCGTGGAGCGGGCGTGGTTCGGGGGCGTCAAGGTGGAGCGCGCCACTGTACGAACGACCTTGACGCCCCTGGGGACGGTCGGGGCAGGAAGGTGAAACGACTGCCGCACAGTCCTTCTGGTACGTAAGCGGCACGGCGACGAAAGGCCGCCGACAAAGATCAAGGCCCAGGCATCCGGATTCACACCGGCTGACCTGGGCCTCGTTCATGTCCTGGGACTGGTGGGCGCGGACGGTTTCGAACCGCCGACATCCGCCTTGTAAGGGCGGCGCTCTACCACTGAGCTACGCGCCCGGGACGAGTCGACAGCCTACATTGCCCGGGGCAGTGCCCCGCAAACCCGTTACCGGGGCGGAAGCCGGTCAGGGTGCCCGTGTCGATCCCGGTCCGATCCCGGAGCCGGAGCCGACGTCCCCTCCCCCGCCCCCACCATGCGGGGGTTTAC
>NZ_LIQZ01000132.1 GCF_001418655.1 Streptomyces phaeochromogenes | reverse complement strand
CCGCCAGGCCGACCCCGAGCAGCAGCCCCGCCACCTGCGGAGCCCCCTCGGTGGTGCCCACCGAGGCGATCGCCACCGGCACCCCGAAGGCCATGCCGACCGTCCCGCCCCCCAGCCAACTGCCCGCATGCCAGAGGCGTCGCGTGCCATCGGTGCGGTGCTCCCGCACGAATCCCCCCAATTGCTTGGCCGCTTCCGTGCGCCTCATCGGGCCCTCCAGGTCATGGACATCGCAGACTGTGCCTCGCCCTCGATCGTGACGATCGTGGTGTCACGTGGATCGGCTGGGCCATTTCCACACCGTGTTCATAGAAGCGCAGCTGTTCGTCCGGTCGGCGAGGGTTGCCTGGGACGCGGTAATCGGCGGCAACGCGCTCGTGCCCGGCCGCAGACTCCTCGTAACTGACAGCACGTCACTCTGTGCGTCGTACGACGGGAGTTCCCGTGTCATCGTTGAAAGCGCCCTCCATGAAGGCGCTGTCCGCCGAACTGGCCGTGCTGCGGCCCCGCATGGACGCCGTCAGCCTGTCCATCCACGCGCATCCCGATGCGAGAACCCGCGGCGACGCCCCTGGCCCACGACCGCACGCAGGTGGTCGCGACCGTGCTCGCCGACGTCGTCGCACTGCTCACCGAGCCGGAGGTACTCGTGGCCGCGCGGGTCGAATTCGATGGGGTGCCGGTGTGAGGCCGCCGTACACTCCCGCTCATGTCGGTGGTGATAGTTCTGGAAGGCGCCGCCCGCGACCGGTTCACGGTCACGGTGTCCCCACTCGCCGAACTGGCCGCCAGCCTGCACGTGCTGACCGGACACGCCCACCACACCGAGCACGCCGACTGGGCCGCGCGGATCACTACCGCCGCGCCGGCCGCCTTCAGGGCCGGCCTCGGACGGTTCGCCCCGCTGTGGACGCCGCTGCGGTGGCGCGGATTCTATCCAGGGCTTCCCACACCGCTGACGGAGCTCGCGGTGGACCGGTTCGCCGAGCTCACCGCGTACACCTGCGTGAGCGGCTACCGCACCTTCCGCTTCGGCAGGGTGCTTCACGACCGGACACAGGCGCGTGCGCTGCGCCAGGCCGCGTCCGCGCTGCCGGATCCGCACTCCGCCCTCGCCGCGGACCTGCTGCGCGACCCGCAGGCCCTGCGCGCCGACGTCCTCGGCTTCCTCGACCTGTGCCGCCGCGTCTACTTCGACGAGCTGTGGACGCATACCGCACCCGTTCTGGCCCGGGCCGCACACCAGATGCGCCGACGGTTCACGGACGAGGGGGCCGAGGCGGCCCTCCTCTCGCTCAGCCCGTCCAGTATCCGCCTGGACAGCCCGGCCAGGGTCGTCCTCGACAAGGTGCACCACGCGGTGGTCAGCCCTGCCCGTACGCCGCTGCTGCTGATCCCCACCCACTACGGCGCCCCGCACCTGCTGGTGAAGGACGAGCCGGGGCTGCCCCCCGTCGTGCACTTTCCCGTCGACGCCCCTCGGATCGGCGTCACCCTGGCCCGCAGCCGCATGCTGGCGCTCACCGATCCGCGTCGGGTACGCCTGTGCCGCCTCATCGCACGCCAGGCGATGACCACCGCCGACCTGGCGGACCGGCTGTCGATGACCCGCCCGCAGGTCGCGCGGCATCTGCGCACCCTGCGCGACCTGGGCCTCGTCCAGGTGGAGCGCCACGGCCGCTATGTGCACTACGGGCTCGACCTCACCGCCGTCGAACGCATCGGGCAGGACGTGGCGACGGCCCTGCAGTACTGAGCGCAGTACTGAACGCAGGGCTGAGCAAGCCGAGGAGGCGGTCCGCGTGAGAGACCGTTACCCGATCGTCTGCCACCGCGAGCTGCGTCCTCGGTGGCGGTGGAGTGCGTGGCGCGAGCGGCGCCATCCATTGATCGCCGGGCGCGGTCAGGTTCTTGTGCACAACGTCGAGGGGGCGTACACGACCGGGACAGCCGACCCGGCACGGCGCACCGCCGTGACCCTGGTTGATGTCCGCCCCGGCGTGAGCGTGTCCGCCCATTGGAAGGTGAGGAGCCTCTACGGCGGTGGCTTCTCCGTCACCGTGAGACTCCGCTGTACGGTCGTCGACCCGGCCGAAGTCGCACGGAGCAGACGGGAGGGCAACCCGTGGAACGTGCGGCGCGTCCTCGCCCAGGACCCCAGGCCGCGAGGGCTGGAGTGGAAGTACTCCAGGAGCGACGAGGACCGCCTGCGCCTGGCCCTGACCGCACCGTTCCAAGCGCGACCGGCCCACCGGGAGATCGCCGGGATACGGGTGGAGCTCGCGGAGGTGAGCGTGTGGACGCGATTCCGGGACGACGACGATGACAACGAGGCATGAAGCATTGCGATGACCGCCGGAGGCATGGAAGCAGCGGAGAGGACTATGTAGCCCGAGTCATTGGATGCTCAGCTCCCCCTTGGTGCGCAGGAGTTCGGCGCATCGGCGAGCATCGGCAATGCCGGTCGGCTGAGGGAGCATGGCAGTGACCGGTCGGCAGCAGCGCGGAGGCAGCGAGTGGCCAAACCGTCACAGCCGTGGCTTGGACTGCTGAAGGCCGGATTCGGCCTGACAGCACTCGTCCTCGGCGGTGGATCACAACTGCTGGCCACCATCAAGGCTCTCGCGTTGCCCGGCAGCCTGGTGGCTCTGACCTTTGCCACTACGTACTTGGCGGCGAGCAAATGGATGGCGACCGCCGAGGATCATTTCACCGACGTCATGGCCTTCCGGCGCCTGTCGTGACCGGCAACCGGGGCAAGCCTATGTGCCGCGCTCGGGTTGTCGACCGGCTCGCGATCACCGGCAGCCGCCCCGACCGGACCGATTGCCGCCCGACGGCCTGAACGAACCTGCGACAGGAGAGCTGCACCCAAATCCTTTTCACCTGAGGCCAGTTGGGGGAACACGGCCCGGCCGCGGAGCGTCGACGTGCCGCACCGCCGGAAAGCGCAATCACACCTGATTGAACACTCACCGCCATTGCCTTCGTACTCATGGCCAAGGTGCAAACCACGGGCGCAGTGAAGGATCAGCATGGCAGAAGCGCAGACCTCCACAAATGAGTTGATCGCCGGGAGGTATCGACCGCTCCAGATCGTGCACCGAGAGGAATTCCGGGTCGGCTGGCACGGCCAGGACATGGCGTCCGGCCGATTGGTGTTCCTGGCGGAAGCACGGCTGCCCGCGGTCCTCCGCGAGGAGACGTCCCGGCAGACGACGGCCCGGGTGCTGCGGGAGACCGCGAACCTGGAGGCGGCAGCCCCCGGCCAGGTGGCGACCGTCCTCGACGTCACGGAGCAGAACGGCCGGCTGTGGACCGTCATGGAACCGATCGAAGGCCGCTCCCTGAGCGAACTCCTCGACCGGCGTGGGCCGTTCAACCAGCCTCGGGCGGTCCGCATCGGCCTGCAGATCCTCGATGTACTCGCCGCCGCGCACCGCCTGGGCGTCACACACGGCGACCTCGGTCCCGACCAGGTCTTCGTCAAGGCGGACGGCGGGGTCGTGGTCACCGGATTCGGACTGACCGGAGCGACCCGGTCGTTGAGGGCGACCGCACCCTCGTACGCCTCTCCGGAACAGATCCGCGGTGAGGCGATCGATCCCTCGACGGACCTGTGGGCCCTGGGAGCGCTGCTGCACACCATGGTCGAGGGCCGGCCGCCCGCTTCGAACCCGGGGCAGGGCCAAGGTACTTCGACCTTCGCGCAGGTGTACACGGGAGAGGGGACCGAGGGAGGAGGGGAGAGATCCTCGGGGGACGACGTCCACACCGGCCGGCTGCGCCAGACCATTCACGGGCTGCTCCGCGAGAACCCGAACGAACGGCTCACCGAACCGGTACTGCGCCAGGCGCTGAGCCGCATGGTCAGCGAGGGCTCGGCCGAACAGTCGCACATGTTCAGGCTGCGCGGAGCGTACCGGTCCGCGCAGGGGGCGGAACGGGGCTGGCGCAGGAAGCGGCCCATCGTCCTCGCCATCGTCGGTTCCGCGCTGGCCGTCGTGGCCATCCCGGTCGTGCTCGCCGTGAACAGCAGACCGGCCTCGGACACACCCGACGCCTCAGGCCCCGTACCCACCGCGTCCGGATCCGCCGCCGCGCCGCCTCCCGCGGCTTCCGCCCCTGCCGGCCCCTCCGCGGACCCGACCGGCGGCGCCTCGGCAAGCGCATCGGACCCGGGTGCGCCAGCCGCCCCCTCTCCTACAGCTTCCGCCAGCAAGACGGCGCCGCCCGCCACCAAGCGCTACGACGCGCCGGAAGGGTTCTCGGTCCAACTGCCCTCGGACTGGCGGCGTATCAAGGACTCCGGGCGACCGGACAACGCCTTCAGTGTCACGTTCGGCGCCACGGGCGACCCTCGCGCACTGAGGATCACCTTCGGCAGGGTCCCCTCATCCGACCCCGTCACCGTCTGGCGCAACTTCGAGCCCCAACTGCGGAGCCTCACCCCCGGCTTCGACCGCATCGGCGACATCCGGCGCGTGGACGGTTCCGATGGAAAGGCCGCCGACCTGGAATGGTTCGCCGACGGCGACCCCGACCGCACGCGCACGCTCGCCCGCGCCCTCCTGGTCGACACCGACCTCGGCTACTCCATCAGGTGGACGACCCCGGCCGACGACTGGAACACCCCCGCCAACCAGCAAGCCCTCAACACCTTCTTGACATCCTTCCGTCCGGCGGCGCGATGAACGACCCCACCCTGTTCGTCCGCTGGGACAGTCACCTCTGACGCGTCCGCTTCCGCTGCCGGCCTCGGAGCGGCCGGCCATTCGGCCTTGCCCGCCGCCGGAGCCGTCCGTTGAGCGGTTCGTGTTCCCGGGAACCTCTGGAGCCGTACAGGCGTCGCAAGGATCATCGGCGCATGGGGCGTACAGGCAGGGGGCCGATGAGCCGGTTCGAGTTCGGGGAGTACCGGACGCTCGTGCTGCTCGGGGCGGGTGGCATGGGCCGTGCGTATCTGGCACGTTCGGGGTCGGGGCGGCTCGTCGTGGTCAAGGTGATGCATGCGCACCTCGCCGCCGAACCGCTGTTCCGGGAGCGGCTGCGGCGTGAGGTGCAGGCGGCGCGTGCCATGACCGGCCCGTTCACGGCGGCCGTGCTCGACGCGGAGCCGCAGGCCCCGCTGCCGTGGCTGGCCGTCGAGTACTGCGCGGGCCCCACTTTGTCGGAGGCGGTGGCCGGGTACGGGCCACTGGCGGCCGGCGACCTCGCCTCGCTCGGTGCCGCTCTCGCCGAGGCGCTCACCGCGATCCACACGGCGGGCCTGGTGCACCGGGACCTGAAGCCGGCGAACGTCCTGGTCACCGGCCAGGGTCCACGCGTCATCGACTTCGGTATCGCGAAGGCGCTCGGTGACGGACCTGCCTCGGGCTCCTCGGACGAGGCCCTGACGGGGAGCGGGGACATGCTCGGCTCCGTCGGCTTCATGGCTCCGGAGCAGATCACGTACGCCACCGAACCCGCCGCCTCCTGTGACGTGTTCGCGCTCGGGGCGCTGCTCGCGCTGGCGGCGACGGGCCGCAATCCGCACGGCGGGGGTACGGCACCGCAGATCGTTTACCGGACGCTTCACGAGGACCCGGACCTCGTCGGCGTACCGGACGGGGAGTGGACCGCCTTCTTGACCCGCTGTCTGTCGAAGGGGCCGGATGAGCGCCCCACCGCGGCGGACGTCCTGGACTGGTGCGCCGTCCGCGCGGCCGAACGGCCGTGGTGGGAGCGGCCGGAGATGACCGCACTGATCGAGGGCCACGAGGAGGCCGTCGCGCGCCGGATCGCCGTCTCGGCCGAGGCCGACGGCGAAGGGGCCACCCGCATCGACCGCCCGCCGACCCCTCCGACTTCGGCAGGTCCGTCGCGCAGACGCGTGTTCGCGTGGGTGGGCGCCGCCGTCACGACCGCCGCTGCGGCGACGGCGGCGACGATCGCCCTCCTGGGGGACGAGTCCGGCACGCGGCGACAGCCGGTCACCCCGTCCTGGCGCTCCGGCACCCCGCTGTGGAGCCGCGAGGTGGGCGCCCTCGAATACGGCGGCACGCTGACCCGTACGGCCGACGCCCTATACGTACGCTTCGACGGCACTGCCCGCCGGCTCGACCCGCAAACCGGCGCCGTGGCCTGGGAGTTCGAGGACGCGTCCGCCGTCCTGCCCCACGGCGACACGGTGTACGTCACCTACCGCCCGACGGATCTCGCCTCCCCCGGGATCGTGGCGATCGACGCGGCGGGCGGCACCGAGCGGTGGCGCACGGGCGGCCTGGAGTCGAATCCGTACCGCCGCCCCTACGGTTTCGGCTCGCCCGACGGTAGCGAGACGCTGCTCGCCGTCACGCGTCGCACGGCTTGCCTGGTCACGTTCGCCAAGTACGACACGTTGTGGACACGGCGCTCGAACCGGGGGCAGCGCTGGCGGGCGTACGGCTTCGATCTGCCGACGGGTGCCCCGCTGTGGTTCAGGGGCGGTACGGCGGCGCAGGTGACCGCGCTGGACGCGGCGGGCGGCCGGTTCGCCCTGGCCTCGGCGACCGAGACATACGGTCCCCTGTACGTGCTCAATGAGCGCTCGGGCGAGGAGGAGCCCAGCATCCCCGAGGGCTCGGCCACGCCCGAGGTGCATCCGGGAGCCCGGGGAACCCACTACTACACGACGCAGACGTCCGTGCGCCGGGTGAACCTGGCCACGGGGAAGGCGCGGTGGACACGGCAGCTGGCGGACGCGAAGGTGGTGGCACCGCTGGTCGGCGACGAACTCCTCGTAGCCGCCACGGCCAACGGCCTGGGCGCACTGGACACGGCCGACGGCGACCGGCGTTGGTGGCGCGACGACGTCCGCGCGCTCACCGCCACCGACGGCCGCCCTCTGGCGGACGGCACCGTGGTCTACGCGACGGGTCCCCGACCGGGCGTCTCCGGCACGCCCGCGGGCACGTCCGCGTGGGGTATCCACGCCCTGGCGGCCACCACGGGCCGACTGCGCTGGGCCGTCCCGGTGGACGGCCTGACCACGGCGTCGTACGGGGCGGCGGGCGACGGCCTGATCCACGTGTGCACCGGCACAACGCTGCAGACGTTCCGCGGCCCGTGAGCCACGCCGGTCCGTGCGAGCAGGCACAGCGGCAGCAGTACCCGCGCACCGACGACCAACCCCGACGGCGAACGAAAGGCTCCCAGGAGACCCGCGCATGACCACCACCCTGCAACCCGAGGACCCCAAGCAACTGGGCCGGCACCACCTGATCGGCCGGCTCGGCGCCGGAGGCATGGGCCAGGTCTACCTCGCCCGCTCTCCGGGCGGCCGTCTCACCGCCATCAAGACGATCCACGAGCACCTGGCCGCGGACCCGCACTACAGGGAACGGTTCCGCCGCGAGGCCTCCGCCGCCCGCAGGGTCACCGGCGCCTACACGGCCCCCGTCCTGGACGCCGACCCCGACGCCCGGCTCCCCTGGCTGGCCACCGCCTTTCTGCCCGGAGTGACCCTGCGCCGGGCCGTCGCGGCGACCGGCCCCCTGCCCGCACCGGCTGTACGCGCCCTCGCTGCCGCCCTCGCCGAGGCGTTGCGCGACATCCACGCGGCCGGCCTCGTCCACCGTGATCTGAAGCCGTCGAACATCCTGCTCACCCGGGACGGCCCCCGAGTGATCGACTTCGGCATCGCCCGCGCAGAGGACGACCGGGCCCTGACGGAGACCGGGGGAATGATCGGCACCCCCGGGTACATGTCCCCGGAGCAGATTCTCGACGGCCCTGCGGTGACCGGGGCGACGGACATCTTCGCGCTGGGCGCGGTGCTCGCGTTCGCGGCGACGGGCCGGGACGCGTTCGGCGCGGCCTCCGTACCCGCGCTGCTCTACCGGATCGTCCACGAATCGCCCGAACTCGACGGCGTACCCGTGGAGTCGGGCTTGAAGGACCTGATCGACGCCTGCCTCGACAAGTCCCCCGGCAACCGCCCCGATGCCGCCGCGGTACTCCTCCGCACTGTCACACCCACCCCGTCGGCCTGGTGGCGCGACGAGCCGCTGCGTTCCCTGGTGGCCGACGCCGAGTCGACGCCGTACCCCGGCCCGGAGCCGATGCCGGCTCCCACCGTCTCGCTGCCGGACCCAGCTCCCTCCCCCTCCTTCCGGTGGGGCGAGTTGTCCCGCCGCGCCGCTCTCGCAGCCGGCAGCGCCGCCTTCGTCGGCCTGCTCGGCTACGCGGTGGCGCGGGGCGGTGGCACCGACGACCCGGACGAGGATCCGGACGCCTGGAAGGTGACCGGGGGAACGGCCGCCGCCCCCGGCGCGATCCGCTGGCGTCTGAGCGCCGGCGCCGGCCGCGTGGACGCCCTGCTCGCCTCGCCCGCCGGGCTCGTCCTGCACGGGCTCGAAGGAACGGGCACCAGCATCGGTTCGACCCAGTTACGTACCGCCTCGACAGGCCGTCGGCGCTGGGCTGCACAGACCTCTGGCGACGTCCCTGACGACTGGGGCGTCACCGACGACGGGCTGCTCCTCGCGGGCGACATCGGCCTCGCGCCCACCGCCACCAGCACCGGTAAAGCCCTTCCCAAGGCGGCGACGCCGGAGCCCACCCAGCAGTGGTTCGCGCTCGCCGGCACCATCATGGTCATCCGCGACACGGACGTGCTGCGCGCCGTCTCGCTCACCACAGGCACCGAACTGTGGCGCCGCAAGCAGTCCACCGAGTGGCGCCGACCCGCCGTCGTCGGCGACGCACTCCTGCTCACCGACGAGTTGGCCCGTCCGACCTGCGTGGACGCGAGGGAAGGCGAACAGCTGTGGACCTACCGGGAGTTGGGCGAGGGCGACACGGTGACGGCCGTCGGCGCACTGCCCCCGGACCGGTTCGCACTGCTCACCGAGAAGGGCTTGCTGCACATCGTCGACGCCCGCAACGGAGACCGGACAGCCGCCCGCGCTCTGAAAGCCGAGATCGCACGCGGTGCCACGGCTCTCGCCCGCACCGGCACGGCCGGCCTCCTCCTGACCGGCTCCACCCTGCACGGCTTCGGCCTCGACGACGCACGCCTGAGCTGGAGCACGCCCGCACTCGGCCTCGACGCCTGTTGGACCCGGCGCCCCGGCGGCGTCCATGTCCCCGTCGTCGCGGGCGGACTGCTGCTGCACTGGAAGGACGGCCATACGCTCACCGCTCTCGATCCGCGCACGGGCCGGTCCCGCGGCCGGGCAAAGCAGTTCGAGGACACCGGCACCGCCCAGTGCCCGCCTACCGTCGCACCCGACGGCACCACGGTGTACGCGGCAGCGGGCCGTGCCTGCGCGGCACTGCGGACGACCGCGAAGGGCCTGACCGAAACACACACGCGCACAGCCCCCGCTCCCGTCACCGCCCTCACGGCCGACACCCGCGGCTGGTACGCCTGCGCCGGCCGCAAGACCGTGATGGCGGTCAACGGGTAGCCCTCGCCCAACCGGCCATGTCGGCCGGCACCTGCCTGCCTGCGCGGCTACCTCACGGCCATATTGATAACGGGATCCATTTTCATATAGCCTCGGCCCTGCTCACTCACCAAGGAGGACCGACATGGCCGTTCCCAAGCGGAAAACGTCCCGCAGCAACACCCGCCACCGCCGCGCCCAGTGGAAGGCGGCCACCTCGCAACTCGTGCCGGTCACTGTCGACGGAGTCGCCCGACTCGTGCCCCAGCGGCTGGTCAAGGCGTACGAGCGCGGGCTGCTGCGCCCCGAGGGCTGACCGGTCATGAGGTTCGACCGACTGCCCGTAACCGTCCTGTCCGGATTCCTCGGCGCGGGCAAGACCACCCTGCTCAACCACGTCCTGGGGAACCGCGAAGGCCTGCGCGTCGCGGTCATCGTCAACGACATGAGCGAGATCAACATCGACGCCACCCTGGTGCGCGGCGGTGAGGCCGCCCTGTCGCGGACCGAGGAACGACTGGTCGAGATGACCAACGGCTGCATCTGCTGCACCCTGCGCGACGACCTGCTGGAGGAGATCGACCGGCTGGCCCGCGAGGACCGCTTCGACTACCTCCTCATCGAGTCGAGCGGCATCTCGGAACCGATGCCGGTCGCCGCCACGTTCGCCTTCGCCCGCGATGACGGCGCCACCCTCGGCGACCTCGCCCGCCTCGACACCATGGTCACCGTCGTCGACGCGGCGAACTTCCTGCCCGAACTGACCAACGGTGACGAACTCGTCGAGCGGGGCCTGGACCAGTACGAGGACGACGAACGCACGGTCAGCGACCTGCTGATGGACCAGATCGAGTTCGCCGACGTCATCGTGCTCAACAAACTCGATCTCGTCGACGAGGATGCCGCGGCCCGGCTCCGGGCAACGCTCAGCCGCCTCAACCCCGTTGCCCGGATCGCCCCCGCCGTCCATGGCCGGGTCGAGCTCGGCGCGGTGCTCGGCACCGGACTCTTCGACCTCGAGCGCGCCCAGCAGGCACCGGGCTGGGTCATGGAGCTCAACGGCGACCACGTCCCGGAGACCGAGGAGTACGGCATTTCCTCGGCCGTCTTCCGCTCCGAAGTGCCTTTCCACCCGGGCCGGTTGTGGTCCTTCGTCACCGGTGAACTCGACGGTGGCACCTTCGGGCAGGTCCTGCGATCCAAAGGCTTCTTCACGCTCGCGAGCCGCCCGCATGTGACGGGCCTCTGGTCGCAGGCCGGCTCGGTCGCCCGCTTCGAGCCCTCCGCCGCCCGCGACACCGACGGACCGAGCGGCCAGGAACTCGTCTTCATCGGCACACACCTGCACTCGGAAGCTCTCCACGCCGCGCTGACCGACTGCCTCATGACCGACGGCGAGAGCCTGCCGCCCGTCGACCCGTTCCCCACCTGGGACACCTACGGCATCGACGACACCTGCGAGCACGAGCACCCCGAACTCGCGGCCGAGGCCTGAGAACTCCGGGTCGGGCAGTACACATCGAGAACGGATCACTCCAGAAGAAGGAAGTGGTGCGGACAACCCGCTCTCCTTCGGCTCGTTCCACCAAATAGGCACGGCCTGGCGGCACTTGTTCGCGTTCCAGGACGGCGCCATGACGAGATGGCTGGCCAACTCGGCCGTCTACTCGGGCGGTTCGCTCATCCTCACGCTGGCCGTCAGCGTTCCGGCCGGCTACGCGCTCGCGCTGACGAAGTTCAGGGGCCGCAAGACGCTCCTCGTGATCACCATGATCATGCCGCAGGCCACCCTGGTGCTGCCGATCTTCCTGGAACTCAACCGCTTCCACCTCATCGGCACGATCTGGTCGGTGATACTCCCCTTCTCCTTCTATCCGTTCGGCGTGTACCTGGTCTACATCTACTTCGGGAGCAGCCTCCCCAGAGACCTGCTCTCCGCCGCGCACATCGACGGCTGCACGGAGTGGCAGCTCTTCGCACGCATCGCGCTCCCGCTCGCCAAACCGGTGGTCGGACTGGTCGCGTTCTTCAGCTTCGTGGGCAACTGGAACAACTTCTTCCTGCCCTACCTCGTCCTGCCGAACAGCGAGCAGTTCCCCGTCCAGGTGGGCCTGAACCAACTCCTCACCTCGACGCCGTCCTTCAACCCCGTCGCCGGCGCCGGACTGAACGTCACCATCCCCGAACTCGCCCTGGCCATCATCGTCGCCATCCTGCCTGTACTGGTGCTCTTCGTCTTCTCGCAGCGCACCCTGGTGGCCGGGATGCTCGCCGGATCGAGCAAGGAATGAGCGCTGCCCCCTATCGCCCCTGACCTGGTGCAGAAGCCGCGCACCTTCCGCGAGGACACCGGTCGGCGGGAGGAGGTCGTCGGCAGCCTGTCCGAGATGTTCTACGAGGTAGGTGAGCCGCTCAACTGCCCGCGGCGAAAGTCGGACATGAATTCGCCGCTTGTTGGGAAACTCCGACAAGTGCGCTGATCTGCCGTCCCGTTGGTGGCCGTCCGAGGAGAGTGTCCTGCTCATGAGCCAACCGGAGTTGTCGGGAGGGGCGTTGGCGGGTGCTGCGGAAGGGTACGTCGTTCTCGCCGTGCTGTGGCGGGGTCCGCGACCGTGCCGACCGGGCCACGGCGGTCAGCGGGGACACCTTCTGCTGTCACGTCAAGCAAGTAAGGGAGCGGGGCCGGCGTCATGAGCAGCGAGTTGGGGTGGATCACCGCCGGCTGGCTGCTGGGGTTCGCCGGGTTCAACGCGGGCCTGGGTGTGGCCTGGTGGAGACGTACGCGCGCGGAGCGGCGGTTCCTGCGGGGCGCTCGGAAGGCGGTCGTGGACCCGATCCAGGCGGGGTGGTGGCTCGGCGCCTCGTGGAAAGGCGCGTCGGCCCAGCGGGAGAGATACGCCGCCGAGGTGGCCGTACGACTGCTTGTCCTGGCCGGCCCCGCCCAGGTCGACGGGGACGGTCGGATCAGCCTGGCGCCGGGGCGGCACAGCGCTCCGGAGGATCCGGCCCTCGCGACCCTCGCGGCCGGTCTGCGCCGCGACGAGGGCGTCACCGTCCACGAACTCCTCATCGAGCAGCGTTTCGCACCGTTCCGCACAGCCCTGGAAGCACGCCGCGCTCCCCTGCGCCGCTGCTTCGGCGCGTACCGCGTCCCCGCACTGCTCGCCGCCTTGGTGGTGTCGTTCGGGATGTCGATGAACGCGATGCTCCTGGGCAACGGGTTCCCGGGCCTGTCCGACCAGGATCCTGGATGGTGGACGCTTCTGTGGATGGCGCTCTGGGCCGCCCTGTCCCTCCTGGCGGCTGCTTGGCCGGCGGAAGCGTCCCGCCCCTGGCCCATGTTCACCCGCCGCTGTCGCGCCGCGCTCGCACGGGCGCTGGCCGACGAGAGCCCGGAGACCGGTTTCAGGGTCTCCAGAGGGGCGTTCCCTCCGCCCACCTCGCAGGCGTCCACTGCCGGTGCGAGCGTCCGTCGCCCCCCGGACGAGCCCAACGACCGTACGGAGCACGGGGATCCCGCCCAACTCGCCAACGACACAGCGGACTTGGATGTGGACCACGACAGCGGCTTCGTGGGAGGCGACTGAGGCGGGACGCGACACGCCGTCAGCGCCGAATCGAAGTAGTTGCACAATCAACTTCTGTAGTCTCGTGCGCATGACGGCCGTGGACGACCGTCCCGCTCTGCCAACTCCCTTCCGGGGACCGGTATGCGCTGGTCGCCCGAGGGGACGGCCGATGGTTGCCACGACTAGTCAGCAAGGACCAGCCATGAAGATCGGTTTTGCGCTCCCGCAGTTCCACAAGCAGGCCCTGGGCATAGCCCGGACCGCGGAGTTCGCGCGCGAGGCGGAGAGCGCGGGCGCCGCGAGCCTGTGGGTGGGCGACCGTAATCTGGCCGCCGTCAACCCCAAGGTCGGCTACGGCGGGCAGGGCGACTCCATTCCGGCCGAACTCAACACGGCCGCCGACCCGTTCGTACTCCTCGCCATCGCCGCGAGCGCCACCGAACGCGTACTGCTCGGAACGCATGTACTCATCGCCCCGCTGTATCCTCCCGTCCAGCTGGCCAGGTCGCTCACCAGCATCGACGTGATCAGCGACGGCCGCCTGCTGCCCGGCTTCGGAATCGGCTGGTCACCGGAGGAGTACGAGGCGGCGGGCTCGGACTTCACCCGGCGCGGCGCCCGGATGAACGAACTGCTCGACGCTCTCGACGCCATCTGGACCACCGACCCGGCCCAGTACAGCGGTGAGCTGATTTCGGTGCCCCCGCACCACTCCCCCCTCAAGCCCGCCCGGCGTCCCCGTCCGCCGTTCTACCTCGGAGCCATGTCCGAGCGCGCCCTGCGCCGGGTCGCCGAGCGCGGTGACGGCTGGCTGCCGCTGGTCGTGGTGCCCAGTTACGTGGACATCGACGGACTGGTGAGCCAGCGGGCGGCCATCGACCACTTGGCCCGGGAGGCCGGCCGGGACCCGTCCGCGATCGATGCCGTCCTGCGGGTCAACATCGATGCGGGCACCTCGACCCAGCAGGTCGCTGAGACCATCAAGGCTGTCCACGAGCGCACCGGCATCGACCACTTCATGGTCGACTCCATGTACGCCGTCCACACCGTCGACGAGTCCCTGACCGTCGCCACCGAACTGATCGCCCTGGTCGAGAAGGGCTGACGTCGCTGCGCCGATCCCCCTGTCGCAGCCAGAGTCGCCGCCAGGGGGATCGTTCGGTTTGGCGGGGTGTCCTCCCACCGGGACCCTTCTCGGCCCACCGCCCGGCCCGGGCGGGCAGGACACAACGACAGGGGGCGCGATGCGAGCCGGTACGGGGCTTCGGTCGCAGATACCGCTCCTGGTGTGCGGGGTCATGGCCGTGACCGCGGGCTGTGGAGGTTCCATCGACGAACAGGGCGGCGGGTCCCTGGAGTTGGAGGCGAAGTGGCACGACAGGATCAGCGAGGCGGTGAACGCGAAGCCCGACGGCTGCAGGGCGGGCGTGGGCAGTGCATGCGAGACCCATGCGGCGGCCGTGCACGCGATCACCGAGCGGTTGCACAAGAAGGTGGAGGCTCGTCCCGACAAGGACTGCTACCAGGCGACACTTGACGGCACCACCGCCATCAACGAGCAATACGACCAGTACTTCACCGAGTTGTGCGCCACCGTGCCCGAAACCACAGTCGATGCCGCGACCACCCAGAAGTTCAATACCTGCTCCGGGCTCTACACCTCGATCATCACAGGCGCGAGCGACCTCCAGGACAACCTGCGCCCGTCCGAGTAGTCCAGGGCGGGCCGAGGCCTGGCCGGAAGCGGGACGGCCCCATGCCTGCAACCGTGCTGGGCCCGGGCGCAGCCGACCTGGGTCAGCCGGTCCGTTCGAGGTACGACGCCAGGTTGGCCAGCGAGGAGGCGATCCCGGTTTCGTGGTCCGCCTGGTCGATGCCGGGTGGCACATCCGTGGCGGTGACGGTCACCTCGGTTCCGTCACCGGCGGCAGCGAGATGCCAGGTCATCGTCATGGTGCCCGCGAACGACGGGTCGTCGGCCTCGAACACCGCCCTCTGCACCACGCGCTCCGGCGGCACCAGTTCGGCGAACCCCACGTCGACGACATCCGTCGTGTCCGAGGTCTTGCCGGGGCTTTCGGTGGGGTCGAGGTAGGTGAGGACCATCCGGAATCCGCCGCCGGGCCGGGGATCCCACCACTCGACCCGCCCGCGCATGCCGTCCGGCGGCAACCAGGCTTCCAGGGACTCCCGGTCGAGCAGGGCGCCGTAGACGGTCGCCGGTGGTGCCGCGATCACTCGGCTGGCGCGGTCGGTCCTGTCCATGGCTCGAGTCTAGGGCGAAGGCGGTTCCCCACGCGGTGCGGGGCGACGGTGCCCGGGCAGTGCCGGGACGGGCTCCGTACCAGGTGAACTGTCACCTGCTGTGTCCGCTCCCGTACAGTCCGCCTTGGTGCCGGCGCTCCTCCGTTGCGGCCGAGCCCGGCGGTCGACCAGGAGAGAAAACATGGACACTGAAGCCGGTCCCGGCTCCCCCTCGTACGCCCCCGGAACGGGGCGGCCGGTACCCGAAGCCGAGCCCGCACTCGTGAAGCGGTGGCATGCAGGTGGAGGTGAACTGGTCGAGCTGCTGTCCCAGGTGCGCGAGCGGTTAGGCGGCGTCGCCGCGTTCCGCCTCGGGCCGGCCCCCACCGTTCTGGTCACCGACCCGCAAGCGGTCCAGCACGTACTGGCCCGCCATCCGGAGCGGTACGTCAAGCGCTCCCACCGTGCCCGAGTGCTGATCGGCGACGGTGTCCTGGCCGCCACCGGTGCGGCATGGAAGCAGCAACGCCGTTTGCTGCAGTCCCAGTTCACCGGTACCGGGATGCGCCGCTACGAGCAGCGGATCACCGGGGCCGCCCTGACCACCGCCGGACGCTGGGACGGGTACGCCCGTACCGGGCAGCCTTTCGATGTCGGGCAGGAGATGCGCCGCTTCGCCCTGGACTCCATCTGGCGCTCCCTCACCGGGCACCCGCTCGATGACGAGACCGAGCGCGAACTGGCCGCCGTGGAAAACGTGGGGGCCGCCCTTCCGACGCTGCCCGCCGATATCGGCGACGCCCAGGAAGCCGTCGCCGCCGATCTCGCCCGGATCGACGCGGTCGCGCGGCACGCCATCGAGTCCGCCCGCGACGGAGCGGCCGGCCCCGACGGCCCGGGCCTGCTGCACGTCCTGCTCGACGCCGCCGCCGAGCACCCCGAGTACACCGACCGGCTGATCCGCGACGAACTGGTCACGCTGCTCGCGGCCGGGCACG
>NZ_LIQZ01000131.1 GCF_001418655.1 Streptomyces phaeochromogenes | reverse complement strand
CACCCACCCGCACCCAACGAGCCACCTCCCCGCGGAGCTCATCAGTAGGCCACTGGCCACCCCCCACTCCAGTTCAGCAGGTTGATCCCCAGCTTGGGCGTGCCGTTGTCCTGGCCGTCGTAGTAGTGGTAGACGATCAGGTCCCCGTCCGAGTCCGCCAGAATCGACTGCCCACCGGGCCCGACGTACCGCCCGTGCGACTCCAGCACAGGCGTGCCGCCGTTGTTCGTCATCGCGACGCCGCTCTTGTCGTAGTACGGCCCGGTGACACTGGTGGCCCGGCCCACTTTGACCTTGTACGTGGAACTGGTGCCGGCACAGCAGGTGTCGTACGACGCGAACAGGTAGTAGTAGCCGCCCCGTTTGACGATCGACGGCGCCTCGACCGCCTTCGTGCCGGTCGGGCGGGAGGCGATCGAATAGCGCGTGGTGTTCGACGAGAGCTGCTTGCCGGTCGACGGGTTGATCTGGATCATCTTCAGCCCCGTCCACCAACTGCCGAAGGACAGCCACCACTTGCCGTCGTCGTCCACGAAGAGGTTCGGGTCGATGGCGTTGTAGTCGCTGGACGTGGTGGAGGTGTAGACGGTCCCCTGGTCGCTCCACGAGCCGGGCAGCCCGGTCGGCGAAGTGGCCAGCCCGATGGCCGACTTGTTCGAGCCGAAGGTCGAAACCGCGTAGTACATCAGGTACTTGCCACCGCGGTACGAGATGTCGGGCGCCCACGCCTCGGTGGCGTAGGACGACCACCAGCCCGGCTTGGTGCCGAAGGCGTCCCCGCCCGCGCTGAAGGCGATCCGGTTGGCCGAGGTCTTGTGGGCGAGGCCGCCGCCGGTGGCGTACAGCAGGTACTGGCCCGACGAGGTACGGATCATCGTCGGGTCGTGGACGACGGTCGAGCCGGTGACGGTGCCCGGATTCGGGTACGCGGACGCGGTGCCCGGGACGAGGGCGAGCAGGATCGCCGCGGGGACGGCGAGCAGGGTCGTTCCACGGGGCCTGCGACGGCGGGTCCCGCGGCGGCGCATGTCGTGGGGGCGCGTGTTGTGGGGGATGCGGCTCACGAGGGGTCCTCCTGCACGTGGGGAGAGGCAGGGTGCGTTCGAGCGCGTTCGAGGTACCGAACGACGGCCATGGCTTCGAACGGGAAAGTAGAATCGAACCCATTGCGCGTCAACGGTTCACACGGCCCCTCGGGCCACGGGAAACGTCGAAAATGTTTCGGCACCCCAGGCATCCCAGGTGTCTCACAAGCGACTTGACGCCTCGTCGCTTTGCCGAACGCACAGCACCCCGACAGATTCCGTGCCTACGGTGCCATGTTCATGACAGACACTTCGATCCGACGCCGAACCGTACTCATCGCCGGTGGCGCCACCGCGGCCACGCTGACCGTGGGAGCCACGGCCCCCGAAGCCCCCTCGGCCGCCGACCCGGCCTCCGCGGTCCCGGTGGCCGCCGCGGCCGTCTGCACCCTCACCAAGGAGATGACCGAAGGCCCCTACTACCTCGACGGACAGCTCGTCCGCGCCGATGTCAGCGAGGACAAGACCGGTGTCCCACTGAAACTCACGCTCACCGTCGTCGACGACGACACGTGCGCCCCGCTCGGCAACGCGCTCGTGGAGATCTGGCACTGCGACGCGCTCGGCGAGTACTCCGGGTTCGTCGGGGGCAACGGGCACGACGAGCCGGACAACGGGACGTTCCTGCGGGGCGGGGTACTGACCGGCTCCGACGGCGTCGCCCGGATCACCAGCGTCTATCCCGGCTGGTACCGGGGTCGGTGCATCCACATCCACGTGAAGGTGCACACCGACGTCACGCTGACCTCCGACGGCTCCTTCGAGGGCGGCCAGGAACTGCACACCGGGCAGCTGTTCTTCGACGAGGGGATCACCGAGGACGTGGCGGAGGTGGCCGCGTACGCCGCCAACACCGTGCCCCGGACGACCCTCGCTCAGGACTCCATCTACGACGAAGGAGGCGCCGCCTCGGGCCTGCTGACCCTCACCGCACTGGGCAGCTCGGCGACGTCCGGCTACGCGGGCACGCTGACACTGGGCGTCGAAACGGGCTGAGTGCCGGGGGGTTCGGTCGGCTGCGGGCCGGTGAAGGCCGATGGCGCAGTTCCCCGCGCCCCTTCGGGCCGCCGGGAGCTGCGCCTTTCGGCGGCACGGCCTGGGGCACGCGAAGCGCCACCCTTCAGGGACTCGGGCCCGGGGGCGCGCGAAGCGCCGCCCTTCAGGGACTCGGGCCCGGGGGGGGCACGCGAACGCCGCCCTTCAGGGACTCAGGCCCGGGGGGCACGCGAACGCCGCCCTTCAGCAACTCGGGCCCGGGGGCGCGCGAAGCGCCGCCCTTCAGGGGCGCGGGGAACTGCGCGGCCCACACCGACCGGCCCGCAGCTCACACCACCCCGCAACGAACACCGTCGGCCCCCTCGGCAGCAGGCCCCTCGGCAGCAGGCCGACTGCGCGAGACGACACGCATGCCCCGCGCATCCACAACCCGCATCTGAAGCGAACCGCACCCGCAGCGGGTCCACACCGTGTGGCCCGCCGCGGTGCCGTGCCGGGACACCACCTGGAAGGGCTCCGCACGGTCGGGCCAGCCGCAGTACGGGCACGCGTCGCCGACGGGCCGGTCATGGGTGTGGGCTGTGCTGGTCATCTGTCTGCAACTCCTTGTGCGGGTGATCGGGGATGGACCGTCGCGACACCTCCAGCGTGCAACCGAGGCTTCGTGTACGTCCAGGTTGACTTTCCGGACCTCACCTTGAAGCGTGGACTTCATGATTGATCTGCGTCGGCTACACGTACTGCGGGCCGTCGAGCACTACGGCACGGTGACCGCCGCGGCCCGCGCCCTGCACCTCACGACGTCCGCCGCCTCGCAGCAGGTCCGCCAGCTCGCGCGTGAGCTGGGCGTCGATCTGCTGGAGCCCCAGGGGCGGGGCGTACGGCTCACGCAGGCCGCGCAGAGCCTGATCACGCACGCCGACGCGATCCAGGCCCGCTGGGAACGGGCCGAACTGGATCTGCGGGCCGACCACGGCGATCCGGCCGGGCTGCTGCGGGTCAGCGGCTTCCCGATGGCGATCTCGGTGCTGCTCGCCCCGATGGCGGCCCGGCTGCGGGACCGCCACCCCCGGCTCTCCGTACGGATACAGGAGGCGGAGGTCCCGTCGAGCTTCGACCTGCTCTTCGAGGGCGAGACCGATCTCGCGGTCGTCGAGGCGACCCCGCGCAACCCGCCGCTCGGCGACGCCCGCTTCGACCAGCAGCCGCTCCTGGACGACCCGTTCGACCTGGTCGTGCCCGACCGCCACCGGCTGGCGGGGCTGCGCAGGGTCGACCTCTCGGAGGCGGCGCGCGAGGACTGGATCGCGCCGGTCCAGGACAGCCCCTGCCGGGTGCACGTGCTCTCGGCGTGCGGTGCGGCCGGCTTCACCCCCGACGTCGTCCACCACGCGCTGGACTGGAACGTGATGGCCCACCTCGTCGCCCACGGTCTGGGGATCGCCCTCATCCCCCGGCTCGCCCATCTGACCCCGCACCTGCCCATCACCCGCGTCCGGTGCACCGGCGACCCGCACCGCAAACTCCTCACCTGCACCCGCGCCGGCGGCCACGAACGCCCGGCCGTCGCGGCGGCGCTGGGCGAGCTGCGGTCCCTCGCGCCGACGGCGGTGGCGTGACGGAGGCGGGGAGACAGGAACAGCCTTTATGGTTCCGAATTGGAGGTTCGTCGCGGTGGCGGGAAGGTGAGTCGAGCTGTGGAGACGCTGGGGCAGGCGGAGAGTCTCGACGAGCTGCTGCGGCTCGTACGGCGGCACGGGAGCCCCACGGAAGTACTGCGATGGCTCGGCCGGCGGATCGGGGCGGACGCCGCGTGGATCGGACGCCAGGGCACGATCGAGGCGGCGACGGCGGGCTTCCCCCGGCAGGTCGCCGACGAGCTGCGCGACCAGGTGGCACGCCTGACCCACGGACGGCTGGCCGCGGCCACGACACAGGCCGGCGAGCTGGAGGTGCACCTGGAGGCCTTCGGCGCGCGCGAGCCGCGTCCGGTACTGGTGACGGTCAGCGCCTCACCGCTGCCCCGGGAGGCCGTACTGCTGGCGTCGCAGGCCGGTGGCCTCGTCGAGCTGCTGGGCCGGGCGTCGGAGGGCGACGCCGGCTCACGCGGGTACGAGGCGAAGGCGGCGCAGCTGCGGTTCGCGGTCCTGACCGCCCTGCTCGCCGGGGACGTCACCATGGCACGGCGGATGACCACGGGTGACGTACCGCCGCTGCTGAACGCGGAGCGCGTACGGGTCCATCTCCTGCACTGCCCGCCCGACGACCGGGACCGGCTGGCCAGGACCTATCTGGACTCCTCGGGCTACCACGGCCCGGGTCTGATGGTGAACTGCCCGGTGTTCAAGGAGCAGCTGATCTGCCCCGTCGCCGAGGACCCGGAACTCGGCGGCCGTTTCCAGCAGGGCGAGATGCTGCGCCGACTGGTCAGCGAGAACCCCGGATACGCGCTGGGCGTCAGCAGGCCCCACCCGCTGGCCGCCACGGGTGAGGCCTACGGCGAGGCCGTGCACGCCCTGGCCGTCGCCCGCAACTCCCCCGACCGGCTGGCCGCGTACCGGGGACGGCCCTCGCTGGTGCACGTACTGCCCCGCCGGGCGGCCCTCGCCTGGGCGCGCGCCTACCTGGAGCCGCTGCACGACGCCCCCAAGCCCACCGTGGACGTCATCCGTCTGGCCGTGACGTTCACCCGGTCCGGCGTGGCCCGTCTGCTGCACCTCAGCCGCACCACCGTCACGGCCCACTGCCGCCGGGCGGAGGAGGCCCTGGGCATCGACCTGGGCGAGGTACGCACCCGTGCCACGCTCGATCTGGCCCTGTCCCTCAGCCCCCTCCAGTCCGATCCCACCGACGCCGTCCAGCCGGTCGCGCCACCGCTCGGTGAGCTTCTGCGCACCGCTCCCGCCACCGCGTGGGCGGAGCCCTTCCTCCGTCCCCTCCACGACACCCGGCACCGCGATCTGTACCGCACCGTGGAGGCCTGGATCGACGCCAACACCGACGCCCAGCGCACGGCCTCACGGGTGGGTCTCAGCCGCAACACGGTCCGCGCCCATCTGCGCGCCGCCGAGGGCCTGCTCAACCGCGACCTGCTGACCACCGGTTCCGGCATCCACGACCTCGTCCACGCCCTGCGCGTCACGACTGCGCACCGTGCACACCCCACGGACGAATCTGGCCACCGTGCACAGTGGTCCCCGAAGCACGCCGCCTCCTAACGTGCTCACTGGAGGGGCAGTCGACACCGACGCCCCAACCATCCGGTGCAGCGGCGAATGGTCCACGGGGGAGACCATTCGCCGCGCCCGAAGAGGGCGCCCTTTCTGGGTGCGGGGCTCTGGCGAATTCGGCTCTGCACCAGCCGCGCCCTTCAGGGGCGCGGGGAACTGCGCGGCCAGCCCCTCCGACCCGCACCTACGAACAACCCGCGCCCCCTACACGGCAACGGCCCGCCGCTCCCCCGCGTCCCTCTCCAACGCCTTCTCCCTCCGATGCGCCCGGATCGAGTACGTCAGCGCCGCAGCCCACACCACACAGACCAAGCCATAGACGACCCCACTGACCACCCCCGACGCCCCAACCCACTCGCTCCTCAGCAACGTACGCACGTTGGTGACGACGATGACCCCGCCCACCGCGGAACCCAGCACCCGCGCGGGCAGCAACCGCACCAGCCAGGCCGCCACCGGCGCCGCCACCGTCCCGCCGAGCAGAAACGCGGCGACCCACCCCCAGTTGAGCCCCTGGGAGCCGAGCGAGAAGAGAAAGCCGAGACTCGCGGCCACGGCCACGAGGAACTCGCTCGTGTCGATGGACCCGATCACCTTGCGCGGCTCCATCCGGCCGCCGGCCAGCAACGCCGGCGTACCGACCGGCCCCCAGCCGCCTCCCCCGGTCGCGTCCAGGAACCCGGCGACCAGGCCGAGCGGCGACAGGAACCGCTTGCGCAGCGGCTTGCCGAGGTTGCCCTTGGGCAGGCCGCGGAACGTGAACCGGGACAGCACGTACAGCCCGAGCCCGAGCAGGATCAGCGACATCACCGGCTCGGCGGTCCCGGTGGACAGCCCCGACAGCACGGTCGCGCCGAGGAAGGCCCCGACCGCCCCGGGGACGCCGATCTTCGCCACGACCTTCCAGTCCACGTTCCCGAACCGCCAGTGCGAGGCGCCGGACATCAGCGTCGTACCGATCTCGGCGAGGTGCACGGTGGCCGAGGCGGCGGCCGGGTTGGTGCCCATGGAGAGCAGCAGGGTGGTCGAGGTCACGCCGTAGGCCATGCCGAGGCTGCCGTCCACCAGCTGGGCACCGAGGCCCGCCAGGGCGAGCAGTACCAGCGTGCGCATCGTGTCCGTCCCGTCTTGTCGCGTTGTCCCCTCGAAAGGTGGAAGGGACCCACGGGACGGTAGGTGCCGAAGGTGAGGATTGCCTGAGCGGGAAATGAGCACACCGCACAGACGCCCTCACGGGCCCCAAGGACAGGTGCCCCGGCCGGAGGGGACCGGGGCACCACAAGCGGTCGGGCCGGCCTCAGGCCAGCCGGATCACGTTCCAGGACAGCGGCTCCAGGACAGCACTCAGCGTGCCGTCCTGGAGCGTGGTCCCCTGCACGGCCCGCGGAGCGACCCGGTCCGGCTCGGCGAGCGTGTTGCGGGCGTCCGGATCCGCGTCCGCGAGCACGCTGTGCTCGACGACGGAGGTCAACTCCAGCCTGTTCAGGGCGACTTCGAGCGGCAGTGCCTCCGTCCGACTGCGGTTGACCGCGAAGACGGTGACCGAGCCGTCCGCCGCGCGCACGGCGGTGGCGTGCAGCAGATCGGTCTCCCCGTACTTCTTCGTCTCGTACGTCGGTGAGTCGACCCGTACGTCGAGGACCTCCCCGCGCCCGTACCGCGAGGCCTGCGCGAAGGGGAAGAACGTCGTCTGCCGCCAGGCCGGGCCGCCCGGCTCGGTCATGATCGGCGCGATGACGTTGACGAGCTGGGCGAGGCAGGCGACGGTCACCCGGTCGGCGTGCCGCAGCAGCGCGACGAGGAGCGAGCCGAAGACGACCGCGTCCATGACGCTGTAGTTGTCCTCAAGGAGGCGGGGGGCCTCCGCCCAGTCCCGCTCGGCGGAGTCCTCGATCGCGTGCCACCCCGACATGTACCAGACGTTCCACTCGTCGAAGGAGAGGTTGATCTTCTTCTTCGACTTGAGCTTCGCACCGATGTGGTCGCAGGTGGCCACGACGTTCTCGATGAACGACTCCATGTCCACGGCGGACGCCAGGAAGGAGTCGACGTCGCCGTCCTGGGGCTCGTAGTAGGCGTGCAGGGAGACGTGGTCGACGAGGTCGTACGTCTCCGCCAGGACCGTCGCCTCCCACGCGGCGAAGGTCGGCATGGACTGGCTGGAGGAGCCGCAGGCGACCAGTTCGACGGAGGGGTCGATCTGCCGCATCGCGCGGGCGGTCTCGGCGGCGACCCGTCCGTACTCCTCGGCGGTCTTGTGGCCGGTCTGCCACGGACCGTCCATCTCGTTCCCCAGGCACCACATTTTGATGCCGAACGGGTCCTTGTCGCCGTGCGCGATCCGCTGCTCGGACAGGGCGGTCCCGGCCGGGTGGTTGGCGTACTCCTGGAGCTCCAGGGCCTCCGCCACGCCCCTGGTCCCGAGGTTGACGGCCATTATCGGCTCGGCCTGCGGGCCGATCTTCTTCAGGAAGGCGATGTACTCGGAGAGCCCGAAGCGGTTGGACTCCGTCGACCGCCAGGCGAGGTCGAGCCGCCGGGGCCGCTCCTCGGCCGGGCCGACCGAGTCCTCCCACTTGTAGCCGGAGACGAAGTTGCCGCCGGGATAGCGGATGGCTGTGACGCCGAGTTCACGGACGAGCTCCAGCACGTCCGTCCGCAGACCCGCCTCGTCGGCCGCGGGGTGGCCCGGCTCGAAGATGCCGGTGTAGACGCAACGGCCGAGGTGTTCCACGAACGAGCCGAAGAGACGGGGGTTGACTTCGCCGACGGTGAAGGCGGGGTCGAGGGTGAAGCGGGCCTTGTCGTGCATGGTTGCCTTGTTCGCCTTTCGGGGAGGGTGGTTGTGGTTCGTTGGCTGCTGTCGGGAACTACTGGCCCGCGAGGCCCGTGTGGGCCACGCCGGTGACTATCTGGCGTTGGAAGAAGACGAAGACGACGATCAGGGGCAGGCCCGCCATCAGGCCGCCGGCCATGAGCTGGGCCCACTGGATGCCGTAGGAGTTCATGACGGTCGCGATGCCGTTCGGCATGGTCATCAGATCGGGGTTGTTGGTCACCATGTAGGGCCAGAGGAAGTTGTTCCAGGACGCGATGAAGGTGAAGATGCCGACCGCGGCCAGCGAGGGGCGGGAGAGCGGGAGCACGATGGTGAAGAAGACCCGCCAGCGGCCCGCGCCGTCGATGAAGGCGGCCTCCTCCAGTTCGCGCGGGATGCCCTGGAAGAACTTGTAGAGGATGTAGACCATCGCGGCGGGCGCGCACTGCGGGAGGATCATGCCCCAGTAGGTGTCGACCATCCCCATCTGCTGGACGGTGGTGAAGAGGGGGACCCCCAGGACGGCGGGCGAGACCATCAGACCGGTCATGACCAGGCCCAGCAGGAAGCCCTTGCCGCGGAACTCCGTGCGGGCGAAGCCGTATCCGGCGAGTGCGCCGACGCTCAGCACCACGGCCGTCACGCACACCGAGACCACCAGCGAGTTCACGAACCAGTTGGTGATGTTGCCGGTCTCGAAGATCGCCGACCATGCCTGGGTCGTCCAGTCCTTCGGAAGCCAGTGCGTCGGCACCTCGACGGCCTCGGTCTCCGACTTGAGCGAGGTGAACAGCGCCCAGGCGAGCGGCGCGAGGAACACCGCGGAGACGGCGGCGCCGAGGAGGGTGAGCACGATCTGGCTGGGTGTCCAGGGCCTGCGGGTCGCCCTGCCGCTCGTCCTGCGGGCCGCCTTGCGCGTGTTGACGCGGGTCTGTGCGGCGGTGCTCATCGGCCGCCCTCCTCACGGTTGCGCAGCAGCCACATCCGGGCGAGGGCGACGGCCGCGATGATCACGAAGAAGATGATGGAGATCGCCGAGGCGTAGCCGACGCGGTAGCTGGTGAAGCCCTCTTCGAGGGTGTACTGCACGAACGTCCTGGTGGATCCCTCGGGTCCGGGCAGGAAGTCCATCATCACCACGGCCTGGTCGAACACCTGGAGTGAGGCGAGGATCTGCAGGGCGATGACAAGGCCGGTGATGTGCCGCAGCATCGGCAGGGTGATGTGGACCATGCGGTGCCAGGCGTTCGCGCCGTCCAGCCTGGCGGCCTCGTAGAGGTGCGCGGGGATGCCCTGGAGGGCGGCGAGGTAGAGCAGGAAGCTGAACCCGACCGTCCACCACAGGGTGCAGACGACGACGGCGAGCATGGCGTACGACTTGTCGGTCAGCCACGCCGTCTCGATGCCGAAGACGTGGTTGATCATCCCGGTGCCGGGGTTGAACAGCCACTGCCACAGGTTGGCGGCGACGGTGGACGGCAGCAGGAACGGGGCGAAGAAGCACAGCCGCCACAGCCACTTGCCGCGTTCGATGTGGTGGGCGAGCATCGCGAGGAGGAAGGCGAGGACGGTGATGCAGGGCACGACCAGGAGCGTGAAGTACGCGCTGTGGCCCAGCGATTCCCACACCAGCGGGTCGTCCAGGGCCTCGCGGTAGTTGTCGAGGCCGATGAAGCTCGTGGCGTCGCCGGAGATGTTGGCGTCCGTGAAACTGAGGTAGAGGCCGCGCAGCAGCGGCCAGATCACGAACAGCGCGAACAGCGCGAGGAACGGGGCGACGAACCAGCCGCCGTGCTGGAAGCCCTGTTTGCGGCGGACGGTGGCGCCGGCCGCGGCGGTCCTCGCGCGCGTCGGAGCGATGACGGTCTGTGCACTGGTCGCCGTCATGCGACCGCACCTCCCTGCGCGGCGGTCCTGCCGTCCATGGGGTTTTTCATGGCGAGGAGTTCGGTGAGCGTGCTCCTCATCCGGCGGGCGGCGGCGTCCGGCCTGGCGGAGCCCATCGTCGAGGAGACGACAATCGGGCCGACGCGCTGGGCCAGGATGCCGGTGGACCCGGCGAACCACACCTTCGGCTCGGTGGCCTGGTGATCCATCGCCGAGACGTACTCGCTCTGCGGGTTCAGCTTCTTGTAGGCGTCCGTGGACAGGGTGGGCGTGTAGGCGGGGATGTGGCCGCCGCCCGCCCACTGCCGGGCGTGCCGCACGATGTAGGCGGCGAGCCGGTGCGCGGCCTCGTTCGCGGCCCCGCCGCGGTCGGACTGGTGCGGCAGCACGAAGGCGTGCGACTCGGCGTGGGTGGCCCGCTTGCCGAAGACGGGCGGCAGCGGGGTCGCGCCGTAGTCGAGCTTCGCGCTGTCGAAGACGGGCACCGACCAGTTGCCCTCCCAGACGAACGGGCCGCCGTTGACGAACTGTTCGGCGCCCGCGCCGCCCGCGAAGCCCGGGTCGACGTACCCGTCGGTGATGTGCCGGCGCAGGAACTCCAGTACCTGGGTGGCCTTGTCGGTGTCGAAGGTGACCTCGGCGCCGGCATCGTCGAACCAGGTGCCGCCGAGCTGGGTGTAGAAGGCGACGAAGAACCACCACTGGAAGTTCTGGTCGGCGGACCACATGCCGATGGTCTGCAGGCCCTTCCTGGTGGCCTGCTTGGCCTCCTTGAGCACGTCGAACCACTCGTCGACGGAGGTGACCGGCACCATGCGGCCGTCGTCGCCGAGCAGGCCCGCCTTCTTGAGCACGTCCTTGCGGTAGAAGCAGAGCTGTACGTGGATGTCGAGCGGCAGGGCGTAGAGCGTGCCGTCGATGACGGCGCGCTTCCACAGCTCGGGGTTGAAGTCGGCTTCCCGCACGCCGTACTTGGCGAGCAGTCCGGCGTCCCAGGGGTCCAGGAGCCGACCGGGCGAGAAGCCGGTGACCCGGCCCAGGTGCATGACGCCGAGGTCGGGCGCGCGGTTGCCCGCCGCCGCCATGGCCAGCTTGGTGTAGAAGGGGCTCCCCCACTGGAGGGTGGAGTCCTTCACGTCGATGCCGGGGTTCGCCGCGCGGAAGGCGTCCAGCATCGCGATCATGTTGTAGCCGTCGCCGCCGCTGAAGAGGTTCCAGTAGCGGACGCGGGTGTCGGCGCCGGAGGCGAGCGCGTCCGCCCCGGTGCCGAGGGCGGCGAACCCGAAGCTTCCCGCGACCGTCAGCCCGCTCAGTCCCGCCAGGATCTGCCTGCGATTCAGGCCAGGTCGTCCCATACCTTGCCTAACTGTTCGAAATTTCGATGAATGCTCGCAACTTCGAACGGGACCGTAGATAGGAAGCGCTTACTAGTCAATGGTTCGCACAAAAACAGCGGCCCCCGTCCGGCGACCGGACGGGGGCTTCGGGTGCTTTCCCAGGTGCTGTACGGAACGTCGGCTGCTCTACGGAACGTCGACTGCTCTACGGGACGTCGGCCGCGCGATCAGCCGGCGAACGCGGGCTGGGGCAGGCCCTTGCCCGCACCGGGGACCACGAGCACCGAGCCGGCGAGCGGATGCGGCGCCTCCAGCCCCGTACGGGCCGTCGTGATGTACAGATCGGTCAGGTCGGCGCCGCCGAACGCGCAGGCGGTGGGGCGCGGCACCGGCAGCTCCACCACACGGTCCAGCTTGCCGTCCGGGGTGTAGCGGCGGACCGCGCCGCCGTCCCACAGGGCGACCCAGACGCAGCCGTCGGCGTCGACGGTGAGACCGTCGGGGAAACCGGCACCCTCCTCGATGACCGCCAACTCGCGCCTGCCACCGACCCTTTGGCCGTCGAAGTCGAAGACGTCGATCCGACGGGTCGGTGAGTCGATGTAGTACATGAGGCGGCCGTCGGGGCTCCAGCCCGTGCCGTTGCTCACCGCCACGTCGTCGAGGACGGTCTCGACCGTGCCGTCGGGGGCGACACGGGAGAGCGTGCCGCCACCCGGCGCCTCGTCGTAGCGCATGGTGCCCGCCCACAGGGCGCCGTCGGGCGCGACCGCCGCGTCGTTGGCGCGACGGCCGGGAACGACCTCCCGCCACAGCCACCGAAAGCCACCCGGGCCGCCAGAGCGGTCCGAGGCACCCGAGTCGCCGGAAGCACCCGTGGACTCCCCGCCGGGACCGTAAAGCCCCACGCCGTCACGGAGGTTGACGACCAGCCCGCCCCCCACCCGCGGCTTCGCCGCCCCCACGTGCTGCTCGGTCGCCATGACCGTGCTGCGGCCGGAGACCGGGTCGTACGTGTGGACCCGGGAGCCGAGGATGTCGATCCAGATCAGCCGCTGGGCATCGGCGTCCCAGGTAGGGCCTTCGCCGAGGGCCGCCTCCGCGAGGACGGCCACCTCGTACGACGCGTAGGTCATCCCACGCTCCGGTGCCCGAGCCGCTCCGACAGCTCGGCGGCGCCCTTCGCGGCGAGCTGCTCCAGTTCGGCGCGGCGCTCGTCGCTCCAGCGGATCATCGGTACGGAGATGGAGAGCGCGGCCACGACCTGGCCCGTGCGGTCGCGCACCGGCGCGGCGACACAGCTGACGTCGGGGTTCGACTCGCGGCTCTCCACCGCGATGCCACGGACGCGGATCTCGTTGAGGGCCTCGCGCAGGGCGGCCGGCTCGGTGATGCTGTTCGGCGTCATCCGGATCAGATCGGCGTCGTCGGGGATCCGCGCGGTCAGCTCGGGCTCGGAGAGCGAGGCGAGCAGCATCTTGCCCACCGAGGTGCAGTGGGCGGGCAGCCGGCGGCCCGCCGCCTTGAGCTCGCCCTTCACAAACTCCTCGAACTCGGCCTGGCTGACCTGGCGGGTGATCGCCGGGAAGACCTCGGCCTCCTCCAGGGCGAGATGAGGGCGCAGGACGTCCAGCAGTTCCCGGATGACCGGGGCGCGTTCGGGAAGGGGGCGGGTGCGGTCGGCCGCGTCGTCGGCGAGTTTCTGGATGAGGGTGTGTTCCTTTTCCAGCTCGTCGAGGATGGTGGCGATGCTCGGCTCCCGGTCGCGTACCAGGGGGTGGAGCTTTTCGTCCTCGCCGTGGTGGTGCTGGTGGAGTACCGCGATCACCAGCTCGATCTGCTCCTGGACCGCTTCGGCCCGCCGGCCGGATTCGGCCGCGTCCGCCAGTCGGCTCAGTTCCTCGCGCAGCCCGCGGTGGATCAGGATTCCGCCGATGTCGTCATGTTGAGGCTGAACCTGTGGTTGTGACTGCGGATTCGGATCCGGCTGCGGTCGTTCCGTCGTCATGGTCGACTCCGTCCCCCGTGTGGTCTCCGTCGAGGCGTACGGAAGCCATCCCTAGCGGGCGCGGAGCGGTCACGCGAGGCGGCTCGCGCGCGGCGCGCAGGGCGGGTGGGTCGCGCATCGGCGCGCCCGGTCCGGTCGTCCGGCCGGAGGTGCGGGAGCTGTGCCGTACGCCGACTGCCGGGGCCCCTGAGGCGGCGCGCACCCGGGCCTTCGTACGCCGTCCGGCCGTTTCCGCGTGCGCCAGGACCGGTCCGTCCCCGTACGCGAGGCCGGGCGGGCACTCCGGTGGGAGTGATCCCGAACGCCCGCGCGCGGGGGACGTATTGCGTACGGGGAGGGCGGCGCGGGGGCCAGCCCTGCGGGGGCACCCGAAGGTACCCCCACGGACCCCCGCGGCACTCGGCGTTGCTGTTCAGCCGGTGCCGGCCGCGGCCTTCCGCAGCGTCACGAGCTCTCCGTACATCACGTCGCCCGGGCACTCCGTCGACAGCCAGTCGCGGTGGCCGCTGATCTCGTTGACGTCCTTCGTGGTGCCGTTGATCGGGTTGGTGTACGTGACCTTGGCCTGGGGGTCGACCCCGTGGAAGCGGGTCAGGGCGCGGACCAGCCTGGTGAGGGACGCGCGGGCGGCGTCGGTCGGGCCCTGTTCCATCAGGTTGCCGAGGAGGGCGATGCCGAGGTTGCCCGAGTTGAAGCCGCCGACGTGGAAGGCGGTCACGAGCTTGCCGTCGGCGTCGTGGGCCGCGACGCCGTCGTCGCCCGAGTAACGGCCTTCGTAGACGTTGCCCTTTTCGTCGATGAGGAAGTGGTAGCCGATGTCGCCCCAGTCGTTCGTGATCGCGTGGAGCTGGTAGATCGCGCGCACCGTGGCGGCCGGGTCCGGGTCGTCGTTGGCGGTGGCGGTGTGGTGGACCGTGAGCGTCTGGAACGGGTAGTACGCAGTCGGCGTGTTCTCCGTGCCGTCCGGCTTGAAGCGGAGCTTCTCGTCCGCGCCCCAGGCCGCCCGCGAGAGGTAGGCGACACCGCGCACCCGGGTCGTGTCCGTCGGCACCGCCACCTTGCGGGTCGGGCCCTGCGTCGTGTCGATGGCCATCGAACGCAGCCCGGTGGCTCCGTCCGGCGCCTTCAGCTCGTAGCCCGCGGCCCGGTCGACGGGGATGAGCAGCGCGCCGCCGTTGCTGTCCGAACACCCGTTACCGCTCAGGGACTTCCAGGCTCCCTTGCCGCCGTCGGCGTCGGTCAGCCGGATACCGCCGCCGGTGGCCTCACCGGTACCGGCCCAGCGCACGCCCACGTAACCGATGGGGAAGGCGGCCTCTACCGGCGCCTCGCCCGTGGCCTCCTTGGCGCGGGTCTTCGGGAAGGTCTCGGGGGTCGTACCGGGCTCGGCGTCGGTGGTGTCCGAACCGGCCGCGTCCGAGGTGGTGTTGGCCATCACGACGGGGGTGAGCGCGGCACCCGCCGCGACCGC
>NZ_LIQZ01000130.1 GCF_001418655.1 Streptomyces phaeochromogenes | reverse complement strand
TCATGGCGGGGGAGGAACAGCGCTCAGCTGTTCCTCCCCCGCCATGACGCGTCGGCCGACAGGGCGGCCCGCACGACCGAGCCACCGCCGGGCCCCGGACCACCGAGCCCCGGCTCCCGCACCGTCTAAGCTCCGGGCCATGCGCGTATTGGTCTTGGAGGACGATCCCGAGCTGGGGCCCGTCGTCGCTGCTCAGCTGCGGGATGCGGGCTTCGCGGTGGACCTCGCGCGGACTCTGGCCGAAGCGGACCTCAAGCTCTCGGTCAACAGCTACGACTGTGTCGTGGCCGACCGCTCGGTCCCGGACGGTGACTCGCTCACGCTGCTCGCCGCACACCGGCGGACGGGATCCGTACTGCCCTTTCTCCTCCTGACGGCACTGGACGCGGTGAGCGACCGGGTGGCCGGCTTCGAGCACGGGGCCGACGACTATCTGGTCAAGCCCTTCGCCTTCGCCGAACTGGTCGTACGGGTAAGGGCGTTGTGCCGCAGGGAGCAGCCGGCGCGGCCTCCGGTCCTGCGGGCCGGTGACCTGGAGGTCGATCTCCCACGACGCCGCGTGTCCAGGGCCGGGGTGCTGCTCAGCCTGTCGGCCAAGGAGTTCGCGGTCCTTGAGCTGCTGATGCTGCGCGCGGGCGAGGTCGTCACCCGCACCGAACTGATCGAGAGCTGCTGGGACGAGGCGAGCGAGCCGATGTCCAACGTGGTGGACGTCCTCATCGGCCAGCTGCGGCGACGGCTCGGGCCGCCCGATCCGATCGGGACGGTGCGCGGCGTCGGCTACCGGCTGGGCGACGGGGCTTCGGCGTGATCCGCCGGGCCACAGCATCGCCCCTGTCGCCCGCCCTGGCCCGGCTGCGGCGTACCCGTCGGCTGATGACGCTCCTGTTCGCCTCGACGACGGCGGCCTGTCTTGTCGTACTCGCCGTTGTCGCCGTACGCATCGACTCCCAATCCCGCCGCTCCGGCCTCGACCACGAGGTCGGCAGCCGCGCCGTCGGCCTGTCGCGGGCGGTCTGGTTCGACACGGGGGTGCTGCATCTGGAGCCGCTGAGGGAGGACGAACTCGCCCAGGGCGCACAGGTATTGGCCGTTCTGCAGGCGGCGCCGGGCCAGACGCCGAAGGTCCGGAACGTCGTACCCGGGCGCTCGTCGCTGCCCGAGCGCGACCGGTTGAACGAGGTCTGGCGGAGTGTCCTGGACGAGCAGGGGACGGTCCTCGTCAGCGCCCCCGCCGCCGGGGGCGGGCGGCTGAGGTGGGCGGCGGCTCCGGTCTGGGACGGGGACCGGATCGGGGCGGCCGTACTCGTCGGCACGGAACAGGCGCGCAGCGAACGCGATCACGACCTCCTGGTGCGCTGGCTGGCCCTCGGCTGTACGGCTCTGGTGTGCTGCGCCGCGGCCATCGGCCATCTGCTGTCCGGCCGGGCCATGCGTCCGGCCCTCCGCGGGCTGGCCCAACAGGAACAGTTCCTGGCCGAAGCGGCACACGAGTTGCGTACGCCGCTGGCGACGTTGCGGCTCGTGGTGGAGCGGGGTGGCTCATCCGGTTCTTCGGGTTCCTCAAGTTCTTCAAGCTCTTCGGCTTCTTCAAGCTCTTCGGGTTCTTCGGGTTCTTCGGGTTCTTCGGGTCCTTCGGGTTCGTTCGACGAGGCGCTGCGGCTGGTGGACCGGCTGAGTCGGCTGGTCACCGGGCTGCTCGCCAGGGCCCGGCTGGAGGCCGGTGCGCAGCGGGTCGAGCTGGTGCCCCTGCGCCTCGACCAGCTGGTGGAGACCACGGTCGAGGAGCTGCCGGACCACGAGAGCGTCACGGTCAGCTCCGAGCCGGTGATGGTGCTCGGGGATCCGGACCTGCTGGCCCAGGCCGTGCGGAACCTGGTGGAGAACGCCCAGCGGCACGGCGGCCCGGCCGGGTCACCGGTGGAGGTCACCGTCGCGCCCGGCCTCGTCACGGTCCGCGACCACGGGGCAGGTGTGCCGCCCGCGGAACGGGAGCGGGTCTTCGCCCGGGGTGCCACAGGGGCTGCCACCGGAACGAGGGCCGCCTCGGGAACAGGCGCAGGCCTCGCCATCGTCCGCTGGGTCGCCGGGCTGCATCACGGCACCGCCCGCCTCGCGGACGCTCCCGGCGGCGGCCTGCTCGCCGAGCTCCGGCTGCCGATGCCACCCGCCCAGGGGCCCCCACCGGCCCAGGGCTCCTCATCGTCATCTCATGAAGGCCCCGGCACCGTGAGCGCATGACCCCATCGCTCACCCCCCGGCTGCTGGTCACCACCGCCGCGGGACTCAGCACCCTGCTCCTCGTCCTCGCCGTGAGCCTGCACGGCCTGCCCTTCGGCGGCGACACCACGGCCGACGCCGCCAAGGTGGCCGTCCGCGTCGACCAGGTCGGCTATCTGCGCGGCGAGAAGAAGCAGGCCTACGTCATGGGCCCCTCGGTGGCACTCGCCGGAGCACGCTTCAAGGTCGTCGACGCCAAGGACGAGGTAGTCGCGGCGGGCAGGCTCGGAGCCGTCACCGGCCGCTGGAACGCCAAGTACCCCTCGGTACGCACCGCCGACCTGTCCGCGCTGAACACCCCCGGCACCTACCGCGTCGTCCTGACCGGCACCGCGGCCGGCCGCTCGGCCGCCTTCCGCGTCGCCGACGCCCGCGAGCTGATGACCCCGCTCGTCCGGGACAACGTCCGCTTCCTCCAGGCCCAGCGCGACGGAGCCGACGTGCTTCCCGCCGGAGCGCTTCCCGGGGGCGGCTTGAAGCACGGCCCGTCCCATCTCGCCGACAAGAACGCGACCGTCTACGCCGATCCGGAGTACGACGAGGAGGGCAACGAGCTGCTCGACGAGCGGCTGACCCCGACGGGCGACCAAGTCGACGTCTCGGGCGGCTGGTTCGACGCGGGAGACTTCCTCAAGTTCACCGGCACGACCTCCTACTCGGTCGCCGAACTCCTGCTCGCCCAGCGGGACTTGCCGCACTTGAAGGAGCTGTCCGCCGAGGCCACGCATGGGCTGGACTGGCTGGACAGGATGTGGGACGAGGACAGCGAGACGCTCTACGCCCAGGTCGGCATCGGCGCGGGCAACGAGAACGTATGGACGGATCACGATGTATGGCGGCTGCCCGAGGCCGACGACCGGCTCGACGTGTCACCCGGTGACCCGGACTACACGATCAAGCACCGTCCGGTCTTCCGCGCGAACGCCCCGGGCGACCCGATCACTCCCAGCCTGGCGGGCCGGGTGGCCGCGGTCTTCGCCCTCGCCGCACAGCGCGCGGCGGCCACGGACCCCGACGGGGCGCAGGACTGGCTGGACAAGGCCGCCGCCGTGTACGACCTGGCCGACACCGACCCGGACCCCGACGAGCCGCTCTTCACCGCCTTCCCGAGCGCCTTCTATCCCGAGGACTCCTGGCAGGACGACATGGAGTTCGCCGGCGCCGAACTCGCCCTGGCCGCAAGGGAACTCGGGGACGACCGGGAGGGTGGCTGGGCCGACGAAGCGGCCCGCTGGGCCCGCGCCTACCTGGACTCCGACGTCAAGGGCACCCTCAACGTCGCGGATGTCAGCGCCCTGGCCCACGTGGACCTGGCCACCGCCTTGGACGGCACCCGGACGAACGGCGTCGGAGAGGAGGAGCTGTACGAGGACCTGCGCCGCCAGTTGGAGGACGGTGTCGATCGCGCGGGGCACGATCCGTTCGGAGCCGGCGCCGTCTACGACGACTTCGACGCCGTACCGCACACCTTCGGACTCGTGGCCACCGCCCGCCTCTTCGCCAAGGCCACCGGCGACACCCGTTACTCGGCCTTCGCCGGGCAGCAGCGGGGCTGGGCCCTCGGCGCCAACGCCTGGGGCACCAGCTTCATGATCGGCGCGGGTGAGGTCTACCCGCACTGCCCGGAACACCAGTTGGCCAACCTCCGCGGCAGCCACGACGGCAAGGGTGCCATCCTGCGGGGCGCGGTGGTCAACGGCCCCAACGAGGCTTCGAAACTGGAGGAGTTGAACGGCTTCCCGACCATGAAGAAGTGCACGGCCGCACCGCCGACAGGAGCCTGGACCGACTTCGACGGCAAGGGCGCGCGGTACGTGGACGATGTCGGCGCATGGCAGACCGTGGAACCCGCCCTTGACTTCACCACGACGGCACTGCTGGCCTTCGCCCTGACGGCAGAGGCCGACGGCCGTAGCCGGTAGCCGGTAGCCGACCGTGGTGACGGGCAGCCCAGCCTCTGAGCCTCCTCAAGTCACTTGGCACACACGGATCATGACGGCCAGGCTGTCCCCCATGACAGGAATCATGGGACTGAGCAAGAAGAACAACTTCGTGCTGACCGTCAGGGACGCGGACGTGGTCGCCGCGGCCCTGCGCCAGGCACTGGCCGAGGCCTCGCCGGAGGAGCGCCCGGGCCTGGAACGCGCCGCCGCACTCGTGGAGTCCACCGCCGCCGCCACCGAGACCCAGCTGCGCGCCCGCTGGGTCCGCTCCCGGCTGGCCGACACCGGCTTCACCGGGGACATCACCTCGGTCGAGGCGGTGAAGGCACTGCGCCAGGCGGAGCCCCAGCTGAGCCTGCTGGCGGCGGTGCAGCTGCAGAAGGACGCTGAGGCCCACCCGGAGTGATCCGGCAGCCCCCGGACACGCGGGGAGACGAGGGCTGCCGGAAGCGTCGTACAGCTCAGGACGTGAGGCGGGTCGTACCACTCAGGGTGCGAGGCGGGTCGTACCACTCAGGACGTGAGGTAGCAGGACTTGCTCACGCCCGGCAGCGGATCGGTGCCGAACGCCGCCGTCGTGCAACCGGTGCCGCCGGTGAACGACTTGTAGAGGAAGCTGCCCCGTGCGCCGTAGGCGACGGTCCGCTGTCCGCTGAAGGCGCATGTGCCGCCTTCGGCGGAGCAGGCCGTGGCGTAGCCGGGCGGGCCGCCGGTGGCGGTGTAGCAGGACTTCGACTCCCCGGAGATCGGGTCGCCGAACGTGGCGTCGGTGCACGGGGTGTTACCGGTGGCCGTGGCGGTGGCGAACGCCCCGAAAGCTCCGTACATCACCGGCTGTCCGGCGGCGGCCGGACAAGTGCCGTTCTGGTCCGCGCACTTGGTCCAGCCACCGGGCGGTGCCCCGGCCGGCGGCAGATAGCAGGACTTGGCGACGCCGTCGATGGGATCGCCGAAGTGGGCGTTGGTGCAGGCGACGGAGCCGTTGGTGACCTGGTGGGCGAAGTTGCCGTTGGCGCCGTACGCCACGTCGCGGTTGTAGCCGGGAACGGAGCAGTTGGCGCCCTCGGCCGCGCAGACGGTGTAGCCGGGCGGGCCGCCCGCGTCGGCGACGTAGCAGGACTTGACGAGATCCGAGGCGGGGTCGCCGCCGAAGGCGGTGTTGGTGCACGCGGTGCTGTCGGTCACCGTCTTGTACCTGTACGTTCCGGCCCCGTAGGCCACCGAGCGGGTGCCGCTGAAGGAGCACGTACCGCCCTCGCCCGCACACCGGGTGAAGCCCGCGCGCAGGGCGCCGGTTCCCGGCTCGGCGGGCGGAGCGGGATTGCCCAGTCCGGTGGCGGTCACGGTGTAGCCGCCCGGGGCGACACCGGTGAGGTAGACGTACGTGCCGTCCTGGGTGCCACCCGTGATTCCGGAGGTGGGCGTGAAGGCTCCGTCGCGCCATACGACGCTGCCGTTCACGGACACCGTGACGTTGCCGCCGCCGAACTTCGGGACTCCGATACGGCCGGTGGTGCCGGACGGGCTGGTGAGGTGCGCCGAGTAGGTGCCGGCGGCGGGGTCCCGGGACCAGGACGCGTTGACGGCGCCCTGGGGCATGGTGATGCGGCCCTCGGCGCTGGTCAGATCGCCGGGGTGCGGGACGAAGCGGTACGCGCCGGTCGCCGACTCCGGTGCGGTGCCCAGCACGTCGAAGGTGAGCGTGGAGGTCGGCGCGCTGGACCAGCCGTGGGCCAGGCTCATGAACGAACCGCCGTAGGCGAGGCCGCCGTCGGCCTTGATGCCCTCCCAGAAGGTGCTCTTGGTGCCGATGTCACTGTTCAGCATGTGGCCCCAGGTGCGGCGGATCTGGTCCAGGGCGCCGTGGTCGTCGTTGGCGGTGAAGCGGGCGTTCAGCTCCATGCCGCCCACGAAGGGCGAGACGTTGCCGCCCCACTCGGGGGTGGTCGGACCGTAGGTGCCCCAGCGTGTGCCGAGCCCCGCGATGACGCTCTTCGACTTGGCCGCGGAGTCGGTGAGCCCGTACCAGACGGCGAGCGAGTTGCCGTCCTGCGGGTACAGGCCGCTGGTCGGGTTGTCCTTGTACATTCCCTTCGAGGCGTCCCACAGACGGGAGTTGGCCGCGGTCTTGAGGGCGGTCGCCCTGCTGTTCCAGCTCGCGGCGAGCGCGCTGTCGCCCTCGACCGTGGCCAGGGTGGCGCCGCCCCTGAGCGCGGCGTACAGCAGCGCGTTGGCGGAGATGTTCTCACCGCCCTGGCCGGACCGGGCCCAGTCCTGCGTGCGGGTCACATTGAGCAGGTTTCTGCTGCCGATCTTGTTGATGATGAAGGCCATCCCACGCTTGTAGTCGGCCCATTGGGAGTCCAGCCACGCCCGGTCGGCCGTGTACGTGTAGTACGTCGACGTGCCCAGCAGCGTCCAGGTGTGGTAGGTGTCCGAGCCTTTGAGGTTGAACGGCGGCCCCGACCAGGGGATTTCACCCTCTGCGGACTGCGCGTCGAACATCGTGGTGAGCGCGTTGCGGGTCGAGGTGAGGTCGCCCGAGTACGCGTACTGGCTGGGTACAGCGATGCCCAGGTCGCCGGGCCACACCGTACGGTCGCGCTTGGCCCCGTCGACCAGGATGGAGTCACCCACCCCGACGGTTGCGCCGTTGTCCCACTCCGAGGCCGGCGGGGGCCAGGCGCGGCCCTGGTTCGAGGCGATCGTGTTGAGCTGCACGGTGTACGCCCCGGCGTACCAGATGCGGTTGAGCAGTTCGTCGTTGGAGTGGAAGTAGTTGGCGTAGTCGGCCGGGTTGCTCTTCCCCGGAGCCGCCGTGAAGTCGAGGCTCACGCCCTTGAGGTCCACCCAGCCCGAGGTGTCGAGGAAGACGGTGAGGTAGCGGAAGCCGCCCCGCTGTTTCGCGGTGGGCACGGTGTACGTGCCGTTGGCGGAGGCCGTGGTGTAGAGGGCCCCGTCCTCGCCGTCTCGGCCGCTGCTCCGGTCGCTGTTGTTGCCCACATACAGGGACGACTCGCTGTACGCCAGGCCGACCCGTTGACCGCCACTGCTGGTACTGCCGAAGGACAACGTTGTCACACCGCCGACCTCTTTGCCGAAGTCGAGCGTGATGGCCGACTGCGAGCCGGAGATCCTCGTCGGCTGTCCACTGAGGACGTTCTGCGGGTTCGCGACACTGCCGGACGTCTTGTGGACGGCGGTCGGCTTGAGAGTGCGTGAGGTCGGCGAGTAGTTCAGGGGGTCAACGGCCGCCCTGGGCGCGGCGGTTGGGGGTATCGCCGTCGCCACGGACGCGGGAGCGGACGCGTCGGCGGACGGCGCGGGAGCCACGGTCAGCGCGGAGGCCACGACCACGGCGAGGCCAACCAGGCTTCCCGGAAAGGGTGTTCGGTGGAGCAGGAGACGGCGGCGCCGCATGAGTACCTCCCGGATCGAGTGCGGAAACTAGTTGCCTGACGCCTGATGCCTGATGCTTGAATCGATTCAAATCGATCGCCCACGAAGGCCTGGGACGCATGGAACAGTGGGTCTGCGAGGCGCCTCGCCGAAGTTGCACCGATGATGGGCGCCCGGAAATGGACTGTCAACCCATCCCGCCCCTCCTGAACTCCCCTGAAAATGCCGCCCCTTGAGCCATTGACAGGGACTCGCCAAAACGATTCACTGCCCCGGGGACAGGTATGGACCAGTGCGCGGTTCCTGGCCGGCGGGGTGAGGCTGCCGGGTGAGCGAGGCGGCGATACGGGGCCGGTGGTGGGCCCGACCGGACCGACCGCGTATCCGGGTCGGCGCGCCCTCGGAGGGCTGATCGCCGCCGCGGGTTGACGAGCCGAGCGGACGAGCCGGGCTGTCGGCTGACGGCTGACGGCGCTCAAGGTCTCGGCCCGGGTGGGAGTGAGCGCTCGGAGCGTCGATGGCGATCGCCGCGCGTCGGCCGGGCCCCGATCACGCGTGGCTGCGCCTTGGACGACTCACGGCCGAGCGGGACCGTCCCACTGGCTGCCGCCACGTACGAACCGGTGCGCAAGGTGGGTGCCATGCACCTGGGTAAACGGCGGCCTGGTTCCGTTCCGTGGCCGCGACCAGGCTGGCCGTAGGCGGCCGCAAGAAGCTGCCGCCCCCGCCTCGGCCTGCGTGAACGCGCTCGACGCAATCCACAGGCCGACGGAACCACTCACCTGAGGAGCCGGCGATGAGCGACACCGCAACGGACACGGAAACAGGCACGAGCACAGGTACAGGCACGAGCACGGAAACGGACACGGGCACCGTGAACTGGAACAGCAAGGCCTTCGACGAGATCGTCTCGAACGACGCGGGACGACCAGTCCTGTTCACCAACGCCCGGGTCCTGACGATGGACCCGTTGATCGGGACCATGACCGGCGCCGACGTCCTGCTCGTGGGCGCCCTGCTGGTGGGCGTCGGCCCGGGCATCATCACCGCGGCGCAGGACGACAACGCCATCGTCGTCGACTGCACGGGCATGACCGTCGTACCGGCAGTCGTGGACACCGTCGCCCTGGTCGGCGGACGCGGCCACCGCTCGGAGTACGTCGCGACGCTGACGCCGGGGAACGCCGGCGACCTGCTCGTCGTGCCGGACGAGTTCGCCGCCGACGTTGCGAGCGCACAGGCCACCCTCCTGACCCGCCCGGACCAGGTTCGCGCCCTGGTCGCGGCCGGCAAGCCCGTCCTGTGGGCCGGAGTCGACGCCCCCGACCGCCCCACCGCGCCCGAGGCCGGCATCCCGGCCGCCGGGGACATGACCGGCAGCCCGCGCGTCGGCGTCTGGATCGACAGGAACGACTTCCTGCACCAGGAACTCACCGCCGACGGCCGCTACGACGAGACCCGGGGCGGTCGCCCGCACGCCTACGAGGGCCGGTACTGGATCGACGGCGACCGCATCGACTACCTGGACGACCTCGGCTTCTGGGCCTTCGGCGAGTTCCAGGGCGAGGAGCTGCACCACGCGGGGTACGCCATGCGACTGGGCTGACGCCTCTGCCGGTACGGGCCTTGCCCGTACCGGCGTCGACCTGTTCCGGCCCTGACCGCCCTTGACCCGTACCGGCGTTGAACGAACCAGTGAGCTCCAGCCCCTGCTCGCCATCAGGCGGAGGGGCTGGAGCTCACTGGCTTGTCCGTAACGGAGTGCCTGGCCGTGTCTGAGGGGGCGCTCCTCGGATCGGTCGAGCCGGGGAGCGCCCCGAACTCCGGTCAGGTGGCCGGGGTGTTGAGCACGTACGTGCGGGAGGCGCTGACCTCGCTGCGCAGGGCCGCGAGGTCTACGTCGAGGACCTGGCCGTTCCACTTGCGGGGACGGCCGCCCACCAGGACGCCGGTGATGTTGCGGGCGTCGGAGCCCAACACCAGTGTGCCGATGGGGTCGTTGAGGGGCATGTTGTTGAGGTCCTCGGCCTGTACGACCAGCAGGTCGGCCTTCTTGCCGGGCGTGAGCGAGCCGGTGACGTCGCCGAGGCCGTTGGTCCGCGCGCCCTGGAGGGTGGCGAAGTCCAGGACCTCGTGCGTGGTGATGCGGGAGAGGTCGCCGCCGGTTCCGTAGGCGGCGCTGACCGCGCGCATCCGCTGGATCGCGAGGAGGGCCCGCATCTGGGTGAACATGTCGCTGGCGAGGGCGACTTCGACGTCGATGCTCAGGCCGGGACGGATGCCGACCGCGAGCGCCTCGTCCACGGCGGGGATGGCCGTCTCCAGTCCGATCTGTGCGTCCGAGGTGGGCGCCAGAGCGACCGTCGTGCCGGACTCCCCCATCGCCTTCCAGGCTTCGGAGGTCAGACCGGTGGCGTGGATCAGGGTGACATCGGGGCCGAGGATGCCGTGCTCGGCCCAGGACAGCACGGCCTCCGAGGAGGACGTACCGAAGACGGCGTCGACACTGACGCCGATGCCCAAATCGGCTGCGGTACGGGCGAGTTCCGGACCGTAGGCGAGGAGAGGGCCGGCGATCTCGTCGGTGGCCAGGGTCGCCATGCGGAGCGTGAGCAGCTGGTCGTCGCTGCTGAAGTACTGGTCCTTCAGGCGGGTCAGGTCGGCCGGCCACTGGCGGTCCCACTCCCCGAAGTGCGGCCCCATCGAGGCGTGCACCCCACGGATTCCGGTGTCCCGCAGCGCTTCGATCGCCGCGTCGGAGTGCTCGCGGGTACGGGAGTTGTGGGAGAAGTCGAGCATGGTGGTGATGCCGCTGTCGATCGCGGTCAGCGCCGCCAGCCTGGTGCCGACGTACATGTCCTGCGGGCGGTAGACGGTGGCGTAGCCGGCGAGTGTGGACATCACATAGCCGCCGAGGTCGTCGACGTCGGGCATGATCCGGCGCAGCTGGGCCTCCCAGGCGTGCCGGTGTGTGTCGACGAAACCGGGGGCCAGGATCGTGCCGGAGGCGTCGACGACCACGGCACCGTCCGCGGCCTCCGCGGTCAGGTCCGGGCCGATGGCGGCGATGGCGTCGCCCTCGACGAGCAGGTCGCTGTCGTGCAGGATGCCCAGTTCCGGGTCCATCGTGACGATGGTGGCGCCGGTGAACAGGATGCGCCTGCGCGGGTCGGCGGACCGGCGTCGCAGTTGTTCGAGAAGGCTGTCGCTGGTGGTGTCGTCGGTGCTCATGGCGGGCCCCTTTCGGGTGGCTCTTCGCAGGCGCCGCGGGAGGCGCCGAGTCTGGGCCGAATGGCTTCTGGCCCAAGACTCGATCCGCGCCCGCACGGCAACCAGGCCGCCGTTTCCCTAGGTGCGCCGCACCCAGGACAGCCCGCGGTGTCAGGGGCTCCGCCGTCGAGGGGTGTGGTGGTCGAGACCGGGGGCGCTGCCACGCTGCCCTCAGCACCGGGCTACACCGGGCACGCCGGCCTCGGCGCACCCTCCGAGAACGCGCACCACCATGGCGCCCCCGGCCCACCCCCGAGAACGCACGCGCCACCGCGCCTCACCCGTCGGAGGCGATCCGGTCCAGCCACTCCCTCAGCAAATGCTGCTCCGGGCCGCTGAGGATCGTCTGTTCGGGCAGCGTGGCGCGCAGGGCTCGGGCGGCACCGGCCGGGCCCGCGTCCTGCACGGCCGGCTCCTCGTTGGTCACGGCGGCGACCATGGACTCCCGAAGAATGGTCAACAGGGCCGGGTTGCGCCGGTCTTCGGACAGGGACAGCCAAGTGAGCACAGCGCCGCGTGCCGTGGCGTGGATAAGCGTGGCCGCGAGTTCCTCGTCGACGCGGAGCCGGCCACCGGCGGCCAGTCGGCGGATACGACCCATCAGGATCTCCATGCCGGCCTTGAAGGCGGGCGATGCGACCCTGGTGGGCTCGCTGTACATCAACGTGTACAGCGCGGGATTGGCAAGTCCGAACTCGACCGCCAGGTCCCAGCCGGCCCGCAGGTCCTCGATGAGGTCCTGAGGGTCCGGGTCGACGCGCTTGGCCGCGAGAAACGTGGCGAAGCCATGTTCGGCCACCGCTTCGAGCAGCCCGTCCTTGTCGCCGAACAGTCGGTAGATGGCAGGTGGTTGCAACCCTGCCGCGACCGCGACCGCGCGGGTGGTGACGGCGTCGCGGCCCTCGCGCGCCAGCAGGTCGGCGGCGGCCTCGATGACACGTTGCCGGGTCCTCTCACGGCCGACGACCGCGGACCCGGACCCGGACTCAAGATCGGACCCGGACCCGGACCCGGACCCGGAATCGGCGGCAGCGGCAGCAGCGGCGGCGGCAGCAGCACCGTCCCTGGCGCGCGAACGTGGTGGCATATATCAACGATACCGCACACACGTTTCCGTCGTTAATATCAGTGATACGCTCCTTCTGTTTCCACTGGAACCAGACCCCTGGAGCGCAACATGATCATCGTGACCGGAGCCACCGGACAGCTCGGACGCCAGATCGTCGAACGGCTGCTGACCCGCGTGCCCGCGGACCAGGTCGGCGTCAGCGTCCGCGACCCACAGAAGGCGCAGGCGTTCGCCGACCAGGGGATACGGGTGCGGCAAGGCAGCTTCACCGACGCCGCGAGCCTCGCCCACGCCTTCGAGGGCGCCTCCCAAGTGCTCATCGTTTCCGTCGACAAGATGGGCGAAGAGGCCGTGCGGCAGCACCGCGCGGCGATCGACGGTGCCGTCGCGGCCGGCGCCCGCCGCATCCTCTACACCAGCCACATGGGCGCCGGCGCCTCGTCGCGCTTCCAGCCCTGCCGCGACCACGCCGCCACCGAGGACGCGCTGCGCGACTCCGGCGTGCCGTTCACCTCGCTGCGCAACGGCTTCTACGCCGCGAGCGCGGTGCAGTTCCTCGGTCACGCCATGCGGTCCGGCGAGGTCGCGCTCCCCGCGGACGGACCCGTCAGCTGGACCGCCCACGCCGACCTCGCCGACGCGGCGGCCGTCATCCTGGCCGACGAAGGCCGCTTCGACGGCCCCACTCCCCCGCTCACCGCGGCACAGGCGTTGACCTTCGACGACATCGCACGCATCGCCACCGACGTCACCGGCCGCGCCATCACTAGGAGCACCGCACCCGACGACCGGTTCCGGCAGCAGCTGGTGGGCCGGGGCGTCCCCGCCGAGGCCGCGGACCAGCTGCTCGGCATCTTCGCAGCGAGCCGCGCCGGCGAATTCGCCGCCGTCGACCCGACGTTGGCCACCCTGCTCGGCCGCGAACCCATCACCTTGAGCGCGGTCCTGCGCAAGGAACTGTCCGACAACGACGGGCACTGACGTCACTGAACGGCACTAACGGGCGCTGACCGGCCAGGACGGACACCCACCGGCCGGGCACATGCACCGTCATCCGCGGAAACGGAGGCGGAAGCGGAAGCACAGACGCAGACGCAGACGCAGACTAAGACGAAGAAGCAGTCTCACCCTTGAGCAGGCGGCACCGGAAAGAGCAGACAGCTGCTGGTGGCATGGGCGAGCAGACGGTCCTTCGCGTCGACCAACTGCGCCTGGGCGAGGGCGGTTTGACGGCCCTGGTTGACCACCGTACCGATGGCTCGGACCCTGCCCGTGTCCACGGTGATCCGCCGCAGGAACTTCACCGTCAGGTCGAGCGAGGTGTACGCCATGCCTTGCGGGAGGGTGGACTGGACGGCGCAACCCGCCGCCGAGTCGAGCAGGGTGGCGAAGATTCCGCCGTGCACGCTGCCGATCGGGTTGTAGTGCTCCTCCCCCGGCATCAGGGAGAACACCGCCCTGCCGGGCTCCACCTCGTCCAGGGCGAAGTCCATACTGGCACCGATGGGCGGCGGTGGCAGTCGCCCGGCCTGCACCTCGCGCAGGAAGTCGATACCGGCCATGCGCCCGGCTGCCTCCGCCAGGATCGAGGGGTCCTCCCACTGATACGTACGCGTTCGTCCCACGATCCGGTGCCTTTCCATCTGACTTTTGCAAACGAAGCTAGCTTCCGGTGCACCTGACTGTCAATGACGAAGCCAGGCCCGTACGATGGCGGAATGGAGTGGCTTGAGGCGAGCACGGAGAACTGCCCCGTCCAGCGGACACTCGACGTGGTCGGGGAGAAATGGACGCTGCTGATCCTGCGTGACGCCGTCAACGGAGTGCGCCGCTTCGACGACTTCCACCGCCACATCGGCCTGTCGGAGGCCGTCCTCAGCGACCGTCTCCGGAAGCTGGTCTCGGCCGACATCCTCAAGACCGTCCCCTACCAGGAGGCGGGCAGCCGCTCCCGCAACGAGTACCGCCTGACCCGCAAGGGCTGGGACCTGTGGCCCGTCCTGATGGCGCTGAGCCAGTGGGGCGAGGCGTACGCTCTCGGCGCCGAGGGCCCCGTACTGGACGTCCGCCACACCGAGTGCGACGCGCCGGTCCGCGTCGTCGTGGAGTGCTCGGCGGAACACTCCACGCTCACCCCCAGGGAAGTCACCGCCCGACTGGGATCCGGCGCCCGCCTCCGGTCCTGAACCACCGGCCCGGGGGTCGCGCGGGCCCACTCCGGGCAGGGCGGGCCCACTCCGAATGGTGTGGCTCGGGACGCGCTCCGTACTCAGCGACGCAGCGCCGTCTCCCGCTCCATGTGGGACAGCTTCTCGGGATTGCGTACGGCGTAGAGGCCGCTGATGAGGCCGTCGTCGATGCGCACCGCCACCACGGTGTCGAGCTCGCCGTCGAGCCGGACGATCAGCGCCGGGTGGCCATTGACCTGCGCGGGCCGCATCGACACCGTGTCGGCGACCCTGCCGAGCCCCGCGACCAGCAGGCGGGCCACCTTGTCGGCCCCGACGATGGGACGCAGCACGGCCTGCTTGACTCCGCCACCGTCGCCGAGGAGCACGACGTCCGGCGCAAGGGTGTCGAGCAGAGTCTGCAGATCGCCCGTGTTGACCGCCCGCTGGAACGCTTCGAGCGCGTCGCGGGTCTCGGCCGGGGAAACGACCCCGCGCGGCCGGCGCGCCGCGACGTGTGCCCGTGCCCGGTGCGCGATCTGGCGGACAGCGGCCGGGTTCTTGTCGACGGCCTCGGCGATCTCGTCGTACCCGAGGGCGAACACCTCGCGCAGCACGAACACCGCCCGCTCGGTCGGCTGCAGCGTCTCCAGCACCAGCAGCATCGCCATCGAGACGCTGTCGGCCAGCTCGACGTCCTCGGCCACGTCGGGCGTGGTGAGCAGCGGCTCGGGCAGCCAGGAGCCGACGTAGGACTCCTTGCGGCGGCCGAGCGTACGCAGCCGGCTCAGTGCCTGGCGCGTGGTGATCCGGACCAGGTACGCCCGGTGGTCCCGCACGGTGTCGAGGTCGACGCCCGCCCATCGAAGCCAGGTCTCCTGGAGGACGTCCTCCGCGTCGGCGGCCGAGCCGAGCATCTCGTAGGCGACGGTGAAGAGCAGGTTGCGATGGGCGACGAACGCCTCGGTGGCGGAGTCCGTGCGTACGCCGTCGGCGAGCTGCCCGGCCGTGTCCTCCGCGCGCTCACCGTGCTCGCTCATCACCGGCTGCTCCTGCCTGTTCGCTGTCGACGGTGTCATGCGCACAAGACGCCGGCCGCCGCCGCTCTGTGACATCCACGAGCGGTGGCGCACGTCACACGGCCGCCCCGTCACAGAGAGCGAGGCGCCGGCATCTCGTGTTCGACCAGCGCAACACCGCGAGTCCAGTGCAACACCACAGTGAGGACGAAGCCATGGACGCCCGATTCAACCTGTTCGACAACGAGATCGCAGGCAGGTTCGCCAAGCGTTTCGCAGGCGCCGGCCTGGTGATCCAGCAGTCGCCGCTGCCGAAGTCCACGCAGGAACTGGTGTCGCTGCGCGCCAGCCAGATCAACGGCTGCGGTTGGTGCATCGACATGCACACCAAGGAGGCCGCGGCCGCCGGTGAGACGGCGGTCCGGCTCAATCTGGTCGCCGCCTGGCGCGAGTCCACCGTGTTCACCGAGGCCGAGCGGGCCGCGCTGGCGCTCGCCGAAGAGGGCACCCGGCTCGCCGACGTCCACGAAGGCGTGTCCGACGAGACCTGGGCCCAGGCACGCAAGCACTACGACGACGACCAGATCGCCGCGCTGGTCTGCCTGGTCGCCCTGATCAACGCGGCCAACCGGCTCGCCGTGATCGTGCACCAGCGGGGCGGCTCCTACGAGCCCGGCATGTTCGCCGCCTCGTTCGACTGAGCGGCAGACGGGTCCGGACCGGGCCGGCCCGGTCCGGGATCATCCGATTTCGATCCGAGCCGGGCGATCCTGGCCCGCGCACGTCCGGACGCGGAAACAGCCGACGAGGTCCTTGAGCAGGGAATCGAGAACGCCCTCACGTTCATGAGCCGAGGGGAAGCGGCCTCAGTGGTTCCTGTCCGGCGGCGGCCTCAGCGGCCCCGGTCCGCCGCCGTGGACCAGCCGATGAGGGCGCCGCGCAGGGCGGTCACCAGACGGGTGGCGGCCTCGTCCTCGGTGTGGCCGCTCTTGATGAGGTCGAGGATGTCGCGGGGGTCGAACAGGAGGTTCCACAGGAACAGCGCCTCGTCGCCCAGGTCGCCGAGCCCGAGTTCCTCTGTGGTCTGCCGCAGCGGTTCGGCGAGCGCCTCGGCCTGCGGGGCGAGATAACCGGTGCCCTCGCGCAGCCGCTCCAGGTATCCCCGGTGCGACCGCATCTGCGCCATCGCCCCGCCGTGTTCGAGGACGAGCGACACCCAGCAGCGGGACACCGCCTCCAGCCTCTCCATGCCCCGGGTGGTCTGCCGCCTGCTGAAGTCGCGCAGTTCGGAGCCGACTTGGGCCCGGAAGGCGTGCAGGATCTCCTCGACGGACGAGAAGTGCCGGTAGGCCGTGGCGGTCGACACCTCGGCCTGCTTGGCGATCTCGGCCAGGCTCACGGGCGTCGGCGAGTTCTCGAACAGCAGCGCGGCGGCCTTGATGAGGTACCTGCGGTTGCGTTCGGTGTCACTTCGCATGGGTCGACTCCCCCGTTGCTGCGGAACGGCGTTCACTGAAGGACCGAGAGGCCGTACGCCAGCCGGCGGACACCCTCGGAGATGGATTCCGGGCTGGCAGCGTACGACAGCCGCAGGTGCCCCTCGCCCCGGGCGCCGAACTCGCTCCCGGGCCGGACCGCGACGCCGTGCGTGCGCAGTGCCGCCACGACCTCCACGGCGGGCAGGTCGAGGTCGTAGCGCGGGAACTGGTAGAACGCCCCCTCCGACGCGCTCAGCGTGAGGCCCGGGATCTCGGCGAGTCCCGCGCGCATGATCGCGCCGCGCTCCTTGTAGGCGGCCCGCATCCTGGCGATGTCCGCGTCACAGGTCCGCACCGCGACGAGGGCGGCGTCCTGGATGAAGGTGTTCACGGAACCGTTGAAGGTGTTGTGGATGCGCGCTGCCGCCTGGATGAGCGGTGCGGGGCCCCAGAGGTAGCCGACACGCCAGCCGGTCATCGCGTAACTCTTCGAGAAGGTCTGGCAGTAGACCGTACGGTCGCGCAGTCCGTCGAGGGAGATCGCCGAGGTGAACGGGCGGCCCGTGTAGTCGAGGTCGGAGTACGCCTCGTCGGAGATGACGATCGTGGAGGTGCCGTCCAACAGGTCGGCGAGCGCGTCGAGTTCGGCGCGGCTGTGCACGATGCCGGTCGGGTTGCCCGGGTTGCAGAAGACGAAGAGCTTCGCGCCGTCGAGGGCGTCGGCCAGCCGGTCCAGGTCCCAGTGCAGGTCCGGGGCGAGCGGGACGGGTACGACGATGCCGCCGGCCATGCTGACCAGGTCGGCGTAGAGGGAGTAGGTGGGGTCGGGAATCACCACCTTGTCGCCCGGGTCGACGATGGACAGGATCGAGGCGGCGAGGCCGGCGGTGCCGCCCTGGGTGATGAGGACGTCGGCGGCGGAGACCGGTGCTCCCGCGATGCCGTGCAGCTTCTCGGCGAGCGCCTCACGCAGCTCCGGTTCGCCGAGCAGTGGCGAGTAGTGGGTGCGCCCGGCGCGCAGGGAGGCGTCGGCCGCCTCGGTCACCTGCCGGGGTGTGCCGAAGTCGGGCTCACCCATGGCGAGGGAGACGAGGTCGCCCTTGGACTGCGGCTGCTGCGTCCGGCGGGAGGCGGCGGCTATCCGGGCGACTGCCTCGGCGGTGGCGAACCGGGGCGGGTACGTGGAGACGGTGGACGGCATGCGCTCCTCCTGGAAGCGAGGTGCTGAAGCGGGTGCTCGATGCGGTTGCTCGATGCGAGGGCTGGAGACGGGTGCTGGAGACGGGGCCGGCTGGAGACCGGGTGGTCAGGGCTTCGGTGCGGCGTCGGCGGGGGCGCCGGCCCAGCGGCTGATCTCCAGGTCGGCGGAGGTGTCCCGCTGTCGGGTCGGGGCGACGACGATCTCCTGGAGGACGACCCGCTGGGGCAGGGAGACGGCCAGGCGGACCGCCTCCGCCACGTCCTCGGGCTGCAGCATGTGGGCCCGTTCCTCCGCGGCCGGCGGTCGCGCGCGGTTGTCGAGGATGGGCGTGTCCGCCTCGCCGGGCAGCACGGTGATGGCCCGCAGCCCCTGGTTGCGGAAGGTGTTGTGCAGGAAGGTCATGAAGTTGCGCACCCCGGCCTTGGCGGCGCCGTAGGCGGCGCCGCCGAGCAGGTTGGGGTTGACGGCGGCGAGCGACGAGACGGTGACGATGGTTCCGGTGCCACGGCCGAGCATGTCGGGCAGCACGGCCTGGGTGAGCTGGAAGACGGCCGTGAGGTTCACGTCGAGGACCTGGCGCCACTCGTCGTGCGGGAGCCACTGCGGGTTGAGCACCGTCGACGCGCTGCCCGCGTTGTTGACCAGGATGTCGACCGGGCCGAGGTCGGCGTGGACCCGGTCGAGGACCCGCGCCACGTCGTCCGGGCGGGTGATGTCCGCGGCGAGGGCGAGGGCGGTGCCGCCCTCGGCGCGGATCGTGGCCGCGACCTCGTCGAGCGCCTCCTGTCTGCGGCCGACGAGCACGACGGTGGCGCCGTCCCGGGCGAGGAGCCGCGCGGTTTCGAGCCCCATCCCACTGCCGGCCCCTGTGATGAGCGCGGTTTTGCCGGCCGACGTCGTCACCGTTCCTCCTCCATGATCAGCATGCTCGACATTGGATTGATATGAGACTTGAAACTCAAATGAGAATATCTTCTCAACTACTGTCGGGCAAGGACGTCTCGAAGCCGAGCGCGGCGAACGCCTCCGCGACCGCGTGTTCGAGCGCGCACACCTCCGCCTCGCGCCGCGCGAACCGGCGGAGCGAACTCTCGCGGTCGGTCCAGCGGAACCGCAGCCGCCGCCCCGGACCGGCCTGCCCGAGCAGCGGCAGACAGGCCCGCGAGGCGACGCCGACGATCGGATAGCCCGCCGTCAGGCTCCGGTATCTGCCGAGCACGATGAGCTCGTCCGCATGCGGGATCTGCAGCGCCCCGACGGGAACGCCGTGCGACACGATCTCGACGTCGGTGTCCGGGTGGAGCACCGGCCCTTCGAGCCGCAGCCCGACATGATTCGAGCGGGGGGTCACGACGTACTCCGCCTCCTCGATCACCTCGCGGATGCCGGGGATCGCGTGGATTCCATGGCTCGCGACGACATCGACGACCCAGGGCCCTTCATCGAAACGCGGGACCGGGACGGGCAGCCGGAACAGTGGCGGCTCGAACAGTCGGCGCCGGAAACCCTGGAACTCCGTGTCCAGCAGGACGCGCGAGCCCCGGGTGACGTGCTGCGTGAACCCCATCCGGGCGTCCGGGGCGGCGCTGCCCAGCAGGGTCTCCGCGGTGAGCGTGCCGTTCACGGCGAGATAGGTGCGGGTTCCTCGGCCGACGTCGGCGTGGACCCGTACCTCATGCCCCTTCGGCACCACCAGCGGCGACCAGCTCTCGACAGGAGCGCCGCCGACGGTGACCCGGGCGGGTGCGCCGGTCACCGCGAGCAGGACGTCGGCGTCGGGAACGAGGGCCAGCTCGCCGCCGAGGTTCTCGATCAGGGTCGCGCCGCGGGGGTTGCCCACGAGGAGGTTGGCGACGACCGCGGAGTGCTGGTCGGCGGCCCCGCCGGTGGGGACACCGCGCCGCTCCGTGTCGCGGCGGCCGAGGTCCTGGAAGGTGGTGCTCCATCCAGTACCGGTGAATTCGAGCGCCACGGTCTTCATCGCCACCGTCTTCCTTGCCGTCGCCGTCGCCGTCGTCACGGTTGTCATAGGGACACCTCCACCGGCAGCAGGAAGCCGGCGTCCAGTGCCGCCGCCTCGTCCCGCGTGACGGGGACGAAGCGCATGACATCGCCGGGGCCGAACGAGACGGGGTCGGGGCGGGAGATGTCGACGATCGTGTGCGGGGTGCGCCCGACGACGCGCCAGCCGGTCGGGCCGGGGAACGGCTGGATGATCGCGTTGTCACCGGCGATCATGATCGCTCCGGGAGCGACGTCCGTACGGGGCTCGGCGCGTCGGCGTACCGGCGCGGGCAGCTCAAGACCGTCCATCATCGGGGCCATCGCCGCGCCCAACAGGGCGACCGTGAAGGTGGACTTCGCGATCGCCTCGACGACCTCGGCGGGGTGCAGGCCCACTTCCTCCGCCACGGACTCCAGATCGGGTCCGGTCTCCTCGTCGAAGACGACCGGGACGGCGAACTCCCGTACGGTACGCGGGAGTTCCGGACCGTCGCCCGGCGCCCAGCGGGCCAGCAGCCGGACCGCGTACTCCACGTGCTCCGGCGCGGTCCGCAGCGGATCGAACTCGATGAGCAGGGACTCCAGACCGGATACGACATCGAGCACGCCGTGGGGGCGGTGCGCGAGGAACCGGTCGCGAAAGGCGACGATCGCGGACCTGCGGACCGCCTGTTCGGCGTGGGGGACGGTCACCATCACCGCCGAGTCCCCGAAGGGCTCGACGGCGACGGTACCGAACGGTGCAGTGGTCATCGGCTGACTCCCGTGCGCTGCCCTCAACGGGCGAGCGCGACCTCGGACTTCTCCTTCAGGACGTCCCGCAGACCCGCGACACGCACGTCGGCCTTGTCGAGCGCGGCCCGCAGTGCGATGCCGTTCTGCAGGACGGTCGGGTGGTCTCCGTGCAGGAGCAGTACGTCGGCGTCGTGGCCGAGCGGTACGACGTTGCCGTCGACCGAGCGCACGGTGCCCTCCTGTACGACCTGGACGGAGCGTTCGCCGATGAGCTCGGGGTCGTGGATCAGACCCTTCTCGTGCGACCGCGGGACGGGCATGCCGTCGTCGCCGTAGCCGCGGTCGGCCAGGAACACGTAACCGACTTCGAGGCCGCGCTTGCGCGACTCCTCGGCGAGCAGGCCGCGTTGGCAGATCACGACGTAGTCCGTGTTGTACGCGGCGATGGCGTCCGTGATGGCGCGGGCGTGCTTGGCGTCGGTCTGCGCGATCGAGCCCATACGGCCGTGGGGTGCCACGTGGGTGATCGTCCCGCCGTGCACCCGTGCGAAGGCGTCGAGCGCGCCGAGCTGGTAGAGGACGTCGGTACGGATCTCCTCCTCCGAGGCCTCGATGAGCCGGCGGCCGAACCCGACGAGGTCGGGGTAACCGGGGTGCGCGCCGAGTTCGATGCCGCGCTCCACGCAGTCGGCGACGGTCTTGTCCATGACGCGCGGGTCACCGGCGTGGAAGCCGCAGGCGATGTTCGACGCGGTGACGAGGCCGAGGAGGGCGTCGTCGTCGCCGATCGTGTAGTTGCCGAAGCTCTCGCCGAGGTCGGCGACGACGGCTACCGAGTTGATTCCCATGGTGTCTCCCGGGTGTTGGCGGCTCAGTGGGATGCCAGTGGACGGCCCTTGGTCTCGCGTACGAACGTGATGCTGACCAGGGTGATCAGGGCGGTGATGATGGCGGCGAAGGCCGGGACCAGATTGGACCCGGTCGATTCGATGAGCTCGGTCATCAGGAGCGGGGCGCTGCCGCCGAAGATGATCGTCGAGATGCTGAACCCGATGCTGTAGGCGGAGTAGCGCACGGTGGTCGGGAACATCTCGGCGAGCACGGTGTGCACCACGGCGGCGTGGCCGGAGAAGGCGATCGCGAGCACGGTGGTGCCGATGCACGCCAACCCGAACTCACCGGTGGTGATGAGCAGGAACATCGGGTAGGACACCACGGCCATCGCGACGGCCGAGATCACCAGCACGGGTTTGCGGCCGATACGGTCCGACAGCCGGGCCATGAGGGGGATGCAGACGGCGATGGCGACCAGGCTGAACGCCGTGACGGTGAGCGCCCGCAGCATGGAGAAGTTGTTGTCGTCGCCGAGCGAGGTCTTGAGATAGGTCGGCATGTAGACGAACAGCAGGTAGTAGCCGGGTCCGTTGAGCGCGGGCAGGAAGATCGTGAGCACGATCGCCTTCAGGTGCCGCGGCGAAGTGAGCGCGTCCTTCAGGGGGTTGCCCACGATTGTGTTGCGCTCACGCAGCGCCGTGAAGTGCGGGGTCTCCTCCAGCTGGCGCCGGATGTAGAAGCCGACGTAGCCGAGCGGGACGGCGACGAGGAAGGGGATGCGCCAGGCCCAGGAGGCCATGGCGTCGTCGCCGAGCGTGGAGATGAGGATGGCCGAGAAGGCGCTGCCGACCATGAGCGCGATGAACGAGCCGACGGCGATGAAGCTCATCATGTAGTTGCGGCGGGCGTCCGGGGCGTATTCGCCGACGAACGACATGGCGCCCGCCACCTCGCCACCGGCCGAGAAGCCCTGCAGCACCCGGAGCGCGACCAGCAGAACGGGCGCGGCGACGCCGATGGCGGCGTGGGAGGGGATGAGGCCGATCGCCGCCGTGGCGGCGGAGATCAGCACCAGCAGGGTGGCCAGCAGCCTCTTCCGCCCGAGCCTGTCTCCCAGGTATCCGCAGATGACGCTGCCGAACGGCCTCGCGACGAAGCTGACCAGGAAGCCGACGTTGGTGAGGAAGAGCCCTCCGGCTTCCGCCTCGCCCATGATGTTGATCGCTAGATAGGTGACGAGCAGGCCGTAGATGCCGTAGTCGTACCACTCGACGAAGGAGCCTATGGCTCCGGCGACGGTGGCCTTGCGGACCACCTTGCCGTCCGCGGTGACCACACCGGCCGTGGTCGCGTCGAGCGGGTCCGACGATGCCTCGTGACGGTCTGACGTCGTGTCGAGCCGATCTGACGTTGTCATGCGTTCACCTTCAGGTCGTGGACCCCGGGGACGGTGTCCTGAACAGTCGTACGCTGAACGTCGTCGCTGCCGGCGGTCGCCCATGTGCCGGGGTGTTCCGCCTGCGTTCCGGATCCTCGTGGGAAGGCGACGTCGACACCTCGGCGGTCGAGCGGCGTCGGTGTCGTCGGAGGATGTCTGGAGGTGTCGGTGGACGGCTGGTGACGCCCCCACCCGCCCCGTTCGCGCCAGTGGAGCACGTCCTGGAGCGGACCGTAGGGGCACATCCGAGCCAAGTTGCGACTCAAATCTCGAATGAGAATAGATTCACATTCTGGAGTGGTCAAGGATGGAAGTTGCCGCCAGGTAAAACCTGCGGTTCGGTCGTGATTCCAACCTCGGCCACCGGGACTTCACCGGAGATGCGGCGACCCGGCGGCCCTCAGCGGCCGACCGACAGTCGCCCGCGAGGCCGCCGCCCCCACGGCATTCCGGCGCCACCGCACCCGATCGGGCGCCGCACCCCCGGGTCGGCCCACGACGCGCCGACCAGCCCATATTCCAGGCCGCGGCCCCCGGGCGGCGAGGCCCGCCAGGCTGCCACCTCCCCTGCCCACCCTTGTCTCGGGGCACGGATGGATGCACACTGACTCTCGCGAAACGCGAAACCTTTCGCATTTCCCACCACCCGCAGGAGACTGTGATGACCCAAGACAATGTGCGTGTGGCCCCTGCCTGGGACCGCCCGGACCAGCAGGTGCTCCAGCGGTTCCGTGAGCATTCCGTGGCCAATCTCGGCGACGCCCTGGACCGGCTGAACATCGTGGACGGCGGGATCTCGCCGGTCTGGCACGGAGCGAAGGCGGTCGGCACGGCGTTGCCCGTACTCACCGTCGCCGGCGACAACAAGGCGGTGATCGCCGCGCTCGACCACATCCGTCCCGGGGACATCCTGGTCATCAACGCCTTCGGCTACGACGGCCGCGCGATCATCGGCGACAACCTCGCCCAGCGCTTCGACGTGTTCGGCGCCGTCGGCGCGGTCGTCGACGGTTACGTCCGTGACGGCGCGATCGTGGAGAAGCTCGGCGTGCCCGTCTTCGCACGCGGGCTAACCCCTGCCGGACCCTTCAAGAACGGGCCGGGCACGATCGGCGAACCCGTCGCTCTCGGCGGTGTCGTGGTGAACCCCGGAGACATCGTCGTCGCCGACGACGACGGCGTCATCGTCATCCCGCCCCATCGCGCCGAGGAAGCGCTGACGGCGGTCGAGGCGATCGTCGCCCGCGAGGCCGACCTCGACGCCGAGGTCGCGGAACTGCGGAGTCGAATCGCCTGATGGGAACCGAGGAACGAGCCCCCGGCAGGCTCCGTGTCGCGGTCGCCGCGCCGCTGTCGGAGGAGAACCGCGCGCGGATCCTCGCGCTGGAACCACGGATCGACCTCGTCGTCGACCAGGCCCTGCTCCCGCCGATGCGGTGGCCGGCCGACTTCGCCGGTGACCCGTCCTGGCACCGCACGCCGGCACAACAACAGGCTTACGACGCGGCCCTCGACTCGGCCGACGCGCTCTACGGCATCCCCGACGTGGACCCGGCCGCCCTGGCCCGAACGGTCCGCGCCAACCGGGGGCTGCGCTGGGTGCACACGATGGCCGCGGGCGGCGGCAGCCAGGTGAAGGCCGCGCGGCTCACCGCCGACGAACTCGAACGGGTCCTGTTCACCACCTCCGCCGGAGTGCACGGGCAGCCGCTCGCGGAGTTCGCCGTCTTCGGAGTGCTCGCCGGAGCCAAGGGCCTCCCCCGCCTGACTCAAGGGCAACGCGATCACGAGTGGGGTGGCCGCTGGACGATGGGGCAGGTGAGCGAGCAGACGATCCTGGTGCTCGGCCTCGGCGGCATCGGCCGGGTCGTCGCCCGGAAGCTGCACGCGCTGGGCACCAGGGTGATCGGAACCAGCAGGAGCGGCACCGGAGTTCCCGGCGTCCACGAGGTCGTACCCCTCGACCGGATCGCCGAGATCGCACCGACGGTGGACGCCGTCGTGAACACGCTCCCCGGCACCGCGGCGACCGAGCACCTGCTCGACAAGGGGTTCTTCGACGCCCTCCGGCCAGGCGCGACCCTCGTGAACGTCGGCCGCGGAAGCGTCGTCGACGAGGCCGCCCTGATCGAGGCCCTCGACTCCGGCCGAGTCGGCTTCGCCGCGCTGGACGTCTTCGAGACGGAACCGCTCCCGTCCCACAGCCCCCTCTGGAACCACGACCACGTACTGGTGAGCCCCCACACCGCCGCCCTCAGCCCCGCCGAGGACCGGCTCATCGCCGAACTCTTCGCCACCAACGTCACCCGGCTCCTCGACGGAGAGAGCCTGCTGAACCGCGTGGACACGGTCGAGTTCTACTGACGCCGAGGCGGACGAAAACAGGCCGTGGTCAACCGTCCCGGTCACATACTGGCGACGTGAACGGGCACACGTGTCTCACCCGAACCAGCGGCCGGGCGGACACCTGCCCGCTCGGCAGCCCCTGGTCACAGAGGCTGAAGGCCGCTCGGGCCCGGGAGCAGGTACCAGCCCCGGGAGCACGTACCAGAAAGGACTTGTGGTGAGTGAACACAGCGGCGCCCCTCCGGCGGTCGACGCGTATCCGGAGATCCTGCTGCGGCTGATCGACGTCTCCTTCCGGTCCGTGCCGGGGACCACGACGGTTCCCCTGTGGCGCGGGCGGCCCGGAGATGTGTCCGGCCGGTCCCCGGGCGCGCCCGCCGACCGGGCGGCCTCATGAGAACGGCCGGTGATCTGATGGCACCTCAGCACCCCGCCCACCGTGACGGCGACCGGCCGGGCCGGTTCACGCGCCTGGCGGAGCACGCCTCTAACTTCACCAGCTCCCCCGGCTTCTTCGGCGTGTGCCTCGTTCTGGTCGCCGGCGCGATCACCGCGCACGCGCTGAAGCTGCCCACGCAGTGGCTGCTGGTGGTGGGCGAGGCGATGTCCGCCGTGTCACTGCTGCTCCTGGCGCTGCTGAAGAACTCCGAACGGCGCGCCGAGCACGCCATCCAGCGCAAGCTCGACGCCATCGCCGCCGCGTTGCTGGAGATCCGGCGTGAGGAACCGGGCGCCGCGAGCGAGGAACTCCGCAAGGCCATCAGCATGGAGAAGCAGACCTGACCGTCCCCGGCACGGCCCGGCCGATCCCGCCCGGCGCCACCACGAAATCCGCTCGCCCGCCCGGTCGCCGGGCCGCTACCGTGCCCGCGTGATGACCGCCGACGACGTGCTGTCCGTACTCGCCCTGCTGCGTGCCGCGGATGTCGAGGTCTGGGTGGGGGGCGGGTGGGGCATCGACACTCTGGTCGGGGAGCAGACGCGTCGGCACCGCGACCTGGACCTGATGCACCGGG
>NZ_LIQZ01000013.1 GCF_001418655.1 Streptomyces phaeochromogenes | reverse complement strand
CCCCCACGCCCCCTGGCAGAACTACGACCCCTGGGCCGCCGCGCCCCTCCAGCAGAACGGGGCGGCCGTCGAGAGCACGACCGGGCGGCGTCGGCGTACCAGGCGGGCGTTGGTCCTCGGGGCCGCGCTCCTCGCCCTCGTGTCCGGCGGCGTCGGCGGGGCCGTAGGGGCGTATCTGGAGCGCAACGGCGGGATCGACGACGTCGAGCTGCCGCAGGCCGGGACCGAGGCCAAGGGACGGGCCGCGGACAGCGTGGCCGGGATCGCGGCCAGCGCGCTGCCCAGTGTGGTGACCCTGCATGTGAGCGGGTCCGAGTCGCAGGGCACCGGCACCGGGTTCGTGCTCGACCAGCGCGGCCACATCCTCACCAACAACCACGTGGTCGAACCCGCGGACGGCAGCGGCGAGATAACCGTGACCTTCAGCGGCGGCCAGACCGCCAAGGCCAAGGTCGTCGGTCACGACAGCGGCTACGACCTCGCCGTCGTGAAGGTGAGCGGTGTCCGCGGCCTCAAACCCCTGGCCCTCGGCAACTCCGACAACGTCCAGGTCGGCGACCCGGTCGTGGCCATCGGTGCCCCCTTCGACCTGGAGAACACCGTCACCGCGGGCATCATCAGCGCCAAGGAGCGCCCCATCACGGCGGGCGGCGAGGAGGGCGACGGCAGCGACATCTCGTATGTGGACGCGCTGCAGACGGACGCCCCGATAAACCCCGGCAACTCGGGCGGCCCGCTGGTCGACTCCAAGGCCCGGGTCATCGGCATCAACAGCGCCATCCGCTCCGCCGACAGCGGCTCGGACCTGGAGGGCGGCCAGTCCGGCTCGATCGGCCTCGGGTTCGCCATCCCCATCAACCAGGGCAAGCGAGTCGCCGAGGAGCTCATCAACACCGGCAAGGCCACGCACCCGGTGATCGGCGTGACACTCGACATGGACTACAGCGGCGACGGCGCCCGCGTCGGCACCAAGGGCAACGACGGCAGCGCCCCGGTCAACCAGGACGGCCCCGGCGACCGGGCCGGCATCAAGCCCGGTGACGTCATCACCGAGGTCGACGGGCAGCGCGTGCACTCCGGCGAGGAGCTCATCGTCAAGACCCGGGCCCACCGCCCCGGCGACCGCCTGGAGCTGACGCTGGAGCGCGACGGCAAGGAGAGGAAGGTCACTCTCGTCCTCGGCTCGGCCGACGGCGACTGACGGAACGATCGCGCGGGGTGATCGCGCGGGGCGGGGCGGACAACCGACAGGAACTTCACAGGAAGCGGGCCGAACCCCGGCCCCATCAGGCAAACATCCTGGAAAACCCGGTGTGTACACGCGGTCGGAGGGCCCCGGACAGTACCGGACAGACAGGATCGCCGGGTACCGTGGACCCGGCCCGGACCACGGAACGACCTGCCGAGGGCCGAGGACATCGCAAGGAGCTGAAGGTGTTCAATGACATAGGACCGCTCGAGCTCGTGACGCTCGTCGTCCTTGCCGTGCTCGTCTTCGGCCCGGAGAAGCTCCCGAAGATGATCCAGGACGTCACGCGCACCATCCGCAAGATCCGTGACTTCTCGGAGAGCGCCAAGGCGGACATCCGCGAGGAACTCGGCCCGGAGTTCAAGGACTTCGAGTTCGAGGACCTCAACCCCAAGACGTTCATCCGCAAGCAGCTGGACAACGACGAGCTGGGGCTCAAGGAGATCCGTAACGGCTTCGACCTGAAGAAGGAGATGGCCGACGTCACGGACGCGGTGCACGGCCGCGAGTCCGAGTCCTCCGCCTCGTCCTCGTCGGTGGCCACGTCCGGCTCCACCGGCGGCACCGTCGACATGACGAAGAAGCGCGAGAAGCTCGATCAGGACGAGCGCCCGCCGTTCGACGCCGACGCGACCTGAGCCGGTCCCGGCCGCTCGGCCGACGGGCCCTGACCCGGGCCGACTCGGGCCGCTCCGAACGGCCCGGTCCAAGGCGTACGCCCGCGGCCCGTCGACATGCGGCACGCCCGCCGTCCGGAACGCGCTTCAGCCGGGTCGCCGACCTCCCTTTTCCCCGTACGCCACCTGCGTTCTGCCTGCTCAGAGGGTGCCTGATCTGACGCGTACGCGACCCTTGAGCCGACCGGTTTCCCGGGTCGTCGCGGACCTGTGGCTATCCTGCCTAGTTGTTGTGCGGACCGGATGGACGCCCGAAGGGGGGCGGGCCGCCCGGTTCGACTAGAGCGAGGAGGCGTCCGGGCGATGGAGACGACAAGTCGGGTAGGCGCGCAGGCGCCGGCTGCGGAGGGCGGACAACAGGTCCCCTCCGCCCGGCGCACGGTCGACGGCTACCTGCTGGCGCCCTTCCCGTGGTACGGCCTCGACGAGGCCTTCACGGGACCGCGCTGGCTGATGCAGGTCGGTGCTTCGGCCGACGGAGCCATTGAGCACGGATCGATCGGGCACGGCGACGAGCCCTCGGTACGCGGCGAGACCACGGAGGACAAGGAGCGGTTCGCGGTCGTGGTCACCGTGGCGGCCAGCCCGGTGCGGCGCAGCGCCGACGGCACGGGGCTGCTGGAGGCCACCTCGGTGTCCTCCGCGGCCTGGCTCGCGGGGGTCGGGCTGCTGTCCTTCACCTGGCCCGGGCAGATGGACCACACGCTGCGGGACGACTGGCTGGACCAGCAGACCGAGACGGCGTGGGTCCTCGCCGACGATCTGGACGGCACCGACTGGACCACGCTCTCGCTTCCCGTGGACGGCGTTCCGACGCCGTTCCACTACCGCGAGTCCGAGTTCGGGTGGGTTCTCGCAGGGTCCACGCAGGAGGGGGTCCACCTGGGGGCGTACGGGCGTGGGATGAGCGCGTACGGGTTGGGCTTCGCCGTGATCAAGGACATCGCCACGTACGCCTAGGCGGCGGGCCGAGCGAGGAGGGCACCGTCTGTTGACGGTGCCCTCCTCGGTGTCGTTCGTCGGTTGCGGGCCGGTGGGTACAGGTGCGGGTTGGTCGTGGCCGAGTGCGCGGTTCCTCGCGCCCCTGAAAGGGACGGGCCCCCTTTTAAGGGGCGCGGGGAAGCTCGCGACCAGCCACAGACCACCCTCAGCCGCCCGACACGCAGCCGCCGCGGTGCCGAACGTGACGTTCTAGAACTTGTTCCGGGGAGTGATTCCCAGGGACATGCCCGACAGGCCCCGCTGGCGGCCACCCAGCTTGCCCGCGATCGCTCGCAGGGCAGAGCCGGCGGGGGAGTCGGGGTCCGTCAGGACGACCGGCTTGCCCTCGTCGCCGCCCTCGCGCAGGCGGAGGTCGATGGGGATGGAGCCGAGGACCGGGACGGTGGCGCCGGTGGTGCGGGTCAGGCCGTCGGCGACCGACTGGCCGCCGCCCGTGCCGAAGATGTCGACCATCTCGTCGCAGTGCGGGCACGGCATGCCCGACATGTTCTCGACGACGCCCACGATCTTCTGGTGGGTCTGGACGGCGATCGAGCCGGCCCGCTCGGCGACCTCTGCGGCGGCCTGCTGAGGCGTCGTCACGACCAGGATCTCCGCGTTCGGGACGAGCTGCGCGACCGAGATCGCGATGTCGCCCGTACCCGGCGGGAGGTCCAGGAGCAGCACGTCCAGGTCGCCCCAGTAGACGTCCGCGAGGAACTGCTGGAGGGCGCGGTGGAGCATCGGGCCGCGCCACACGACGGGCGCGTTGCCGGGGGTGAACATGCCGATCGAGATGACCTTCACGCCGTTCGCCGACGGCGGCATGATCATGTTCTCGACCTGGGTCGGGTGGCCGTCAGCGCCCAGCATGCGGGGCACGGAGTGGCCGTAGATGTCGGCGTCCACGACACCGACCTTGAGGCCGTCCGCGGCCATCGCCGCCGCGAGGTTGACCGTCACGGACGACTTGCCGACGCCGCCCTTGCCGGAGGCGACCGCGTACACACGCGTCAGCGAACCCGGCTTGGCGAACGGGACCTCCCGTTCGCCCTGGCCGCCGCGCAGCGCGGACGCCAGCTCCTTGCGCTGTTCGTCGCCCATCACGTCCAGCGTCACGTCGACGTGGGTGACGCCCTCGACCGCCGCGACGGCGTCCGTGACGTTCTTCGTGATGGTCTCGCGCATCGGGCAGCCGGAGACAGTGAGGTAGACGGTGACCGCGACAGCACCGTCCGCACCGATCTCCACCGACTTGACCATTCCGAGCTCGGTGATCGGGCGATGGATCTCGGGGTCGTTCACTGTCGCCAGTGCTTCACGCACCGCGTCTTCCGTAGCCATGGGTCGATGGTACGGCGCTTCGTACCGGCCCCGGAAAGCCTGTCACCGGTCGTCTACGTCACGTCCCCGAGGGTGTTCTGCCGGGAATACGACACGAGCGTCGCCGCGCGCCCCGGGACGCCGCTCGTCCAGCTCCTTGACCAGGTCCTCCAGCTCCGAGCGGATCCAGTCACGGGTGGCGACCTCGCCGAGGCCCACGCGCAGTGCGGCGATCTCCCGCGTCAGGTACTCGGTGTCCGCGATGGACCGCTCGTTCTGCTTGCGGTCCTGTTCGAGGTTGACCTTGTCGCGGTCGTCCTGCCGGTTCTGCGCGAGGAGGATCAGCGGGGCGGCGTACGAGGCCTGGAGCGAGAGCATCAGGGTCAGGAAGATGAACGGGTAGTTGTCGAAGCGCAGGTCACGCGGCGCGGACACGTTCCACACCACCCACAGGATGATGACGACGGTCATCCAGACGATGAACCGCCCGGTGCCGAGGAAACGGGCGATCCGCTCGGACAGCCGGCCGAAGGCCTCCGGGTCGTACTCGGGCAGGAACCGGCGCCGCGGCGGCTGCGGCTGGTCGAGCCGGGTGCGCGGCCGGCCGGCGGCGGTCGCCCCGGTGGCGGCCCGTTCGCGGGCGGCCTCACGCTCAGGAGCCATCAGAAGCCCCCTCACCGGCCGTCTCCGGCGGTGTCTCCCCGTCCAGGTGGAACTCCGTCTCGCGCCAGTCCTCGGGCAGCATGTGGTCGAGTACGTCGTCCACGGTGACCGCGCCCAGCAGCGAGCCGCTCTCGTCCACGACGGGCGCCGCGACCATGTCGTACGCCGCGAAGAAGCCCGCCACGACGGGCAGTACGGCCTCGGGGTCCAGCGGCTGCAGATCGTCGTCGATCATCGAGCCGACGAGCGTGTACGGCGGATCGCGCAGCAGCCGCTGGAAGTGGACCGTGCCCAGGTACTTGCCGGTCGGTGTCTCGTCCGGCGGGCGGCACACGTACACCTGGGCGGCCAGTGCGGGGGAGAGGTCCGGGTTGCGCACCCGCGCGAGTGCGTCCGCGACGGTCGCGTCGGGACGCAGCACGATCGGCTCGGTCGTCATCAGCCCGCCCGCCGTGCGCTCCTCGTACGCCATCAGCCGCCGTACGTCCGCCGCGTCGTCCGGCCGCATCAGCGCGAGCAGACGCTCCTTGTCCTCCTCCGGCAGCTCGCCGAGCAGGTCGGCCGCGTCGTCGGGGTCCATCGCCTCCAGGACGTCGGCGGCCCGCTCCTCCTTGAGCTTGCCGAGGATCTCGATCTGGTCGTCCTCGGGGAGCTCCTCCAGGACGTCCGCGAGCCGGTCGTCGTCCAGGGCCGCCGCGACCTCCGCGCGCCGCTTGGGCGACAGATGGTGCAGCACGTTCGCGAGGTCGGCGGGGCGCAGCTGCTCGAAGGTGGCGAGGAGGCTCTCGGCGCCCTGCCCGTCCTCCTCCAGCGAGAACCCGGTGACGGACGACCACTCCACGGTCAGCGTCTCCCCCTTGGCCCGCCGGAACGTGCTGCCGGCCCGCCCCTTCCGTACGAAGACCCGGTCGATCTCCCAGTCCCGACGGGCGGGCAACTGCTGGATGGAGATGTCGAGGACGGTGACCTCCTCGTCCGTCTCGACGAGCGTGACCCGCCGGTCGAGCAGTTCCCCGATGACCAGCCGCTCGGTGGGCCGCTGCTCGAAGCGGCGGACGTTGAGGACGCCGGTGGTGATGACCTGACCGGACTCGATGCCGGTCACGCGGGTCATGGGCAGGAAGATGCGGCGGCGGGTGGACAGTTCGACGACGAGGCCGAGCAGCCGAGGGGGCTTCCGCCCGACGCGCAGCATGGCGACCAGGTCGCGCACCCGGCCCACCTGGTCGCCGTTCGGGTCGAAGACGGCGATGCCGGAGAGGTGTGAGACGAAGATCCTGGGGGCGCCTGCCGCCATGCCCGCGCCTCCTTCTCCGTACGGGCTCCACTACGGGCGTTTTGATGTGTCATGTCCGCTCGGGTGGGCTTCAGGCTAGCCCGTCCCGGTCGGATACGCCCTGGTGAGCGGTGCGGACGGACTGACTCCGAGTGGCGTAGGGGGCCCCGGTACGCTGCGGTACGCCGTTGAGGTCACCCGTATGAGAGGCAGCGCCACCTGTGACTGCGATTCCCCAGGGACGTACCCGTAGGGCCGCGTTGGCGAGCGCCGTGTGTGCGCTGGTCGTGACGGGGACAGGGGTGACGGGGTGCGGCGGTGACGACCCGGACGCGGGTACGAACGGGGTCGGGAAACTGCCCCCGGCCAAGATCCAGAGCAGAACGCAGTCGGCCGCCCGGGCGGCGGAGACGGTACGGCTGTCCGGTGCCGTGATCAGCGGCAAGCGCACCTACAAGCTGGACATGCAGCTGAAGGGTGACGGCGGGACCGGCTCGGTCACTTCGAAGGGCGTGACGTTCCAGCTGCTGCGGGTCGACGAGCACCTCTTCATCAAGGCCGACGCGGACTTCTGGGACCACCAGGACGGCAAGAGCGACGACGGTACGTCCGACGCGACGGCCGCGGGCAAGCTCGAGGGCAAGTACGTGAAGGTCCCCAAGGGTGATCCCGCCTACAAGCAGCTCAGTGTCTTCACCGACAAGGACGTCCTCCTCGACGGCCTCCTCACCCTCCAGGGCGAGCTCGCCACCGAAGGCCACCATGAGCAGCGCGGGCTCCGCACGATCCGCATCACCGGCGACAAGGGCTCCGGCGGCGAACTGGACGTCTCCCTGGAGGGCAAGCCCTACCCCCTCCTCCTCGTCCGCGCCGGCGGAGCGGGGACGCTCCGCTTGACCGACTGGGGCAAGGGTTTCGCCCTGAAGGCCCCGGACAAGGACGCCACGGTGGACTACGGGCAGCAACTGCCGTCTTCCTGAGGGGGGTTGCGGGGTCGTGTGTCGGCTTGCGGGTGCGCGGGGGCTTGTCGCGCAGTTCCCCGCGCCCCTGGAGGGTGGCTGAGGCCGGTGAGTGCCGCACGGGTGAGTCAGGGCTGAGTGCGCGGTTCCCCGCGCCCCTGAGGGGTGGTGGTGCGGGCTTGTGCGTCGGCTGCGGGTACGTCGTGGCTGGGTGCGCGGTTCCCCACGCCCTGGAGGGGGTGGCTGAGGCCGGTGCGTACAAGTGCGGGTGAGTCGTTGTTGAGCGCGCCCCTAAAAAGCCCGGCCCCGCTATTTAGGGGCGCGAGGAACCGCGCACCCCCGCCCCGACTCACCCGCACCCGAAACACACGGCCCGCCGTACCCCGCCTCCCCGCGGAGAGCTCAGCCGCGCTTGCGCCTTTTGAAGAGCAGCCGCGGCAACCCCGCCGGAATCGGCAGACGCGTAGTCGCAGACGTAGGCAACGGCGGCGCGGCAAGCGACCCCTCCGGCAGCGACGCAGTCGCCCCCGTCGGCGCGAGCCGAACCACCCGGCACTCCCGGGCCCACCGCCCGGTCATGGCCTCGCCGTCGGGCGCGTTCAGCCGCTTGCCCTTCAGCTCGCCGACGGCCGCGTCCCACTCCTCGGACCCGGGAGCGAGCTCCACCACCTTCGCGGACCAGGAGACAAGACGACCGCCCTTGTCCTTGCTGCGGACGGTGACGACGGCCTCGCCCCCGTCCACGAGCCCGGGCAGCGGCTGCTCACCGGGCCCGTCCCCGACCAGGCACACCGCCCCGTCGTGCCAGACGTGCCACAGCGCCTGGGAGGACGCACCGTCCGACGACCCGTCCCCCTGGACGGGGCCCTGGGCGGGAATCCCCCGTACCCAGACGAGCCCGGACTTCTTCGTGGCCTCCTCGACGAGGGCCTGGTCGAGCAGCTGATCCGTCATGCGGGCCAGCCTAGTGCCGGGCCCCTCGGGGCAGGTCAGAGCCAGCCGTTGCGCTTCAGGGTCCGGTGGATGCCCAGGCAGAGCACCACGGTGATACCCATGATCACCGGGTAGCCGTACTTCCAGTGCAGCTCCGGCATGTGGTCGAAGTTCATGCCGTACACCCCGCACACCATCGTCGGCACGGCGATGATCGCCGCCCAGGACGTGATCTTGCGCATGTCCTCGTTCTGCGCGACGGAGGCCTGCGCGAGGTTGGCCTGGAGGATCGAGTTGAGCAGCTCGTCGAAGCCCACGACCTGCTCCTGGACCCGCGCGAGATGGTCGGCGACATCGCGGAAGTACTTCTGGATGTCGGGGTCGACCAGCCGCATCGGCCGCTCGCTCAGCAGCTGCATGGGCCGCATCAGCGGCGACACCGCACGCTTGAACTCCAGCACCTCACGCTTGAGCTGGTAGATCCGCGCCGAGTCCACACCGCGCGACACCCCGCCCCGGGGCCCGGGCGAGAACACCTCGGTCTCGACCTCGTCGACGTCGTCCTGGAGAGCGTCCGCGACGGCCACGTACCCGTCGACGACGTGGTCGGCGATGGCGTGCAGCACGGCCGAGGGGCCTTTGGTGAGCAGCTCGGGGTCGTCCTGCAGCCGGTGCCGCAGCGCCCGCAGCGAGCCCTGGCCGCCGTGCCGGACGGTGATGAAGAAGTCCCGTCCGGTGAAGCACATCACCTCACCGGTCTCGACGACCTCGCTGGTGGCGGTGAGCTCGTCGTGCTCGACGTAGTGGATGGTCTTGAAGACGGCGAACAGCGTGTCGTCGTACCGCTCCAGCTTGGGCCGCTGGTGGGCGTGGACGGCGTCCTCGACGGCCAGCGGGTGCAGCCCGAACTCGGCGGCCACACCGGCGAATTCGGCCTCGGTCGGCTCGTGCAGGCCGATCCAGGCGAACCCGCCGTCCCGCCGCGCCTGACGGATCGCCGCACGCGGGGTGAGGCCGTCGTCGGACGGGAGGCGGACGCCGTCGCGGTAGACCGCACAGTCCACGACGGCCGAACTGGCCCCGGCCGCGCGGGTGGTGTCGTACGCGCCGCCGTCCTTGCGCAGCGAGGGACGGACCGCGGCACGCAGGTCACGAATCATCGACATGGCTGGCTCCTTCGCGGAACGAGAGCCGCCGGCAACGGTTGAGACTGCCCGGAATGGGGACGTCCTGAGTGCGGATGTTTGGCACGTCCACAAAGCGGGGAGCACCGCACCGTCGCGGTGGCAGCTTCGCTACTGATACAGATCAGAAAAATTCAGACAGATCAGGAAAAACGAAGTGCTCTTCCGTTGTGCACCGGAGGCCAGGACGCGAGTGCGAGAGGTGGCAGCCAGTAGAGCGTGAGCTCTGGAGCTGAGAGGGACTCAGCAGCCGGAAGAGCGGGTGGTACTGCACGGTCGACTTCGATCCATGGAGCCCCACCTCCTCCGGCCGGTCCCCCGTAGGGGAGGTCCATCCCCCGTAGGGGAGTCTCATGCGTCGAGACTGTCGAGACTTGGGTCGGGACTCGAGAGCGACGCTTCTGCGTGCTGCCCCGACCAGCGGCCAAGACTATCAGCCGACTGAAGTGTCAAGCCGTCGCTTTGCCCGTCACTGACGAGTTCTATGCTCGGCGCATGGCTGATGTTCTTCCTCTGGTCGAGGCCCGGTTGCGTACCGCGCTGGGCGAACCGGACGCGCGCGCCGCGGTGACCTTCCTCGGCACGGACCGCATCGAGGTACTCCGCTTCAGCGACGGAAACGGCGGAGGAACGGACAAGGGGATCGTCCGCTACGCCACGCTCGGCATGTCCGCCCAGCCGATGGCCGACCCCACGGCGGTCGTCGCCGATCCGGTCGCGGGCCCGCGCGCCGAGTTGGTCCTCTCTGTACGGGCCGGCTCCGCCGACACCGACAAGGTGCTCCGCCCGCTCGCCGTACTGGCCGCGTCCCCGCAGGTCGAGGGCCTGGTCGTGGCCCCGGGCGCCTCGCTCGACGTGGGCGAGCCGCTGTGGCCGGGCGCCCCCTTCACCTCCGTACTGGTCGCCGAGGCGGGCGGCCTGATCGAGGACCTGGAGCTCGACGCACCCCTCGACCCCGTACGTTTCCTGCCGCTGCTGCCCATGACGCCGAACGAGGCCGCGTGGAAGCGGGTGCACGGCGCGGGGGCTCTCCAGGAGCGCTGGCTGACGAGCGGAACGGACCTGCGCGATCCCTCACGCACGTCCGTCCCGCTGGACTGATCCGGGCGGCCCGGGGTGAGTAACGTCACCAACCCGTGGCCGAAATCCGTCAGTTGGCAAACACGGCCACACTGTCCTCGGCCGCGTGCCGGGTCTCCAGTTCCTCGGCGTCGTGGGTGAGGGACTTCCGGCGTACGAGGACGACGACCGCACCCAGCACCGCGGTGACCGCCGCGACCACGAACGGGATGTGGATGTCGGTCCACCCCTCGATCCTCGGCGCGAAGAAGGGGGCGGCGGCAGCCGCGAACCAGCGGACGAAGTTGTAGCCGGCGCTCGCCACCGGGCGCGGGGCGTCCGAGACACCGAGCGCGAGCTCCGTGTAGACGGTGTTGTTCACGCCGATGAAGGCGCCCGAGAGGATCGTGCAGACGACGGCCGTGGTGTGGCTGCCGTAGCCGAGGACGAGCACGTCGGCCGCGAGCAGCACCAGTGAACCGCCGAGTACCTTCAGCGACCCGAACCGTGCCTGCAGACGCGGTGCCACGAGCACCGAGAACACGGCGAGCAGCAGCCCCCAGGCGAAGAAGACCGCGCCGGACTTGTACGGGCTCATGTTCAGCACGAACGGCGTGAAGGCCAGCACGGTGAAGAACGTGTAGTTGTAGAAGAACGCTGAGGCCGCCGCAGACGCGAGCCCGCCGTGGCCGAGCGCCTTGATCGGGTCGAGCAGGCCCGTCCTGCGCGCGGGCTTCGGCTGTTCCTTGAGGAACGCCGTGATGCACAGGAACCCGATCGCCATCAGGACCGCGGTGCCGAAGAAGGGGTAGCGCCAGCTGGCGTCCCCGAGCAGCGCGCCCAGCAGGGGCCCGCAGGCCATGCCGAGGCCCAGGGCGGACTCGTACAGCAGGATCGCCGCGGCGCTGCCGCCGGCCGCGGCGCCGACGATGACGGCGAGGGCCGTCGAGACGAACAGCGCGTTGCCGAGCCCCCAGCCTGCGCGGAATCCGACGAGTTCGCCGACCGAACCGGAGGTGCCGGACAGGCCCGCGAAGACCACGACCAGGGCGAGGCCGAGGAGCAGGGTCCTGCGTCCTCCGATACGGCTGGAGACGAAGCCCGTGACCAGCATCGCGACGGCCGTGATCAGGAAGTACGAGGTGAAGAGGAGTGAGACCTGGCCGGCGGTGGCGTCCAAGCCCTTGGCGATGGAGGGCAGGATCGGGTCGACGAGCCCGATGCCCATGAAGGCGACGACGGATGCCCCGGCGGTCGCCCAGACCGCCTTCGGCTGACGCAGGAGGCCCCCGGCCCCCGCGTCGAACGTGTCCCCTTCGGTGGGACCTCCTGTGTGCTCTGCCGTACCGCTGTTCATGCCGGCTCCTTCACTCCTCGCATGGGGATCGTTGGCGTATGCACATAATAAGTTAGCTCGACTAATAAATGCAAGCTACATGTAATTTTTGGATGGTGATCCGAGGTGACCCGAGGTGAGGGGAAGGTGACAGGCGCACGCCGGACGGGTGATCGTCCTTGACTCAACCAAATACGGGGAGGACCGTTGGGCCTTATGAGGGGCGAACCCAGTTGCCCGAAGTGTGGTGGCCGGGTCAGGGCTCCCGGCCTCTTTGCCGACTCCTGGCAGTGCGATGTGCACGGCATCGTGCATCCGCTGCAGCCTGTGATCCCGCCCAGCGTCGAAGCCCTCGGCGTGGTCGTGCACCGTGCGCGCGTACCGGTGTGGATGCCGTGGCCGCTGCCCGTCGGCTGGCTCTTCACGGGCGCCGCGTTCGCCGGTGACGACCGTAGTGGCGGTCGCGCCACGGCCGTGGCCTGCTCCGGACCGGGGCCGCTCGGTGGCATAGGGGAGCTGGTTCTCATCGCCGAGGAGCTCGGTGTCGGGCTCGGCGCGCGGTACGCGGGGATCGACGGGCCCGATCCGGGGCCGTACATGAGCGTCGAGAAACCCGCCCAGGCGAAGCTGCTCGCCGCGGGGCGGCCGACTCCGTTGTGGCACGTCGCCGGGACGCCCGACGACCGGGCCGTCTTCGCGGGGGAGGCGCGGGGGTTGTGGCTCTGGGCCGTCGTGTGGCCCGAGCAGTCGGGGTTGCTGATGTACGACGAGCTGGTGCTCACGGATCTGCGCGATGCGGGGGCGGAAGTGGATCTGTTGCCCTGCGGGGCGCTGTCGCCGCGGATTCTGGAACCGTAGGTTCTTCGGGCGGCCACGGGGGTGGGGTGCCGGTGGTCTGCCGGGTGCGGGTTGGGTGTGGCTGGGTGCGCCCACGCGGCGGAGCCGCAAATTGATACGGCCCCACGCCCCTAAAAGCATGTAGGGGGTGATCCCGCGCTTTGGGTGTGACAGGAGGCGGTCCTGGGGCCGTTATCCTTGAGCGGTCCGTCTTGTTCCGTTCGTGTCTGGAGTTCGTGTCGTGCGCATCGATCTGCACTGCCACTCCACGGCGTCCGACGGTACGGACACCCCCGCCGAGCTGGTGCGCAACGCCGCTGCCGCCGGGCTCGACGTCGTCGCGCTGACCGACCACGACACCACGCGCGGGTACGCGGAGGCCGTCGCGGCCCTGCCCGCCGGGCTGACGCTGGTGACCGGGGCCGAGCTCTCCTGCCGTCTCGACGGGGTGGGCCTGCACATGCTGGCGTACCTCTTCGATCCCGAGGAGCCCGAGTTGCTGCGCGAGCGCGAGCTCGTACGCGACGACCGGGTGCCGCGGGCCCGGGCGATGGTCGGCAACCTCCAGGAACTGGGCGTGCCGGTGACGTGGGAGCAGGTGGAGCGGATCGCGGCCGGCGGCTCCGTGGGCCGGCCGCACATCGCCACCGCGCTGGTCGAGCTGGGCCTCGTGGGCAGTGTCTCCGAAGCGTTCACGACCGATTGGCTCGCCGACGGCGGGCGCGCCTATGTCGAGAAGCACGAGTCGGACCCCTTCGAGATGATCCGGCTCGTCAAAGCCGCGGGCGGGGTGACCGTCTTCGCGCATCCCGCCGCCTCCAAGCGCGGGCAGACCGTGCCGGAGTCCGCGATCGCGGAGCTCGCCGCTGCCGGGCTCGACGGCATCGAGGTCGACCACATGGACCACGAACCGGCCACCCGGGACCGACTGCGAGGCCTCGCGGGCGAGTTGGGGCTGCTGCCGACCGGGTCCAGCGACTACCACGGCAGCCGGAAGACGTGTGTGCTCGGCGAGTTCACGACGGATCCCGAGATCTACGGGGAGATCACCCGTCGGGCCACCGGCGCGTTTCCCGTGCCGGGGGCCGGCGGGGGCGCCGCGCGGTAGGTGGTCGGCGGTGGGAGGTCAGCGGTAGGTGGTGAGCGGTAGGTGGTGAGCGGTCCCGCCCGGTTTCCGCTCGGGTCGCTTTGAAAGCGCCGCGCTCCGGACCGCGCTGAACCCTTCCGAGCCGCGCCAACCCCTTCCGTGCTGTCTGCTGCCCCTCCCTCGTCCTGTGTCCCGTTCTCCGTCTCGTCCCTCTTCTCGCAAGGCTCACCGTGTTCGACCTCGCCGTCTTCGGCTCTCTCTTCCTCACTCTCTTCGTCATCATGGATCCCCCCGGGATCACCCCGATCTTCCTCGCGCTGACGGCCGGACGGCCGGCCAAGGTGCAGAAGCGGATGGCGTTCCAGGCCGTCTGCGTGGCCGGCGGAGTCATCGCCGTCTTCGGGCTGCTGGGGCACCAGATCCTCAACTACCTGCATGTGTCCGTCCCCGCGCTGACGATCGCGGGCGGGCTGCTGCTCCTGCTCATCGCGCTCGACCTGCTCACGGGCAAGACGGACGAGCCCAAGCAGACGAAGGACGTCAACGTCGCCCTCGTACCGCTGGGCATGCCGCTGCTCGCCGGGCCGGGCGCGATCGTGTCCGTCATCCTGGCCGTGCAGAAGGCGGACGGTGTGGCGTCGCAGGTGTCGGTGTGGGCCGCGATCGTCGCCATCCATGTCGTGCTGTGGGTGGTGATGCGGTACTCGCTGCTGATCATCCGGGTCATCAAGGACGGCGGTGTCGTGCTGGTGACGCGGCTCGCGGGCATGATGCTCTCCGCGATCGCCGTGCAGCAGATCATCAACGGCGTCACGCAGGTCATTCAGAGCAGCTGAAGGTCCTCGTGCGCGCGCTCTCCGCGGCGCCGAACGCAGAACCCCCGTACGGCTTCGGTGCCGTACGGGGGTTCTGAAGTCTGTCCGTCAGTCAGTGCGTCTGTCTGTCCGTCAGTGTGTCTGTCGGTCGTGGTCTGTCGAGCGTCCGGTGTTATGAGGCCGAGGTGTTGGCCGGGCGGATCCAGAGGCGCTGCCCGATGGCTGCTGCCTGCTGAACGATCCTGTTGACGGAGGCGGCGTCCACGACGGTGCTGTCCACGGGGGTTCCGTCGACGTCGTCAAGGCGCATGATTTCGAAGCGCACAGGCTTCTCCCTTCGTCTGGTCATCCTCCTGAGGAGAACTACTTGGTTACATAGGGATCCAACGGCATGCGTGTTACAAACATTCCCTACGCTAAAGAAATTTTTCGAACGGCTAACTACTGACTGGTATCCGACCGGTGTCCAGGCCGGCTTCGAGGTCGATTTCCGGACCGGTTGTGTTCGTCCCGTGACCGCCTGCGACAATGAGGCGCATATGAATGACGACCTCGATCCAGCGGTGCTCGGTGCGCATATCGACCGCACGAACGAGCTGCTCCAGCGCATGCTCGCCGAGGTGGCGAAGACGCCGTCGACTCATGCGATCTTCGTCGACGCGGGGTATCTCTACGCTGCCGCGGGCCGGCTCGTCGCCGGGACGGAGGACCGCCGGGCCTTCGATCTGGACGCCGAGGGACTCATCGAGGCGCTCATCGACCGGGCGCGCACGATTTTCGCGGACAGCAGGCTGCTGCGCGTCTACTGGTACGACGGGGCGCGGCGCCGCATCCACACCGCGGAGCAGCAGTCCATCGCCGAGCTGCCCGACGTGAAGGTCCGCCTCGGCAACCTCAACGCCAACAACCAGCAGAAGGGCGTCGACTCCCTGATCCGTACGGATCTGGAGTCGCTGGCCCGGCACCGCGCCATCAGCGACGCGGCGCTCATCGGCGGCGACGAGGACCTGGTCTCGGCGGTCGAGGCGGCGCAGGGGTACGGGGCCCGCGTGCACCTGTGGGGCATCGAGGCGCCGGAGGGGCGCAACCAGGCGGAGCCGCTGCTCTGGGAGGTCGACAGCCAGCGCACGTTCGACCTGGAGTTCTTCAAGCCGTACGTCGCCCGGCGGACCTCCGCCTCGTACGACACGTCGGCGGCGGGCCGGCCCACGCGCGAGGACGTGCGGTTCGTGGGCGCGCAGATCGCCGCGAAGTGGCTGGCCGCGCGCGGGCGCGAGGCGCTCGCGGAGCTGCTGCCCGGGCATCCGTACCTGCCCGGCCCTGTCGACCAGGATCTGCTCGTGGAGGCGGAGGGGCTGCTGCAGTACTCGCTGCGGGGGCAGGCGGACCTGCGAAGGTCGCTGCGGGACGGGTTCTGGGAGCACTTGCAGGGGCAGTACTAGCCCGCGCGTCCGCTGTTTCCGGCCGGACTGGGGCCGAGCTGGGGGCGCCCCTTCAGGGGCGCGGGGAACTGCGCACCGAGCCACGAACGGCCCGCAGCCATAGAACCCGCCGGCAGAGCGTCAGCCCACCCGGTCCCAGAACGCGCCGAGCGCCTCGGCCGTCTCCCGAGGCCGGTCCGAGTTCGGCGAGTGCTCGGCCCCGGGGACGATCGTGCGGTGCGCGTCGAGGCGTACGGCCATGTCGTCGAGGAGTGGCACGGGCCACGTGTCGTCGCGTTCGCCGGACAGGACGTGGACGGGCAGCCCGACGGCGGCCAGCTCGGCAACCCGGTCGGGCTCCTCGCACAACTGGCGCCCCGCGGCGATGAGTTGGGCCGGGCTGTTGCCGAGCCAGCGGCGCTTCAGGTCGTCCTGGTCCTCCAGACCGGCGTCCAGGTCACCCGCGGCGTCCTCCGGCGGCTCAAGGGCCTGGATTGCTTCCCACACCTGACCCATGTCCATCACGGCGAGCGCGTCCCGCAGGAGCTTCACGCGCTGCTGCTGGGAGGGCGAGATCTCGGCGGGCCCCGACGACATCAGGGTGAGCGAGCGGAAGCGGGACGGATCCAGCAGCACGGCTGCCCGGGCGACCTGTCCGCCGAAGGAGTGGCCCACGAGGTGGACGCGCGCCTGCGGGCCGTCGGCCGGGGCGCGGGCCGGACCCTGGGCCGGACCGCCGGTCAGGGCGTCGATCTGGGCGAGGACGTCCTGCGCCAACTCGGCCTGCGCGTAAGGCGTTTCGTCGTCCGTCGGGCCCGGCGTCTCGTACTGGCCCCGCCCGTCCACGGCGACGGTCCGGTACCCGGCCGCGGCCAGCGGTTCGTGCAGCGAGATGAAGTCCTCCTTGCTGCCGGTGAACCCCGGCAGCAGGAGCGCGGTGCCCTTCTCAGGGCTGCCCGCCTCGATCACGGCGAACTCCCCGCGCGCGGTGACGAGCCGATACGCGCGGGCTCCGGGGGGCGGGACGAAGGTGGCGGGCCTGCTCATGAGGAGGAGGCTATCCGGGGAACCTTTCGGACGGCATGCCGGGCGGCACGCCGGGCGTCGGCCGAGGGACGCCGGGCCGGTCTCATGGGCCCTTGACCGTGGGCGGGGGTGCCGGCGGTGGGCTCGCGATTGCGTGAGCGGGGTGTCGGAGATGGGTCCGCGATTGTGAGTGGGGGTGCAGACGATGGGCTCGCGATCGTGTGCGGGGGCGCCGACGACGAGCTCGCGATCGTGTGCGGGGTGCCTGCGATGGGCCTGCGGTTGTGCGCGGGGGCGCCGGTGGCGAGCCCGTGATCGTGGGGGCCCTTGACTGTGCATGGGGGTACCGACGATGAGCCCGTGACTGCGCACGGGCACGCCGACGACGCGCCCGGGATCGCGCGTGGGAGCGCTGGCGACGGGCCCGTGACTGTGGGGGCCGACGATGGCCCGCGACTGTGCGCGGGAACGCCGACGACGGCCCCCGACTGTGCGCGGGAACGCCGACGACGGCCCCCGACCGTGCGCGGGAACGCCGACGACGGCCCCCGACCGTGCGCGGGAACGCCGACGACGGCCCCCGACCGTGCACGGGCACACCGACGACGGCCCCCGCCCACGCGTGGAAACGCCGACGGCCCGGCCCCGCCGAAGCGGGACCGGGCCGTCAGGTGTGAGCGTCAGCTCTCCGTCGGCTCGGCGGCGGCTGCTGCCGTCTTCCGCGCACGGCGGCGGGGCTTGGCCTCGGGGGCGGCCTCGGCCGCGACAGCGTCCGTGACGGTGGCCGTGGCCGCCGTCTTGCGGGTGCGGCGCGCCTTGACCGGGGTCTCGGTCGAGGCGGCCTCGGTGGCCTGGGCCGGGATGTCGGCCTCGGCGACCGCGACCTTGCGGGCGCGGCGGCGGGGCTTCGTCTCGGCAGCCTCGGTCGCCTCCGCGGTGTCCACGGCGGCCTCAGCGGCTGCCGCGGTCTTGCGGGTGCGGCGCGGCTTCGTCGCCGTGGCCGCCGGTGCCTCGACCGTCGTGCCCTCGGCGGTGTCCACCGCGACCTCGGCGGCCTTGCGCGTACGCCGACGCGGCGTGGCCTCCGCGACGGGCGCCTCGTCCACCGGAGCGGTCTCCGCGACCGTGGCGGCCGTGACGGCCTTACGGGTGCGGCGACGCGGCTTGGCCTCGGCCTCGGCCTCCTCGGCCACCTGGGCCGGGATGGCGGCTTCGACGGCCTCGACCGCTGCGGCGACCTCGTCGGACGCGGCGGCCTTACGAGTACGGCGGCGCGGCTTGACCTCCGCGGCCTCGGCGGTGTCCAGGGCGGCCTCCGCGGCTGCCGTGGTCGTCGCCTTGCGGGTGCGGCGCGGCTTGGCCTCGACGGCCTCCACCGGCTCGACAGCGGCTTCCACCACGACCTCGGGGGCCTGGGCGGTCTTACGCGTACGGCGACGCGGCTTCGTCTCGACGGCCTCCGCCGTCTCGACGACCGTGCCCTCGGCGGTGTCCACCGCGGTCTCAGCAGGCGCGGTGGCCGTGGCGGACTTGCGGGTCCGGCGGCGCGGCCTGGTCTCGGACGCCGGCTCGGACACCTCGACCGCCTCGGCGACGGGGGCCACGGGAGCCGTGGGGGCCTCCTCGACGACGGCGGCGGCCTCGGGCTGAGCGGCCTCCGCGGTCCGGCGCGAACGGCGGCGACGCGACCTGGGCTCCGCGGCGACCGGCTCGGCCGACGCGATCGGCTCGGCGGCCTCCGCCACCGTGCCCTCGGCCGTGGCGACGGCCGTCTCGGCCGCCTCCGACGCGCCACCGGAACGCGTACGACGACGGCGACGCGGCGTGCGCGGCTCCGTGGCCGCGGCGGCCGGCGCCGACTCCGTGGTCTCCGGGGTGGTCTGCTGCGTGGTCTGCTGCTCCGTGCCGTCGAGCGGCGTGCCGTTACGGGTGCGGCGACGGCGACGCGGCGTACGGGCCGGACGCTCGCGGTCGCGCTCGGCGACCGGAGCCGAGGCCGACGCCGGGGCGCCGGAACGGCCACCTCGGCCGCGCGGGCCACGCCCGCCGGTCTCGCCGAGGTCCTCGACCACCTCGGCGGAGAGGCCGGCGCGGGTGCGCTCGGCACGCGGCAGGACGCCCTTGGTGCCCGCCGGGATGCTCAGCTCCTCGTAGAGCCGCGGGGACGTGGAGTACGTCTCCGGCGGGTCGCTCAGACCGAGGTCCAGCGCCTTGTTGATGAGCTGCCAGCGCGGGATGTCGTCCCAGTCGACGAGGGTGATCGCGATGCCCTTGGCACCCGCGCGGCCCGTACGGCCGATGCGGTGCAGGTACGTCTTCTCGTCCTCGGGGGACTGGTAGTTGATGACGTGCGTGACGCCCTCGACGTCGATGCCGCGCGCGGCCACGTCGGTGCAGACGAGGACGTCCACCTTGCCGTTGCGGAAGGCGCGCAGCGCCTGCTCGCGGGCGCCCTGGCCGAGGTCGCCGTGGACCGCGCCGGAGGCGAAGCCGCGCTGCTGCAGCTGGTCGGCGAGGTCCGCCGCCGTCCGCTTGGTGCGGCAGAAGACCATCACGAGACCGCGGCCGTCGGCCTGCAGTATCCGCGAGACCATCTCCGGCTTGTCCATGTTGTGCGCGCGGTAGACGAACTGCTTGGTGTTGCGGACCGTCTGGCCCTCGTCGTCCGGCGCCGTGGCGCGGATGTGCGTTGGCTGCGACATGTAGCGGCGCGCGAGACCGATGACCGCGCCCGGCATGGTCGCCGAGAACAGCATCGTCTGACGGCGGGCCGGCAGCATGTTGATGATCTTCTCGACGTCGGGCAGGAAGCCCAGGTCGAGCATCTCGTCGGCCTCGTCGAGGACGAGGGACTTGATGTGCTTGAGGTCGAGCTTCCGCTGGCCCGCGAGGTCCAGCAGTCGGCCCGGGGTGCCGACGATCACGTCGACGCCCTTCTTGAGGGCCTCGACCTGAGGCTCGTACGCCCGGCCGCCGTAGATGGCCAGAACGCGTACGTTACGGACCTTGCCGGCCGTCAGCAGGTCGTTCGTGACCTGCGTGCACAGCTCGCGCGTCGGGACGACGACGAGGGCCTGCGGGGCGTCGGTGAGCTGCTCGGGCTTGGCCCGGCCCGCCTCGACGTCCGCGGGAACGGTCACGCGCTCAAGGAGGGGAAGACCGAAGCCCAGTGTCTTGCCGGTGCCGGTCTTGGCCTGGCCGATGACGTCGGTGCCGGTCAGGGCAACGGGGAGCGTCATCTCCTGGATGGGGAAGGGACTCGTGATGCCGACCGCCTCAAGGGCCTCGGCAGTCTCGGGAAGGATCCCGAGGTCTCGGAAAGTAGTCAGGGTGCTGCCTCTTCTGTGTACGCGGTGCGAGGCGAGCGCGGGGGTCGTGTCGGGACCGTGCCGGGGACGTCGGCCGCTCTTGACCAGCGGGCCGGGTGGCATGGGACCACTGCCGACGCTCGAGCTCTCGTACCGCTGAGGGTTCCCTCCGGGTGTCGTACGCAATGTGCCGTACCGACGAGGAGGGCTGTCTGGTCGGAGCCGATCGGGCCACCGACCGGGCATCCTCATTCGTGCGGCCCGTCGAGTTACGTAGATCAACCCAGCGAGCGCATTACCACCATACCCCGGAATCGCGCATATGCGATGGCCGATTTGGTCACGTAGTCGTCGTCACACTGATTGACCAGGGCCTTCCGTCGTACGGTGGGCGGGCTATTGTGCGCTTCATGACGACGCCTGACAACGCTTCCGACGCATCTGCCGCTCACACCGGAGTCGCCGCCCAGGACTGGGCCAAGGCCTCCGTCGACCCCCAGTACCGAGCCGCGGTCGTGGACCTGATCGGAGCGCTGGCGTACGGGGAGCTGGCGGCGTTCGAGCGCCTCGCGGAGGACGCGAAGCTGGCGCCGACGCTCGCGGACAAGGCGGAGCTGGCGAAGATGGCGTCGGCGGAGTTCCACCACTTCGAGCAGCTGCGGGACCGGCTCACGGAGATCGGGGCGGAGCCGACGCAGGCGATGGAGCCGTTCGTCGCCGCCCTCGACGGTTTCCACAAGCAGACGGCCCCCTCGGACTGGCTGGAGGGCCTCGTCAAGGCGTACGTCGGCGACTCCATCGCCAGTGACTTCTACCGGGAGGTCGCGGCCCGGCTCGACTCCGATACGCGCGGGCTCGTACTGGCCGTGCTCGACGACACCGGGCACGCGTCGTTCGCCGTCGAGAAGGTGCGGGCCGCCATCGACGCGGATCCGCGGGTGGGCGGTCGACTCGCCCTGTGGGCACGGCGGTTGATGGGCGAGGCGTTGTCGCAGTCCCAGCGGGTGGTTGCCGACCGGGACGCCCTGTCGACGATGCTCGTCGGTGGGGTGGCCGACGGGTTCGACCTCGCCGAGGTGGGGCGGATGTTCTCGCGGATCACCGAGGCGCACACCAAGCGGATGGCTGCGCTGGGGCTGGCCGCCTAGCTTTTTTGGCCCCGGTTCCCCTGAAGGGGCGCGCCTCAGTCGTCGTCGTTCACACCGCTGCCGAGTGGCGGCTCAGTCTTCCCGCGGGGCGCAGGAGCAGGGAGACGGACGCCGCCGAGACCGCCACCGCGCCGAGCATCACGGGCAGGAAGCCGACCGATCCCAGGGCGGTGTGGGTGAGGAAGGCGCCGAAGAGGCCTCCCGCGATGCCTGTCCCGAGGACGAGGCGGCGAGCGGGCAGGCGGTGCGGCAGGCGATACGCGGCAGCCCAGGCCAGTGCCAGACCGAGAATCGCGGAGCCGAGCGCTTCCAAGAACATCAGTGGGTCCCTCCCGCACGGCTGTGTGCACTTCGGTCGTAGCCCGTCATACCCGTGACCTGCGGAATGCAATCCTCCTCTGTGAGCGAGTTGTGCTCCATCCGTGAAGCACGGACACCAGGGGCGAGAGCATGGAAAAGGGGCTCGACGGCAACTGCCGTCGAGCCCCTTCTCATCGCCTTACAGCGCGCTGAAGCCCACCTTGCGGGTCGTCGGCTCGCCGAGCTCCACGTAGGCGAGGCGGTCCGCCGGAACCAGGACCTTGCGGCCGTGGTCGTCCACGAGGCTGAGCAGCTGCGACTTGCCGGCCAGCGCCTCGGACACCGCGCGCTCGACCTCTTCCGGGGTCTGACCGCTCTCCAGAACGATCTCGCGGGGCGCGTGCTGCACGCCGATCTTGACCTCCACGGCTATGTCCCTCCGACGGTCACTGATGTGCGCGTTCGTCCGCGCCGTACGCAGCACACATTAGCCCGGTGAGGGGACGTACATGCTCCGCCCGAGAACGCCAGGAGCGAACATCCGGTGGGAACAAAGTGGCGGTCGGTGGTGATCCCCCGTGGTGATTCCCGTGATCAGTGGTGATGCCCCTGGCCTCGTGGTGCTCTGTGTCCCGCGGTCAGTGGTGCTCGCTGCCGTGCAGCGGGAAACCGGCGATGCCCCGCCATGCCAGCGAGGTCAGCAGCTGCACCGCCTGGTCGCGCGGCACGCTGCGGTCGCTGTGCAGCCAGGAGCGGGCCACCACCTGGGCGAGTCCGCCGAGACCCGAGGCCAGCAGCATCGACTCGGCCTTGGACAGTCCGGTGTCCTCCGCGATGACCTCGCAGATCGCCTCCGCACACTCGAACGTGACCTTGTCGACCCGCTCGCGCACGGCCGGCTCGTTCGTCAGGTCCGACTCGAAGACCAGGCGGAACGCGCCGCCGTCGTCCTCCACGTACGCGAAGTACGCGTCCATGGTCGCCCGCACCCGCAGCTTGTTGTCCGTGGTGGACGCCAGGGCGGCCTGTACGGCCTGCAGCAGTGACTCGCAGTGCTGGTCCAGCAGCGCGAGGTAGAGGTCGAGTTTGCCGGGAAAGTGCTGGTAGAGCACCGGCTTGCTGACGCCCGCGCGTTCGGCGATGTCGTCCATCGCGGCCGCGTGATATCCCTGCGCGACAAACACTTCCTGGGCAGCGCCGAGGAGCTGGTTGCGTCGGGCACGGCGCGGCAGGCGTGTGCCCCGCGGGCGTGCCGCCTCTGTCTGCTCGATGGCTGTCACGCCGCCTCCCAAAATCGTCCACATTGCGGTGAGCGCCGCGCGGCCATCGTACTTTTCGGTAACCGTGGTGTGCGCGGTGCGAGCGCAGAATTTCACGGACCGGACGCCGGTGATAACCCTGCATAACCCTTCATGAAGGGGCATAACGGGCGGTCGTGTCTTCTCCGACGCCGTCCCGGTTCGCCTCACCTCGGCTCAGCGGTAGTCGTCCTCGTCGAGTTCGACGACCCTCGCCTGTTCCGCGAGGTCCGCCTCGTCGGCGCTGTCCTTGTCCGCGTCGGTCAGTGGTTCGTCGCGGTGGGGCGCCAGGTCCGCGTGCTGTTCGGCCGCGTCGGCTTCGGGGGCCTCGACACCGATCTCGGTGTCGTCGGATTCCTCGATGGTCTCGGGGTCGGTGGGGTCGACAGTCATGTGTCCTCTTCCCGAGTGGGTGCGAGTGCGCTCTTGTGCGAGTAACGAGTGCCCTCGTCTATGAAGCGTATGAGAGTCGAGATCGGGACGCTATGCGATCGCGCCGTCGTTCGGCCGCCGTCCGGCTGTGGCCCGGTCGTGGTTCGGTCGTGGTTCGGACGGCGACCGGTCGTTGTCCGACTGCTCCTCGGTCGCCGCGGTGCCGCCGCGGCGGGCGTCGGTTCGCCCGTCGTGCGACACCGGACCCTGTGACTGCGAACACACGATCCAGCGCGTGATCGTCTCGTAACATTGCCGCATGTCTTCGACCGAACTGCCGTCCGTACTGGCCACTTCAGTCGCTCCGAAGGTCGGGACCGTCAGGGTGGCCGAGGGGGAGCGGCTGCGCACGGTCGGGCTCCCCGGGATCACGCTGACGGTCCGGTCGAGACCGCCGGTGCGGGAGGGACTGCCGCCCGCGCTGTACGTGCACGGGCTGGGCGGTTCCTCGCAGAACTGGTCGGCGCTGATGCCCCTCATGGACGGCCTCGTGGACAGCGAGGCCGTCGATCTGCCGGGCTTCGGCGACTCGCCGCCGCCGGACGACGGCGACTACTCGGTGACCGGGCACGCGCGCGCGGTCATCCGCTTTCTCGACGCGGCCGAGCGCGGTCCCGTGCACCTCTTCGGGAACTCGCTGGGCGGCGCCGTCACGACGCGCGTCGCGGCCGTACGGCCCGATCTCGTCCGCACCCTCACCCTCGTCTCGCCGGCGCTCCCGGAGATCCGGGTGCAGCGCTCGGCCGTGCCGACGGCACTGCTCGCCCTGCCCGGAGTGGCGGGCCTGTTCACCAGGCTCACCAAGGACTGGTCCGCCGAGCAGCGCGTACGGGGGGTCACGGCGCTCTGTTACGGCGACCCCGGCATGGTCACGCCCGAGGGATTCCGCAACGCGGTCGAGGAGATGGAGCGGCGGCTCGCCCTCCCCTACTTCTGGGACGCCATGGCGCGTTCGGCACGCGGCATCGTGAACGCGTACACACTGGGTGGCCAGCACGGACTGTGGCGCCAGGCCGAGCGGGTGCTCGCGCCGACGCTCCTCGTCTACGGGGGGCGCGACCAGCTCGTCTCGTACCGTATGGCCCAGCGCGCGGGACGCGCCTTTCGCGACTCGCGGTTGCTGACGTTGCCTGACGCGGGACATGTGGCGATGATGGAGTACCCGGAGACCGTGGCCACGGCCTTCCGCGAACTCCTCGCGGACACCGGCGAGTTGGCCGACACCGGCCCTACCAGCGCGAGGAGCTGAGGCGGGACGTGGGACGTCACAGCCGCCGCGGGCCGGCCCCCAAGGGCGACACCGCTGACATACACGTGGTTCCAGCTGCGCGGTCGGAACCTGAGCCGGTGAAGAAGAAACGGACCGGGCGCCGACGGGGCTCTGCCGAACAGCAGACTCCTCAGCCGCCGAGGGGCGGGACGCCGTCCCAGGGCGTGCCCCGGCTGCCCAAGGGGTGGGCACCCCGAGGGCCTGAGGGCGTACAGGGGCAGGGAGTTCCGCGGTCGGGCGGCGGGATGCCTTCGGGCGGAGCACCGGGTCGAGGCCCGGGCGGGGCTTCGGGATTCGCGGGTGGCGCGCCGACGGGGGGACCTCCGCGGTTCTCCGGCGGCCCGTCGGCGGGAGGAGCGGCCGGTGGGGGAGCGCCCACCGGGAGGCTGCCCGACGGCACGCCTGCGTACGGGTTTCCGCGCCTTCCCGACGGGACTCCGGCACACGGATTTCCGCGGATGCAGGACGGGCGAACGCAGGGCGGGCGGATGCAGGACGGCACCCCCGCCTACGGCTTTCCGAGGCCGCAGGACGGCACCCCTGCCCACGGCTTTCCGCGGTTGCCCGACGGGACTCCGGCGCACGGGTTTCCCCGGCTGCCCGACGGGACTCCGGTTCGTGGCACACCGCGTTACCCCGACGGAACTCCCGCTCACGGCGTGCCCCGGGTCCGCGGTGGGCATCCCGAGCAGCGTGAAACCGGCGGTGCGTGGGGCGAGTTGAGGGGTGGGCCGCAGGCATCCCCGCAAGGGCCTCCCGGGGCGGTACGGCCCGGGCCCGGGCAAGGCCAAGGAGGGCAGCCGGGCCGGCCCGGTCCGACGGTTCCCCGGCAGCGGTTCGCGCCGCCCCGGTCGGGACCCGGTGGCCCCAGGCAGGCCTACGTCGACGCCTTCGACCAGGGCGACGACCCCTACGCGCCCCGTTCGGGCGCCGCCGCGACGCTTCGCGCCGACCCCTACGCCTCCGTCACCGTCTGGGACGACGAGGTCGAGCACAAGGTGGCCCCGGGCGGGCACAAGAGGCCTCCGGGCGACCAGGAACCTCCGGACGCGCGGCCCGACAAGGCCAGGGGAGGCAAGGGGCGGGCCTTCACCGGCATCGCGGCAGCCGCCGTCACCACCGTCCTGGCCGTCGTCGTGGCCGGGCAGGTCACCGGCGGACGCGAGGACGACTCCGTACGCCCGCAGTCCGCGAGTGGTGCCGACCGGGAGGGCAAGGACTCGGCGTCGCGCACCGACAGCCGGCCGGTCCCGTCCGCGTCGGTGGATGCGGGGCAGAGTGCGGTCACGCTGTCGTACTCCCAGCAGATGGCGAAGAAGTACCCCCTGGCGGCCGATCTCAAGGGCTCCGGCGAATTCGACGCGGTCTCCGGGTTCGACAAGGCGCCGGGGACCGGGCGGAAGTACACCTATCGCGTCGACGTCGAGAAGGGCCTCGGCCTCGACGGCGGGCTCTTCGCGGAGGCGGTGCAGAAGACCCTGAACGACGACCGGAGTTGGGCCCATGACGGCGGCCGTACCTTCGAGCGGGTCTCCTCCGGGAAGTCGGACTTCGTCATCACCCTGGCAAGTCCCGGGACGACGGCGTTCTGGTGTGCCAAGTCGGGCCTCGACACCACCGAGGACAACGTCTCCTGCGACTCGGCCGCCACCGAACGCGTGATGATCAACGCTTACCGCTGGGCCCAGGGTTCCGAGACGTACGGCGACAAGATGTACGCCTACCGCCAGATGCTGATCAACCACGAGATCGGCCATCGGCTCGGCTTCGGCCATGTGAGCTGCAGTGTGGACGGCGCGCTCGCCCCTGTCATGCAGCAGCAGACCAAGTTCCTCGACCACGACGGAATCCGCTGCCGGCCCAACCCCTGGGCGTTCCCCGGGAGCTGACGCCTTTCCCTCGGGAATCGACGGCCCCTCGCCGGAAACCGGCGGGCCGTGACATGACGAAACGTGTTCGGTTGATCTCTTAGCGCGACAGAACGCGACCCGCACGGGAAAGTTACGACCGTTCACCCCTTTTGGTGGCGCGATGGACAACCGTCCATCGCGCCACCGTCATGTCCGCATACGTTCGTCCCGCTGCGAGCCGCCGGGTCAACGGCGGCTCCCCATACGGGAGATCGGGGGTGCGCTCGTGCGCATCGGACTGCTTACGGAGGGTGGCTATCCGTATGTGAGCGGTGACGCCAGGCTCTGGTGCGACCGGCTCGTGCGCGGGCTCGGGCAGCACGAGTTCGACATCTACGCGCTCAGCCGCAGCGAGCAGCAGGAGGACGAGGGCTGGATCGAGCTCCCGCCCCAGGTCAGCCGCGTACGCACCGCACCGCTGTGGACCGCCGAGGACGACGGTGTCGGATACGGGCGACGGGCGCGGCGGCGGTTCGCCGAGTGTTACGAGGAGTTGGCGGCGGCCGTGTGCGCCGGGGACGCGCCTGTGGGATCCGCCGCGTTCGAGGGATCGGCCGGGGCCGGCGGGTCTGCTGGGTCTGCGGTGGCAGCCGGATCCGTTGGGGCGGCTGGGGGTGGAGTAGCGGCCGGGGGCGCCTCCGCGGCTGTGGCGGACCGTTTCGGCAGTGCGCTGTACGGGCTCGCGGAACTCGCCCGGGACGAGGGCGGACTGGTCGGCGCCCTGCGCTCCGAGACCGCTGTGCGCGCCTTGGAGCGCGCCTGCCGCGCGCCCGGCGCACTTCGTGCCGCACGCGGCGCACGCGTCCCCGATCTGCTCACCGTCGCCGCCCAGGTGGAGCGCACGCTGAGACCGCTGTCCCTCGACTGGTACGAGGACGACGGGCTCGGCTCGGTCGACCTGTGCCACGCCACCTCCGGCGGCGCGGCGGCCCTGCCAGGGCTGCTGGCGCGGCACTTCTCGGGCGTGCCCCTGCTCGTCACCGAGTACGGCGTGCAGCTGCGCGCGCACTATCTGGGTGCGCGGGAGGACCTGGAGGGCCGTGCGGCCTCGTCCTCGGCGCGGGCGCTGCTCGCCGCGTTCCACGGCCGGCTCGCCGCCGAGGCCTACCGGCAGGCCGAGATCATCACGCCCGGCAACACGCACGCCCGCCGCTGGCAGGAACGCTGCGGCGCCGACCGCGCCAGGATCCGTACGGTCTATCCCGGCATGGAGGCGTCCCGCTTCTCGGACGTGGGCGAGAGCGCCGAGGCCGCCGACGCGGACACCCTGGTGTGGGTCGGACGCATCGAGCCCGCCAAGGACCTGATCTCCCTGCTGCACGCCTTCGCGGAGATCCGCAAGGACGAGCCGAAGACGCGGTTGCGCATCGTCGGCGCGCCGGCCGAGGGGCTGGAGGGCGCGACCTATCTGGCGCACTGCAAGGCACTCGCCGCGCAGCTCTTCCCCGACGAGGCGGACGGCGTGCACACCGTCGGCGACAACCCCGTCTCCTTCGAGGAGATCGGCGGACCGGAGGTACCGACCCTCCCGGAGGCGTACGAGGCGGGCGCCGTCGTCGTCCTGTCCAGCGTCGTCGAGGGCTTCCCGATCAGCCTCGTCGAGGCGATGTTCTGCGGACGCGCCACGGTGTCCACCGATGTCGGCGCGGTCGTGGAGGTCATCGGCGGTACGGGTCTCGTGGTGCCGCCGCGCAATCCGCGGGCGCTCGCCGAGGCGTGCGTCTCCCTGCTGCGCGACCCGGAGCGCCGTGCGCGCCTCGGCGCGGCGGCACGCGCGCGTGCGCTCGAACTGTTCACCGTCGAGCAGAACATCACGGCATTTCACAGCATTTACCTGGATATCCTCTCGCGCTGTCCGGTCCGGCGGGTCCTCGTCGACGCCTCGGGCGAGCCCCTGCCGTTCGCCATACCGGCCGAGGTCCATGTACCGGGGCGGTGGGCCGACTCCGGCACCCGACTGGTCGCGGGCAGACCCGGGCCGGGATGGGCCGCGGGACCACCGGTCCGGGGCGTCCCGCTCGGGTCCGCCTCGGGGGCCGCTTCCGGCGAGCCCGTCCCCGCGGGGGAGGGGGCGTGGTGAACGGACGACGACGGACGGGGCGCGCGGACGCGACCAGGGCGCCGGGAAGCCCCGGGGCATGGGACGCAGGGTCCGAGGAGTGGCTGACGGGAGTCGAGGAGCCGGGCACCCCGGACGCCGAGGTGGGCGAGACGCGGGTCGTCGACGTCCAGCCGGGAGAAGTCCGCGTGGTGGACGTGCAGTTGGGGGAGTCGAGGGTGGCGGATGCCCGGCGCGAGGCGCCGAGCGTGGCCGACGCCCGGCGCGGGTGGGATGCCGTTTCCCGTGAGGATGCCGGTGCCGCTTCCCGCGCGGCTGCGGCTGCGGCTGCCGGTGCGGGGGCGGCGGCCGTGGCTCCGGTCTCCGGCCGGAAGCCGTCGGCTCACGTGGGCGAGGCCGCGTCCGCCGTCCGCGAGGATTCCGTCCGCGGGGATTCCCCCTACGGGAGCGAACCGGCCGGCTCCGACCGTGAGGCATCCGCCTACGCCAGGGGAGGCGCCGCCGGGGACCGCAAGTCCTCCGCCCGGCGCGGTGCCGTCGACCCCGTGAAGGCCCTGATGCACCGCCACCGCGAACTGTGCGAGCGCGCGGTGGACCCGCTGGAGATCGCCGCGGGGCTGGAGGCACACGGTGTGACCGACCGGACCGCCACGCGCTTCCGGCACCGGGACGTGTTCTCGCTCGCCGAGGAGATGTACGCGCGCGTGCCCCGCGCCGGTGACCCGGCCCCGCAGTCCGAGGCGCCGGACACCCCCAGGGCGCGCGCCGACTGGGCTCTGCTCACCCTGCTGCCGGGCGCCCTCTGTGCGGCGACCCTGGCCGGGCTCCGGTTCACGGAGGGACGGCCGCGTCTCGCGGTGGCCGTCGTGGGCGTGTTCGCCATCTCCATGGGCCTGCGCGCGGCCGTACGCCGCGGCCCGCTGCGCGCCGCACGCGCATGGCACCCGACCACGTCCACACGCGCGTGGACCTGCGGGCTCCTCGCCTACGCGCTCCTCGGCGACGGCCTGCTCGCCGCCGGGATCGAGGGCGGCCCCGACGGACCGCCCACCGGCGGCCCCGACAGCCCCTGGCCGATAGCCCTCGCATCCGTGCTCGCGCTCACCCTGGCCGTCGTCCCGGCGGCCTGGTGCGCACACCTCTTCGCCGTACGCGCCCGGCGCCGACTCGCCACCAGCCGGGGCCTGGAGGAGTTCGCCTCCTCCGTGAGGCCCCTGCTCCTGGGCGTGTTCGGACTGTTCCTCTGCGCCCTGGGCGGACTGCTCGCCGGCAGCGGGGCATGGCTGGGCGAGCCTCCCGCGTACGCCGCGGCCGGTGCCCTCGGCGCACTTCTGCTGCTCGCCCGGCTCCTCACCGTGCACGGCTTCACCCACGCTCCCGCCGTCATCCTCGCGGCCACGGGCACGGCCGAGGCGCTGGCACTGGTGAGCGTCTTCGCCGGCCGCCTGCCCGGCTGCTCGCTCCTGGCCCGGCCCGTCGAGACCGTGGCCGCCGCCTGGGGTCCGGGATCCGTCCCCGCCCTCGTGTGCGGGGGCGCGGCACTCGTCCTCCTGATCCACGCGACCAGGACCCTCACCCGGGCCTCGGCCCACGCGGCACACGGAGACACACCGTGAACCGCCCCCGGCGCCCGGCCTCCGTGCCGAGCGCCCTTCCCGCGGGGCCGACACCGCGGGCCTTCCGCACGACCCACGGCAACACCCTGAAGGAGAACGCCAGATGATCACCCTCCGCATCGGAGAATCCGCCCCGGGAGCCGCCCGATGAGGGTGCTGCTGATCGGAGCCAACGGATACCTGGGCCGCTTCGTCGCCGACCGTCTGCTCGCCGACCCCGCCGTGCAACTCACCGCGCTCGGCCGGGGTGACGACGCGGACGTGCGCTTCGACCTCGCCAGCGGCAGTCCGGGAGCGCTCACCCGCTTCCTGGACGCGGTGCACCCCGGCGTCGTCGTCAACTGCGCCGGAGCCACCCGCGGCGGCGCCCGCGAGCTGACCCGGCACAACACCGTCGCCGTCGCCACCGTCTGCGAAGCCCTGCGCCGCAGCGGCTGCGGGGCGCGCCTCGTGCAGATCGGCTGCGGCGCGGAGTACGGCCCCAGCCAGCCCGGCTCCTCCACGGCCGAGGACGCCGTGCCCCGCCCCGGCGGCCCGTACGGCGTCAGCAAGCTCGCGGCCACCGAACTGGTCCTCGGGTCCGGCCTCGACGCCGTCGTCCTGCGCGTGTTCTCGCCCGCCGGACCCGGCACCCCGGCCGGCTCGCCCCTCGGCCGCCTCGCCGAGGCCATGCGCCGCGCCATGCAGTCCGGCGACGGCGAACTCAAACTCGGTGGCCTCGGTGTCCAGCGCGACTTCATCGACGTACGCGACGTCGCCCGTGCCGTCCATGCCGCCTCCCTCTCCGCCGCACAGGGCGTCATCAACATCGGATCCGGTCGTGCCGTACGCCTCCGCGACGCCGCCTCCGTCCTCGCACGCGTCGCCGGCTACGGCGGTGCCCTGCACGAACTCGACGGACCGCCCGTCCCGGTCAGGCCGTCCATCGGCCACCCCCGCTCCGAGGCGGAGCACACGGCCCCGGCCGCCTACCCCTACCCGGACGGCTGCGGCAGCTGGCAGCAGGCCGACGTGCGCACCGCACGCGACCGGCTCGGCTGGCGCCCCCGGATCAACCTCGAGGAATCCCTCGCCGATATCTGGATGGAGGCGGCATGCCGCATCTGACCAGCACCGCAACGGGCACCGCGAGCACCGATTTACAGGTCGGCTTCGGCATCCCCGGGTATGCGCACCCCCTTGTCGCCCCGGTCGAATGGGGCGAACTCACCCGCCCCGGAACCCCCTTGCACTGGGTCGTCCTGAACGTCGCCGACGGCCCCGGCACCCGCCCCGACCCCCGCTGCCTGGAGGCGGCCGGACGCCTGCGCAACGCGGGCGTCCGTGTCCTCGGCCACCTGGATGTGACGTACGGCGCACGAGCCTTCGGTGAGCTTGTCTCCGACGCGCACCGCTATCGCGACTGGTACCAGGTCGACGGCTTCCTCCTGGACCGCTGTCCCACGGAGCGGACAGCCTTGCCCGAGATCCGTCGCACGGCCACCACCCTGCGCGCGCTCTTCGGCGAGGGCCGTGAGGGCCACATCGTCCTCGGCCACGGCACCCACCCGTATCCCGGATACGCCGAGGCCGCCGACCAGTTGGTGACCTTCGCCGGGCCCTGGAGCGATTACCGCTGGTCGCAGGTGGCCGAGTGGACCGCCGAGTACCCGCCCGAGCGCTTCTGCCACTTCGTGCACAGCGTGCCCCGCGGCCATCTCGACGAGGCGCTGCGCATCGCCCGCTGGCAGGGCGCCTCGACGATCTACTTCACCGACCGCACGGCTCGCGGGGGTTCGGCCGATCCCTGGGAGAGCATGCCCGGCTACTGGGACGAGATCGTCTCGCGGGTCGGAACGGGTGTCTCGGAATGAAGAAGGGCGTGGCAGTGTTACGGGGAGAACAACTGTAGTGATTGACCGACCAACGGAGTCCCCGTGTCGCTGCCACCCCTGGTCGAGCCAGCTGCTGAGCTCACCGTAGACGAGGTCCGCAGGTACTCCCGCCACCTGATCATCCCCGACGTGGGCATGGACGGGCAGAAGCGGCTGAAGAACGCCAAGGTGCTCTGTGTGGGCGCCGGCGGCCTGGGCTCGCCGGCGCTGATGTACCTGGCCGCCGCGGGCGTGGGCACGCTCGGCATCGTGGAGTTCGACGAGGTCGACGAGTCGAACCTGCAGCGCCAGATCATCCACAGCCAGGCGGACATCGGCCGCTCCAAGGCCGCGTCGGCCCGGGACAGCGTGCTGGGCATCAACCCGTACGTGAACGTGGTCCTTCACGAAGAGCGGCTCGAGGCCGAGAACGTGATGGACATCTTCAGCCAGTACGACCTGATCGTCGACGGCACGGACAACTTCGCGACCCGCTACCTGGTCAACGACGCGTGCGTGCTGCTCAACAAGCCGTACGTCTGGGGCTCGATCTACCGCTTCGACGGCCAGGCCTCGGTGTTCTGGTCCGAGCACGGCCCCTGCTACCGCTGCCTCTACCCGGAGCCCCCGCCGCCGGGCATGGTCCCCTCCTGCGCCGAGGGCGGCGTCCTCGGTGTGCTGTGCGCGTCCATCGGTTCCATCCAGGTCAACGAGGCCATCAAGCTCCTCGCGGGCATCGGCGAGCCGCTCCTCGGTCGCCTGATGATCTACGACGCCCTGGAGATGCAGTACCGCCAGGTCAAGGTCCGCAAGGACCCGAACTGCGCGGTCTGCGGCGAGAACCCCACCGTCACCGAGCTCATCGACTACGAGGCCTTCTGCGGCGTCGTCTCCGAAGAGGCCCAGGAAGCGGCGGCCGGCTCGACGATCACTCCCAAGCAGCTCAAGGAGTGGATCGACGACGGCGAGAACATCGAGATCATCGACGTCCGCGAGATCAACGAGTACGAGATCGTCTCGATCCCCGGCGCCAAGCTGATCCCGAAGAACGAGTTCCTCATGGGCACCGCCCTGGAGACCCTTCCGCAGGACAAGAAGATCGTCCTGCACTGCAAGACGGGTGTCCGCAGTGCGGAGGTCCTCGCGGTCCTCAAGTCGGCCGGATTCGCGGACGCCGTGCACGTGGGCGGCGGCGTGATCGGCTGGGTCAACCAGATCGAGCCGGAGAAGCCCATCTACTAGGGGCAGGCTTCGCAGGCACAGGTCTTGCGGCGAGGGGCCCGGCACCAGGTGTGCCGGGCCCCTTTTCGTCGCCCCGGTCGGGATCGCTCCCGTCGGGACGGCCCGGACCGCTACTCGCAGACCTTGCCGTCCTTCGGCACCTTCCCGTCCAGCAGGTAGTCGTTCACCGTGCTGTCGACACAGTCGCTCCCGCTGCCGTACGCCCCGTGTCCCTCGCCCTTCCAGGTGAGCTGCACACCGACGCCCTTGCCCAGCTCGTCGGCCATCTTGCGGGCGCCCTCGTACGGCGTCGCAGGGTCGCCGGTGTTGCCCACCACCAGGACGGGCTCCGCGCCGGGCGCGCTCACCTCCGCCGTCTCGTGCTGGCCGGCCACCGGCCAGTTGTGGCACCAGCCCGCCGTGTCCCAGCCCATCGAATCGCCGAAGACGGGCGAGATCTTCCGGAACTCGGGGAGCAGCGCCTTCGCCTCCTCGGGCGTCGGCCGCTCCTTGTCGTCCAAGCACGATATGACCCGTTGTGAATGCGTCGTCGTGCCATAGCGCCCCGACGCGTCACGGTCGTTGTAGCCGTCCGCCTGCGCGAGCAGTTCCGTACCGTCGCCGTCCTCGGCCGCTTCGAGCGCGCTGGTGAGCGCGGGCCAGGACGACTTGCTGTAGAGCGGGTAGATGACGCCCGTGAGGGCCAGCTGTTGGGTGAGGTCGCGGCCGCTCGCCGTCGGCAGTGGTTCGGAGTCGATCCGCTTCAGCAGGTCCGCGATCTTCTGGGAGCCCTCCTGCGGGTCCTGGCCCGTCGACTTGAGGTAGTCCTCCAGGGCGCGCTGGAAGCCCTTGGCCTGGTTCTTGGCGTGGCCCACCGTGCCCGCGCTCGGGTCGACGACCGCGTCGAGGAGCAGGCGCCCCACGTTCTTGGGGAACAAGTGGGCGTACACGCCGCCCAGTTCCGTGCCGTACGAGATGCCGAAGTAGTGCATCTTCTGGTCGCCGAGGACATGGCGCATCAGGTCCATGTCCCGGGCCGTGTCCGTCGTCGAGACATGCTCCATGAGCTTGCCCGCCGACTCCTCGCAGCCCTTGCCGAAGTCGGCCGCGTCCTGGAAGAACGTGGTCTCCTCCGCGGAGGTGTCCGGCGTGGTGTCGACCGACTCGGCCGTCTGGATCTCCTTGTTGTCGCGACAGCGCACGCCCTCGCTGGCCGCGACGCCGCGCGGGTCCCAGCTCACCAGGTCGTACCGCTTGTGGAGCTCGGCGAACGTGGGCCCGTACGGCGGCAGATAGTCGACGCCCGAGCCGCCCGGGCCGCCGAAGTTGAACAGCAGCGAGCCGATGCGCTCGTCCGAGGAGCCGCTGGACTCGCTGCGGATCAGCGCTATGCCGATGGTCTCGCCCGTCGGCTTCGACCAGTCCAGCGGCACCTTGAGCGTCGCGCATCGCCAGTCGTCGCCCGGAGCGGGGCCTGTCCCCGTGGCCTTGCAGCCTTCCCAGTCGAGCTTCTGCGAAGTGAGGGAAGCGGGCAGCCCGGTGGTGTCGGAGGGCGCCGCGGCAGGCGGCCTTCCGTCGTCCTTGCTCTCGTCCCCGTCGCTCCCGGACGAGCCGCTGCAGCCGGCCACCAGCAACGCGGCGGCGGCCACAGCCGTCCACCGTGCGATACGCGCCATGAACACTTCCCCCCTCGCGGGCGTCGTCCGCCGGATGTCGCGGATGACAGTCAGGCAATAGTAGGCAGATGGCCGCGAGCGCCGTGATGCCCTGTGGATAACCGTCTGACCTGCTATTTCACGAGCAGACCTTGCCGCTCGGCGGGACCTTGCCGTTCAGCAGGTAGCCGTTCACGGCGTCGCGCACACACTTGTTTCCGCTGTCGTACGACCCGTGCCCCTGGCCCTTGTACGTCAGCTCCACCCCGACGCCCTTGCCCAGCGAGTCCACCATCTTGCGGGCTCCCTCGTAAGGCGTCGCCGGGTCGCCGGTGTTACCGACCACGAGGATCGGCGCCGAGCCCGGCGCGCTCACGTCCGGGTGGTCGGCGGCGCCCGCCACGGCCCAGTCGGTGCAGCCGACCAGGCCCCACGCCAGATAGTCGCCGAAGAGGGGCGAGGCCTCACGGAACTCCGGAAGCTTCGCCTGCACGTCGGCGGTGGTGTAGCGGGGCTTGTCGTCGGCGCAGTTGATGGAGACGTTGGCGGCGGCGATGTTGCTGTACTCGCCGTCCTGATTACGCCCGTTCATCGAGTCGGCCAGCAGCATCAGCACCCTGCCGTCACCGTCGTACGCCTGCTGGAGCCCCTCGGTCAGGTACTCCCAGAAGTCCTTCGAGTACAGGGACTGCGCGATGCCGCTGGTGGCTGCGGTCTGGGTCAGCTGCCGGGGGAAGACGCCCGGGATGGGCTTGCTGTCGAGGTCCGTGAGCAGTTTGGCGATCCGGTCCTTGACGTCCTGGGCGCTGTCGCCGAGCGGACAGTCCTCCGTCTTCGACGTGCAGTCCTCGGCGAAGTTGTCGAGCGCGAGCTGGAAGCCCTTGGCCTGCCCGAGCGACCCCTGCTCCGAGTTCTGGGTCGGGTCCACGACCGCGTCGAAGACGGCCCGCCCCACCTTCTTGGGGAACAAGTGGGCGTACACGCCGCCCAGTTCCGTGCCGTACGAGATGCCGAAGTAGTGCAGCTTTTCGTCGCCGAGGACCTGCCGCATCAGGTCCATGTCGCGGGCCGCGTCGGTGGTGCGCACGTGCGGGAGGGTCTTGCCGGAGTTCTTCTCACAGGCAGCGTTGAACCCCTTGGTGTTGTCCAGGAGCGTCTTCTGCTCGGCCGTGTCGTCGGGAGTGGCGTCCTGCTGGAAGTACTCGTCGAGTTGTTCGTTGCTCTCGCACTTCACGCCCGCGCTGCGGCCGACGCCCCGGGGATCGAAACTGACCAGGTCGTAGCGGGTGCGCAGTTGCTCGTAGTCCTGGCCGAACGCGGGGAGGGTGGTCACGCCCGAGCCGCCAGGGCCGCCGAAGTTGAAGATCAGTGAGCCGATGCGCTGGTCCTTGGCGCCGCTCGCCTCCGCGCGAATCAGCGCGAGCCCGATCGTGTCCCCTTCGGGCTTGTCCCAGTCGAGGGGCGCCTTGAGGGTCGCGCATTTCCACGTGTCACCGTCCGGCAGGGGCGACGGTGCGTCTCCGCCGCCTTCGGCCTCGGAGGGCTCCGGGCAGTCCTTCCAGCTCAGCTTCTGCGCCGACAGATCCTCGTCCTTGGAGTCACCGTCGCCGCCACAGCCGGCGAGGGCCGCCGACAGCAGAACGGCGGTGGCGGTCAGGGCGGCGGCCCGCAGCGGGGAAGGGTTCGGCATGCTCCCATCCTGAGGTCGCCCGGGGCGGGGCGCTCGGGGCACGGGCCGTGCGGGTGAGAGCCCCTACGCCCTTCCGCGGAGCGCGCTCTCGTCTCCCAGGGGGCAGCTCAGGGGCGGCTCCAGGGGCACCTCAGGGGTCAGAGCGCGCCCTTGCGGGTCAGGTGGTTGAAGAACAGCCATCCCGGCAGCACGGGCAGCCACAGCGTGAGCAGTCGGTACAGGAGGACGGCGGGCGCCGCGACCTCGCTGGGGAGCCCGACGGCGATCAGACCGACCGTCAGGGTCGCCTCGACCGCGCCCACGCCACCCGGGGTCGGCGCGGCGGAACCGAGCGCGTTTCCGGCGAGGAAGACCACGGCGACGCTGGCGATGCTCAGCGAGGGCATGCCCTCGGTCCCGAACGCCCGGACCGACGCGTCGAGGCACATCACGAAGCAGGCCGTCAGCAGAAGCATGCCGCCGATGCCGGTGAGGAGCTTCTGAGGCCGCTGCAGCACATCCAGCATGCGCGGCACGACACCCGCGAACAGCGACCTCACGCGCGTGACGACGAATTTGCGCAGGAACGGCACCGAGGTCACCACGAGGACGAGGACCGCCACGGTCAGCAGACCTGCGATGACGGTCCTGGACGGCGACAAGGAGGGCGTCTTCTCGGTACCGGTCAGATAGCCGAAGGAGAGCAGCATCAGGATGTGGCAGCCGAGCCCGAACAGCTGCGACGCGCCGACACTCGCCACCGCGAGCCCCGGCCGTACCCCCGAGCGCTGGAGGAACCGCGTGTTGAGGGCGACACCGCCCACCGCCGCGGGCGCCACGATCTTGACGAAGGACCCGGCGACCTGCGCGGCCACGGTCCGCATGAACGGCACCCGCTCCGGCACGAAGCCCAGCAGGCTCATGGCCGCCGCGAAGTAGCTCAGCATCGAGAAGAGCACGGCGGCGGCGACCCAGCCCCACTCCGCTTCGTCGAAGAGCGTGCCGAACTCGATGTGCGTGAGCTGCGTCAGCAGGAAGTACGCGCCGAACGCGCCCGCGATGAAACTGATCAGCGTGCGCGGCCGGATGCGCTCCAGACGGGCCGGTTCGACCGGTGCCTGCGGCCTGATCAGGAGCACCTGGTGACGGATCTGGGTGAGCAGATCCTCCTCGCGCGCCTCCTCCAGGGCATCGTCGATGGCGCGTTTCTCGGCCCGCTGTTCGGCGCGTACGGCCTTCTTGTCGGGCTTCTCCAAGACGGGCCTGGTCGCCTCGGGAGTGTGCTCGTGCTCCTCGGCGCGGGCCAGTTTGGCCTGCCGGGAGGCTTCCAGAACGGCCTCGCGCTCGCGCTCCGACCGTTCCCGGGCCAGCTTCCGCAGCGTCGCGCGGTGGGACCGCGTGAGCGCGATGGGCTGCAGCATGGGCAGACAGTCCGCGACCGCGTCAGGGCCGAGCACCCCGACGGCCGACGCCACCGCGCGCTCCGCGCCGACCCGCAGGCCGAGCGTGGTCACCAGCTGGGCGACGTCCATGCGCAGCAGCAGCTCACCGGCCGCGATCTCGCCGTTGCGCAGATCCGTGAGGATCACCGTGCCGGAACGATCCACCAGGATCGCGTCGCCGGCCAGCCTGCGGTGCGCGATGCGCCGAGACTGCAGCGCCTGTACCTGATGCCAGGTGTCCCGGAGCAGGTCGTCGGTGATGTCCTCGTCCGGCAGCGAGTCGAGCGTGCGCCCACCGGTGTGCTCGTAGACCAGCATCACGGCGTCGGGGCCGAGCTCGGACGTCGCGATCAGCTTGGGCGCGTTGGCTCCGGCCGCGATGGCCGCGTACGCGAGGAGGGCCTCCTGCTCCAGGGCCTGGCGCAGTGACTGGAGGCTGCGGCGCGTGGTGATGCCGCGCAGCGTCAGACGGCGCCACACGCGGTAGAAGAAGCCCTGCGCCTGCTGCTCGCGGTCGACCACCGTGACGTCCAGCGGTGGACCGTCCTGGAGCGTCACGAAGTACCGGCGGCCACGGTCGCCGTCCAGGGCCTCCGGAGTCTCGTCCCTGGCCGCACTCACCGGGTGGAAGCCGACGTGCCGCAGGCCCGCCATCAGGGTCCGCCCCGTGGGCCGTACGTTCGGCGAGCCGACCGCGTACAGCGTCCCGTACGCCACGCTCCAGCCGATCAGCACGGTCAGGATGATCGAGAACGGGGTCGTGTAGCCGGTGACCAGCATGGAGAAGGCGTCGAGCATCAGCACGACCCACAGCACCGCGCGCCAGCGTGGCCGGCGAGACATGCCGACGGCCGTCATGTACGCGATCACCGGTGCGAGATAGCCGTGCACCGGGTCGGTGAGGGCGTGGATGTCGCCGGGGGAGGGCTGTGTGAGCGCCTTCTGGATCGAGTCCGGTGCCGCCTTGGCGACCCACAGGTCTGTGGCGAGTGTCACTCCGTGTGCGAGGACCGCGGCCAGCACACCGTCGGCGATACGCAGCCCGTCGCGTTTGATCAGCCGCTCGATGGCGAACGCGACCGGCACCAGGAGGATCGCGATGCTCGACGCGAGCCCCGCGATCTTGATCAGCAGGTCGGGCGCCTCGTCGGTGCCCTTGTTGATGTCCTGCGCCAGCCCCGACGTCGTGCCGTGCGCGAACGCGGCGATCGCCAGCAGCAGGGCGATCGCGAGCACGCCCACCAGGAGACGCATCAGGTCGGAAGGGCGGTGCACGCGCGCGGGGAGCAGCGGTTCGTCGCCCTCGACCTCTTCGCTGTGGGCGTCGTCGTCGGCGCAGTCCGCGGCCTCGTCGCCCCTCTCCTTATGCGTGTCCGCCTGCCCGTCGGCTCGCTCGTCGGGGTCCGTCTTCTTGGTCAGATCGGGCTTCTCGGAAGCGTTCGCAGTGCGCTCGTCCGAGTCGTCGCCGGTGTCCGGGCGCGACGAAACCTCAGAGGTGCCCTCCGCGTCTTCGGGGTGCACGCCCTGCTGTTTCATCGTCTCTTCTTGATCTCGTATCACCAGTAACCGCCCGCACGATGGTGGCATGCCCCGCCGACACAGGGGGGCATCAGGGTGCAATGCGGGGTCGCACAGTCTGCCTGAAGCGCTGCTCCGGGGCGAGGGATACGCACAGTCGCCGCCGCGTCACGATGTCGGTGCTCTGGGGCAGGATGGGCCGGATGAGCGAGCAGAGCCTTCCGGCGGACGCCCTGCCGGAGTACGCGGAGCGGGTCCTCGATGTCGCCGAGCTGATCCCGCCCGGGCGTGTCATGACGTACGGAGATGTCGCCGAGTGGCTGGATGAGGGCGGACCCCGGCAGGTCGGCCGCGTCATGGCCCTCTACGGAGGAGCCGTTCCCTGGTGGCGGGTCATACGCGCGGACGGCGTGCTGCTCCCCGGCCACGAGCTGGAGGCGCTGGGCCACTACCGCGCCGAGGGCACGCCCCTGAAGGAGGCGAGCAGGGCTTCCGAGGGCCATCTCCCGCGCGTCGACATGAAGCGGGCGCGGTGGGACGGCGGCGGGCGCTCGGAGGGTCACACCTGACAGCTTCCGGCATCGAGCTGTCAGGAGGGGTACCGATGGCCCGTACGGGGGAAGCGGGGCACGTCCGTGACATGCCGTACGTTCGTGAGGCGGGAGACGCGTGTGCCTGGTGGGAACAAGAGGAAGCGCTGCTTCCACCACATCCACGGGCGTAGCGTCGACGGCGCGCATCCCGTTCATCCCGCGGCCACCGCCCTCACCGCGCGAGGGGCCCTCCACCCGTCGCCCCACCACCACCGCTGAATGACGGCGTTCCGCGTCGACAGAGACAGACCCAAGCACACCCACCAGGACCGGCGAACCACGTGAGCTCCTCTTTCTCCACCAGGCGCCTGTCGCACCCCCAGGGGCGACAGGGGGCCCGTGGCGCTTACCGACTGGTGCGTACCCCGCCGGCCAGGATGGCTCCCCCTCTGCTGGACGCAGGGCAGCGCGCGGCGGTTGACCACGAGCACGGTCCGCTGCTCGTCCTCGCAGGTCCGGGCACCGGCAAGACGACCACACTCGTGGAGTCCGTCGCGGCGCGGATCGCCCGTGGCGCCGATCCCGAGCGGATCCTGGTGCTCACGTTCAGCCGCAAGGCCGCCGTCGAACTGCGCGACCGCATGGCGCTGCGCATAGGAGCGGCCCGCGCGCCCCAGGCGACGACCTTCCACTCCTTCTGCTATGCCCTGGTCCGCGCCCACCAGGACAGTGACCTGTTCGTGGAGCCGCTGCGGCTGCTCTCCGGCCCCGAACAGGACGTGGCGGTACGGGAACTGCTCGCGGGCCAGCCCGGCCTTGAGCGGCTCGGCCTGGCCCATGTGCGCTGGCCGGACGAACTGCGCGCCTGCCTCACCACGCGCGGCTTCGCCGACGAGGTCCGCGCGGTTCTCGCCCGCAGCCGCGAACTGGGCCTCGGTCCCGACGCCCTCCAGGCCTTCGCGCGGCGTATCGGCCGCCCCGACTGGCTCGCCGCCTCCGCCTTCCTCGCCGAGTACCTCGACGTCCTCGACATGCAAGGAGTCCTCGACTACGCGGAACTGGTGCACCGCGCGGTGCTGCTCGCCCGGCGCCCCGAGGTCGCCGAGCGCCTCGCCGCGCAGTACGACGCCGTCTTCGTGGACGAGTACCAGGACACCGATCCGGCACAGGTACGGCTGCTGCACGCGCTCGCGGGCGGTGGCCGCACCCTCGTGGCCTTCGGCGACCCCGACCAGTCGATCTACACGTTCCGGGGCGCCGACGTGAACGGCATCCTCCAGTTCCCGGAGGCATTCCCGCGCGCGGACGGTACATCGGCACCGATGGAGGTCCTCAGGACCTCACGAAGGTCCGGCGCCGGCCTCCTGGCGGCCACCCGGCTGCTGACCCAGCGCATGCCCATGACCCGCCTGCCCGCGGAGAAAGTACGCGCCCACAGGGAGCTTGCCTCCGTAAGGGGCGGCGGCACCGTCGAGGTCCACACGTACCCGACGCCCGGCACGGAGCTGGACAACATCGCGGACATCCTGCGCCGCGCCCACCTGGAGGACGGCGTCCCCTGGAACGAGATGGCCGTCCTGGTGCGCGCGGGCTCCCGCACCATCCCGACCATCCGTCGCACCCTCACCGCAGCCGGCGTCCCCCTCGACATCGACGGCGACGACCTGGCACTGCGGCACGAACCGGCCGTGTCGCCGCTCCTGACGGCACTCAGGGCGGTGGCCGCGGCGGAGACCTCGGGGGGCGTGGCCTCGGCGGCAGAGGTGCAGGCCGACGAGGACGTACGGGCCGACGACGATGCGCGTCCCGCCGAGGACGTACGAGCCGAGGCGGATGAACCCGCGGAGGCGGACCACGAGGACACCCCCTCCGAAGGTGTCGGCGCGCCACCCGAAGAAGTCGTCGCGCCCGACGAGGAGTCCCACGGCGCCGCCCCCTCCGAGGAACCCGCCCCGGAAGCGCCCTCTCCCGACAGGCCCTGGCTCGACATCGAGACCGCGCTCAGCCTCCTCGCGTCCCCGCTGGCAGGCATGGACGCCGCTGATCTGCGCCGCCTGGGCCGCGCCCTGCGCGAGGAGGAGCGCGCCGCGGGCAATCATGTGCCGCCGCCCTCCGACGAGTTGCTGGCGCGAGCGCTGGCCGAGCCGGAGCGGCTGGTGGCCCACGACCCGTCGTACGCGCGCGGAGCCCAGCGTCTGGGTGCCCTGCTGCGGAAGGCGCGGGAGCGCCTCGCGGGCGGCGGTACGGCCGAGGAGGCGCTCTGGGAGCTGTGGGACGGCACGCCCTGGCCGCAGCGCCTGGAGCGGGCAGCCCGGCGCGGCGGCGCGGCCGGCCGCAACGCGGACCGTGACCTCGACGCCGTGTGCGCGCTGTTCGCCACCGCGTCCCGCGCGGAGGAACGCACCGGAGGCCGCGGCGCGCTCAACTTCCTGGAGGAAATTGACGCCGAGGACATCGCGGCCGACACGCTCACCCGCAGGGCCGTACGCCCCGACGCCGTACGTCTGATGACCGCGCACCGCTCCAAGGGGCTGGAGTGGCGCCTCGTGGTCGTCGCGGGCGTCCAGGAGGGGCTGTGGCCCGACCTGCGCCGCCGCGGCTCTCTCCTGGAGGCCGACCGCATCGGACGCGACGGTCTCGCGGAGCCGCTGACTCCCGGAGCGCTCCTCTCCGAAGAGCGCCGTCTGTTCTACGTGGCCGCCACGCGCGCGCGTGAACGCCTCGTCGTCACCGCCGTGAAGGCCCCTGCCGACGACGGCGACCAGCCCTCGCGCTTCATCACCGAACTCGGTGTGGAGCCCAAGGACACGACGGGCCGTCCCCGCCGCCCCCTGTCCGTCGCCGCGCTCGTCGCCGAACTGCGCGCCACGACGGTCGACCCACGTGTCTCGGACCGGCTCAGAGAGGCCGCCGCCCGCCGGCTGGCCAGACTCGCCGCGCTCGGCGACGAGGACGGCCGCCCCCTCGTGCCGTCCGCCCACCCCTACCGCTGGTGGGGCATGTACGAGCCGACCGAGAGCAAGGTGCCACTGCGCGACCGCGACCATCCCGTGGTGCTGTCCGGGAGCGCCCTCGACCAACTCGCCAACACCTGCGCCCTGCAGTGGTTCCTGGGCCGCGAGGTGAAGGCCGACGCCCCCGCGACCGTCGCCCAGGGCTTCGGCAACGTGGTGCACGTCCTGGCCGACGAGGTCGCCTCCGGCCGCACCCCCGCGGACCTCGCCGTCCTCATGGAGCGCCTCGACTCCGTGTGGGACGCGCTCGCCTTCGACGCGCCCTGGAAGTCGGCGCAGGAGAAGGAGCACGCGCGCGTGGCGCTCGAACGCTTCCTGAAGTGGCACGTCGATTCCAATGGCGCCCGCGCGGGCCGCACGCCGGTGGCGAGCGAGCACGACTTCGACGTCACCCTCGAAGCGGGCTCCTACGAAGTGCGCATCCGCGGCTCCATGGACCGAGTCGAGCAGGACGCCGAAGGCCGTGCCTACGTAGTCGACTTCAAGACCGGCAAACAGGCACCGAGCGCGGCCGAGGTCGCCCACCACCCGCAGCTCGCCGTCTACCAGCTCGCCGTCCGCGAAGGCGCGGTCGACGAAGCCTTCGAGGGCGAACGCCCCGACCCGGGCGGCGCCGAACTCGTCCAACTCCGTCAGGGCGCCCCCAAGAAGGACGGCGGCGAGACCCTGCCCAAGGTGCAGGCCCAGCAGCCGCTGGAGGGGGAGTGGGTCGGCGACCTCCTCGCCACCGCGGCGGGCAAGGTCCTCGACGAACGGTTCACACCGACGACCGGCCAGCACTGCACCCACTGCGCGTTCCGGGCCTCGTGCAGCGCGCGGCCGGAGGGGCGGCACGTGGTCGAGTGAGCCGGAGGGGCGGAACGTGGTCGAGTGACAGGGCGCGGGCCCACGGAGGGCGTGCTGGCATCCGCCGAACCGAGAGCTCCGCCGTACCGGGAGCTCCGCCGTTCGGAGGGCTCCCGCCGTACGCGAAGTGACGTACGGCACCACGCGTGCTGACCAGCGCATCCTCCGGCCCGGCCACCGATTCGGCATCGGCTGTCAGTGGGCGCGGCTAGCCTCTCTGACGTGCCAGCCCGTATCTCTGACCCCGAGCAGCTCAAGGAGCTCCTCGGCATCCCGTTCACCCCGGAGCAGACGGCCTGCATCACCGCACCGCCCGCCCCGCAGGTGATCGTGGCAGGCGCCGGATCCGGCAAGACCACGGTGATGGCCGCGCGCGTGGTGTGGCTGGTCGGCACCGGACAGGTCGCTCCCGAACAGGTCCTCGGCCTGACCTTCACGAACAAGGCGGCGGGCGAACTCGCCGAGCGCGTACGGAAAGCCCTCATCAAGGCGGGGGTCACAGACCCGGACGTGATCGATCCGGACAACCCGCCCGGCGAGCCGGTCATCTCCACCTATCATGCCTTCGCGGGCCGCCTGTTGACCGACCACGGACTGCGCATCGGGCTCGAACCCACCGCGCGTCTCCTCGCCGACGCGACCCGCTACCAGCTCGCCGCGCGCGTCCTGCGCGAGGCGCCGGGTCCCTACCCCGCCCTTACCCGCTCCTTCCCCGACCTGGTCAGCGACCTCCTCACGCTCGACGGCGAGCTCGCCGAACACCTCGTACAACCCCAGGACCTGCGGGCCTACGACGCCGCACTGCTGCGGGCCCTGGAGAGCGTCAAGCTCACCAACGCCGACCTGCGCAAGGTCCCCGAGACGGCCGCCGCCCGGCGTGAACTGGCCGAACTGGTGAGCCGCTACAGGACGGCCAAACGCGAGCGCGACCTCCTCGACTTCGGCGACCAGATCGCCCTCTCCGCGACCCTCGCCAGCACACGCCCCGAGGTCGGCGGCATCCTGCGCGACGAGTTCCGAGTGGTCCTGCTCGACGAGTACCAGGACACCTCCGTGGCCCAGCGCATCCTCCTGGCGGGCCTGTTCGGCAGCGGCACGGGCCACCCGGTGACCGCCGTCGGCGACCCCTGCCAGGCGATCTACGGCTGGCGCGGCGCCTCCGTCGCCAACCTCGACGACTTCCCCCAGCACTTCGCCCACGTCGACGGCAGCCCCGCGACCCGCCAGTCGCTCAGCGAGAACCGCCGCAGCGGCGGCCGGCTCCTCGACCTCGCCAACGGCCTCGCCGAGCCCCTGCGCGCCCTGCACGCGGGCGTGGAGGCCCTCCGCCCGGCCCCGGGAGCCGAGCGGGACGGCATGGTGCGCTGCGCCCTCCTGCGCACCCACGCCGAGGAGATGGACTGGCTCGCCGACTCCATTGCCCATCTCGTACGCACCGGAAAGGCGCCCGGAGAGATCGCCGTCCTGTGCCGCACGGCGACCGACTTCGCCGAGATCCAGGGCGCCCTCGTCGCCCGCGACATCCCCGTCGAGGTCGTCGGCCTCTCCGGGCTGCTGCATCTGCCCGAGGTCGCCGACCTGGTCGCCGTCTGCGAGGTCCTCCAAGACCCGGGAGCCAACGCCTCGCTGGTCCGCCTGCTCACCGGCCCGCGCTGGCGCATCGGCGCCCGCGACCTCGCCCTCCTGGGGCGCAGGGCCCGCCTTCTCGTGTCGCACGCGCGCGTGGGGGCCGACGACGACCCCGACCGACGGCTCGCCGCCGCCGTCGAGGGCATCGACCCGGCCGAGATCATCTCGCTCGCGGACGCCCTCGACACGTTCCTGGAGACACTCCTCGGAGACCACGGGGACGACGACGGCCTGCCCTTCTCCGCCGACGCCCGCGTACGGTTCGCACGGCTCGCCACCGAACTGCGCGACCTGCGCCGCTCGCTCTCCGACCCGCTCATGGACGTCCTGCACCGGGTCCTCGCCACCACCGGTCTGGAGGTGGAGCTCTCCGCGTCCCCGCACGCCCTGGCCGCCCGCCGCCGCGAGACCCTCTCCAACTTCCTGGACATCGCCGCGTCCTTCGCCGCCAACGACGGCGAGGCCTCCCTCCTCGCCTTCCTCGGCTTCCTGCGCACCGCCGCCCAGTACGAGAAGGGCCTCGACAACGCCCTGCCGGGCGGCGAGAACACCGTCAAGGTGCTCACCGCGCACAAGTCCAAGGGCCTGGAATGGGACGTCGTCGCGGTCCCGGGCCTCGTCACCGGCACCTTCCCCAGCGGCCAGGGCCGCGAGAAGTGGACCTCACAGGGCAAGGTCCTGCCGCACGAGCTCCGCGGCGACGCCGACACCCTGCCGGACATCGGCGCCTGGGACTCCCGCAGCATGAAGGCCTTCCACGAGGCCATGAAGGAGCACCAGCACACCGAGGAACTCCGCCTCGGCTACGTCACGTTCACCCGCCCCCGCTCCCTGCTGCTCGGCTCGGGCCACTGGTGGGGCCCCTCCCAGAAGAAGCCCCGCGGCCCCTCCGACTTCCTGCAGGCCCTGTACGAGCACTGTGGAGCCGGGCACGGCGAGATCGAGGCCTGGGCGGACGAACCCGAGGAGACCGAGGAGAACCCCGCGCTCCACGAGGCCGGCGGCGACCACGCCTGGCCGCTCCCGCTCGACGACGCGGCCATGGCCCGCAGGCGCGCGGCCGCCCAGACGGTCCTGGCCCACCTGGAGTCCGGTCACTCCCACGAGACGGCCCACCCCTCGTCCCACGACGCCCCGGAGCCGTACGACGACCCTGACTGGCCGCCTCCGCCCGAGGACGACGAACCGCCTTACGACGAGCCGCCCTACGACGAGCCCCCTTACGGGGACGACGACTTTCCGGATGAGCCTCCCTACGGGGACGACGATTTCGCGGACGTGCCCTACGGAGAGGCGTCACCCAGAGAGACGCCCCACGGGGACGGCCTCCACGAAGAGACCGATCTCACAGACGAGGCAGCCCGCGGAGACGGGAACTCGTGGGCCACGAACCGTCCCCGGGTTCCGCACCCCACCCAGTCCCCGGACGCGCACCCCACCGGCTCACCGGACGCGCGCCAACACCCTCCGGAGACGCCGCGCCCCGTCTCCGAGACCAGGCACCTCACCCCGGAGGAAGCCCGCACCGTCGCCTCCTGGGACCGCGACCTGGACGCCCTCACCGGCGAGCTCCTGCGCGCCCGCGAAGGCGTCACGGACGTCACCCTGCCGGCCTCTCTGACCGCCTCCCAGCTGCTGAGCCTGGCCGCCGACCCGGACGCCTTCGCACAGGAACTGGCGCGCCCCATGCCGCGCCCGCCCCAGCCGGCCGCCCGCCGCGGCACCCGCTTCCACGCCTGGGTCGAGGCCCGCTTCGAAGAGCTGCGGCTGCCGATGCTGGAACCGGAGGAACTGCCCGGCAGCGAGGCCGAGATCGCCGACGAACGCGACCTGGAAGCCCTCAAGGACGCCTTCGAACGCACCCCGTACGCCCACCGCACCCCCTACCGCGTCGAGGCCCCCTTCCAGCTCGCGATCGCCGGACGCGTCGTACGGGGCCGCATCGACGCCGTCTACAAAGAGGACGACGGCGACGGGACGACGTACGAGATCGTCGACTGGAAGACCAACCGCGCCCGCAACGCCGACCCCCTCCAGCTCGCCCTGTACCGGCTCGCCTGGGCAGAGCAGCACGGCGTACCCCTGGAATCCGTACGGGCCGCCTTCCTGTACGTGCGCAGCGGCGAGGTCGTACGGCCCGAGAGCCTGCCCGACCGGGCCGCACTGGAGCGGCTCCTCCTCGAAGAACCACCCGATGGGGTCCCCGAGGAACCGCCGGACCAGCACGCGCGCGTGGACGGCTAGGCTCGTGACCATGAGCAAGACTCCGGACAGCGCCGTCCGCGCGTACATCGAGCAGCACCGCGCCGCCTTCCTCGACGACCTCGCCGAGTGGCTGCGTATCCCGTCCGTGTCGGCGCAGCCCGAACACGCCGCGGACGTACGGCGCAGCGCCGACTGGCTCGCCGCCAAACTCCAGGAGACCGGCTTCCCGACCTGCGAGGTCTGGGCGACACCCGGCGCCCCGGCCGTCTTCGCCGAATGGCCCTCCGACGACCCGCAGGCACCCACGGTCCTCGTCTACGGACACCACGACGTACAGCCCGCCGCCCGCGAGGACGGCTGGGACAGCGACCCCTTCGAGCCCGTAGTCCGCGGAAACCGCCTCCACGCGCGCGGGGCCGCCGACGACAAGGGCCAGGTGTTCTTCCACACACTCGGGGTCCGCGCCCACCTCGCCGCCACCGGCCGCACCGCCCCCGCCGTCCACCTGAAGCTGCTCATCGAGGGCGAGGAGGAGTCCGGCTCCCCGTACTTCCGCGCACTCGTCGAAGAGCGGAAGGACCGCCTCACCGCCGACGCCGTGATCGTCTCCGACACCAGCATGTGGTCCGAGGACACCCCCACCGTCTGCACCGGCATGCGCGGCCTCGCCGAGTGCGAGATCACGCTCCACGGGCCCGACCAGGACATACACTCCGGCGCCTTCGGCGGCGCCGTACCCAACCCGGCCACCGCGGTCGCCCGCCTCGTCGCCGCCCTCCACGACGAGCACGCGCGCGTGACGATCCCCGGCTTCTACGAAGGCATCGCCGAACTCACCGACCACGAGCGGGAACTCTTCACCGAACTGCCCTTCGACGAGGAGCAGTGGCTGCGCATCGCCAGGTCGACGGCCACCCACGGAGAGGCCGGACACACCACCCTGGAGCGGATCTGGGCCCGCCCGACCGCCGAGGTCAACGGCATCGGCGGCGGCTACCAGGGCCCCGGCAGCAAGACGATCATCCCCTCCTCGGCCATGGTGAAGCTCTCCTTCCGGCTCGTCGCCGGACAGGACCCCGACCACATCGAGAAGATCGTCCGCGCCTGGGCCGCCGAGCGGATACCCGCCGGAATCCGCCACGAGATCACCTTCGCCGCCGCCACCCGCCCCTGCCTCACACCGCTCGATCACCCGGCACTGCAGTCCGTCGCACGCGCCATGGGCCGCGCCTTCGAGCAGGAGATCCGCTTCACCCGCGAGGGAGGATCAGGGCCCGCCGCGGACCTCCAGGACGTCCTCGCCGCACCGGTGCTGTTCCTCGGCATCTCGGTCCCGTCCGACGGCTGGCACGCCCCCAACGAGAAGGTCGAACTCGACCTGCTCCTCAAGGGCGTCGAAACCACCGCCTACCTGTGGGGCGACCTGGCCGAGAACTGGCGCGATGCACACTGAAGAAGCCCCTTCGCACACGTCCTGCCGTACAGCCGCTGAACCACCCGCCGAAACAACCGTTCCACCGGGGGAGTTGGAAGCACCCGTGACCACCTGGACCGACCACACCGCCGACCGTCCCATCTCGCTCACCGCCCCGAGCGGCATCGACCGGGCCGCCCACCACCGGCTCGACGAGGCCTGGCTCGCTGCGGCGTGGAGCCACCCCACCACCCGCGCCTTCGTGGTCTCCGGCGGCCAGGTCCTCATCGACGAGACGGCGGACGGCACCACCGAACTCGTCATGACCCCGTCCTTCGAAGCGCCCCTCACCGAAGCGCACCGCTACTTCCTGGGCACCGACGACGACGGAGTCAGCTACTTCGCACTCCAGAAGGACGCCCTTCCGGGCCGTATGGACCAGTCCGCGCGCGCGGCCGGCCTGCGCGAAGCGGGCCTGCTCCTCTCACAGCGCGACGCCGGCCTGATGGTGCACGCGGTCGCCCTGGAGAACTGGCAGCGCCTGCACCGCTTCTGCTCCCGCTGCGGCGAACGTACGGTGATCGCGGCGGCCGGCCACATCCGCCGCTGCCCCGCCTGCGGCGCCGAGCACTACCCGCGCACCGACCCCGCCGTGATCATGGCCGTAACCGACCACGAGGACCGCATCCTCCTCGGCCGGCAGGTCCACTGGCCCGAAGGGCGCTTCTCCACCCTCGCCGGATTCGTCGAGCCCGGTGAGTCCATCGAGCAGTCGGTCCGGCGCGAGGTCTTCGAGGAGGCCGGGGTCACCGTCGGCGAGGTCGAGTACATCGCCAGCCAGCCCTGGCCCTTCCCCTCCAGCCTCATGCTGGGCTTCATGGCCCGTGCCACCTCGTCGGAGATCAACGTCGACGGCGAGGAGATTCAGGAAGCCCGCTGGTTCTCCCGCGAAGACCTGCGGGCCGCCTTCGAGTCCGGGGAGGTCCTGCCTCCGTACGGCATCTCGATTGCGGCCCGCCTGATCGAGCTCTGGTACGGCAAGCCCCTGCCGACGCGCGGGGCAGCCGCCTGAGGCACGTACCGACTACGCGCCGATCTTCTGCTTGACCTGCGCAAGCGAAGGGTTCGTCAGCGTCGAACCGTCCGGGAAGAGGACGGTGGGAACCGTCTGGTTCCCGCCGTTCGCCTTCTCCACGAAGGCCGCCGACGCCGGGTCCTGCTCGATGTTGATCTCGTTGTACGTGATGCCCTCGCGGTCCATCTGGCCCTTCAGCCGGCGGCAGTAGCCACACCACGTGGTGCTGTACATCGTCACAGTGCCCAGCATGTCTCTCATGCTCCTTCGCTGCGGGGGAGTGCGTGTTCGCAGTGATGGAACGTACGCGACCCGGCCGCCATTCCCATACGCGGCAGGGGAGAGAGCCGATCCACACGGCGGAGGACGGCCCCGGTGAAAGGGGCGCTGCCGCCGGTGCCGAGCCGGGCGCCTGCCGCATTGGTGCGCCGCATTAGTACGACTGCGAGCGCCTCCCTGTGGACAACCGGCACACCCGTCTCCGCCGACCTGGCAGCATGGCGGGGTGACAGCAGCAACGCATTCCACCCTCTTCCCGCAGGCCCCTGACACGGCCGACGCGGTACTGGAAGGGCTCGACCCCGAGCAGCGCGAGGTCGCCACCGCCCTGCGCGGCCCGGTGTGCGTGCTGGCGGGAGCCGGTACGGGCAAGACCCGCGCCATCACCCACCGCATCGCCTACGGAGTACGCGCCGGGATCCTCCAGCCCTCCAGCGTGCTCGCCGTCACCTTCACCAACCGCGCCGCCGGAGAGATGCGCGGCCGGCTCCGCCAGCTCGGCGCCTCCGGAGTCCAGGCCCGCACCTTCCACTCCGCCGCGCTGCGCCAGCTCCAGTACTTCTGGCCGAAAGCCGTCGGAGGCAGCCTGCCGCGGATCGTCGACCGCAAGATCCAGCTCGTCGCCGACGCCGCTGCCACCTGCCGCGTCCGCCTCGACCGCGGCGAGCTGCGGGACGTCACCGCCGAGATCGAGTGGTCCAAGGTCACCCAGACCGTCCCCTCCGACTACGCCGCCGCCGCGGCCAAGGCCGGCCGCGAAGCCCCCCGCGACCGCGCCGAGATCGCCCAGCTCTATGCCGCGTACGAGGACCTCAAGCGCGACCGCAGCGTCATCGACTTCGAGGACGTCCTGCTGCTGACCGTCGCCATCCTCCAGGACCAGCACGAGATCGCCGAAGCGGTCCGCGCCCAGTACCAGCACTTCGTGGTCGACGAGTACCAGGACGTCAGCCCCCTCCAGCAGCGCCTTCTCGAACTGTGGCTCGGCGAGCGCGACAGCCTCTGCGTCGTCGGTGACGCCAGCCAGACCATCTACTCCTTCACCGGCGCGACCCCCGACCACCTCCTCGACTTCCGCACCCGCCACCCCGGAGCCACGGTCGTCAAACTCGTCCGGGACTACCGCTCCACCCCCCAGGTCGTCCACCTCGCCAACGGCCTGCTCGCCCAGGCCCGCGGGCGCGCCGCCGACCACCGCCTGGAGCTGATCTCCCAGCGCACCGCGGGCCCCGAACCCGGCTACACCGAGTACACCGACGAGCCCGCCGAGGCCGAAGGCGCGGCCCGACGCATCCGCGACCTCATCGCCTCCGGCATCCCCGCGAGCGAGATCGCGATCCTGGTCCGTACGAACTCGCAGTCCGAGATCTACGAACAGGCCCTCGCCGATGTCGCGGTGCCCTACCAACTGCGCGGAGCCGAGCGCTTCTTCGACCGGCCCGAGGTGAAGAGAGCCATCCACGCCCTGCGCGGTGCGGCCCGCTTCGGAGGCAACGACTCACTCCTGGACGACGCCCCCGACCTGCCCTCGCAGGTGCGAGCCGTCCTGTCAGGGGACGGCTGGACCCACCAGCCCCCCGCGGGCTCCGGAGCCGTCAGAGAGCGCTGGGAGTCCCTCGCCGCCCTTGCCCACCTGGCCCAGGACTTCGCCGCCGCCAAACCCGACGCCACCCTCGGCGACCTCGTGGCCGAACTCGACGAACGCGCCGGCGCTCAGCACGCGCCCACGGTCCAGGGCGTCACCCTCGCCTCCCTCCACTCCGCCAAGGGCCTGGAGTGGGACGTGGTGTTCCTGGTCGGCGTCGCCGAAGGCATGATGCCGATCACCTACGCGAAGACCGACGAACAGATCGAGGAGGAGCGCCGTCTCCTCTACGTCGGCGTCACCCGGGCCAGAGAGCACCTCTCCGTCTCCTGGGCACTGTCCCGCTCACCCGGCGGCCGGCCCAACCGGCGACCCAGCCGCTTCCTCGACGGACTGCGCCCCGGCTCCGTCACCACGGCGAACCGCGGCGGCGCGGCGGGCCCCCTCGGCTCGGGCGGCATCGAGCGCGGCGCTCCCGGCAGCGCCCCCGGCGTCACCCGACGGGCGAACCGCACCCCCGCCCGATGCCGGGTCTGCGGCCGCACTCTCAACGACGCCGGCGAGATGAAACTGATGCGCTGCGAGGACTGCCCGTCCGACATGGACGAAGGCCTCTACGAGCGGTTGCGCGACTGGCGGGGGGTCCAGGCGCAGCGCAGTGGGCAGCCGGACTTCTGCGTCTTCACGGACAAGACCCTGATGGCCATCGCGGAAGCGGTGCCGTCCACTCCGGTCGAGCTGTCCCGCATCCCAGGGGTCCGCGCCCGCAAGCTCAACCGCTACGGGGCCGACGTACTTGCCATCTGTGCAGGTCAGGAAGTTGAGGGCGGCGCAGACGAGGACTGATTCAAACTCGTCGAGAAAATAGTTTGCGCATGCCCCAGCAATCCCCATAGGTTCTAAAGCACGGAAACGGAGGCCTTCTCGAAGGCCCTGGTTCCGTGCTGTACTTAATAACCGTCGGACCGGCTCGCCCGGTCCCAGAGACGCCGAGAGGAGGCGATTCCAGTGATCAGCATCAACAGCAGCTCCGTCAGCACCGCCAAATTGACCGATCGCTCGGTCGTCTCCACGTGCCTGCTCGGCTTCTCGAACCTGGGCACCGGTCTGTCCGGCATTCCTGCCGTCCGGCCGGCGTCCTCCGTGTCTCTCACGGGTCTCCCTGTCCGTGAGCGCAATGAACGACCGATGAAGGCACTGGAAGCAGTAGAGGCACAGGCGCATGCCTATGCCTTTGCGGCCACCGGTGCCGGAGCCGCCAAGCAGACGCACCACACGATGTGGGCCTTCCGTGGGCCTGAACCCTGGAGTGATCCAGCCTGATCGACGATCAGGCCGGCGCCTTCAGGGCCGCGGAACCCCACCCGGGATCCGCGGCCCTTCTGTTTGTCCCCGAACAGGGACGACAGAGCGAAGGGGCCTCGGGACAAGAAAAGAACCCGGTACCAGCCGCCAACCGGCCAACCCGGCCGGCACGACCAGACGAGGAAGACCAACCGTGCAACTCGAAGCGCACGCCCCGTCCGTACCGCCTTCCGAAACGATCCCCCCGCCCGGCCTCACGGAGGACTCCACCTTGATCCCGCTCACTGCGCTCACCGCGCTCGACGACGCCATCGAGAACCTCGGCGTACCCGTCCCCTGCCGCTCCTACGACCCGGAGGTCTTCTTCGCCGAGTCGCCGGCCGACGTCGAGTACGCCAAGTCCCTCTGCCGCACCTGCCCGCTGATCGAGGCCTGCCTTGCCGGCGCCAAGGAGCGGCGTGAGCCCTGGGGCGTCTGGGGCGGCGAGCTCTTCGTCCAGGGTGTCGTTGTCGCCCGGAAGCGGCCGCGTGGCCGCCCGCGCAAGAACCCGGTTTCGGCATGAAGACCCTAGGAACGATCGATCGCCCCCTGACGCACGACCCCAAGAAGCAGGTCCCGATGAAGCCGTCCACCAGCGAGCCCGCCGGCTCCGCGACCCCAGACTTCACCTCCACCGGCGCGAACGACACGCGCCAGAACAGGACCCGAGAGATGCAACTCATCCCAGAAGCCCTGGCTCGTGCGCATATGCACGACCGGCTGCATGAGGCGGAGCAGGAACGCCGGGCGATGCGCCTGGTGACCGCCCGCCGCATGCAGCGCCGTGCCGAGCGCGCCTCACGCCGCGCCCGCCGCGCACTGGCCATGGCGGTCATGCAGTAGAGCCGTTCTCGCAACGGCAACAGAAGCAACAGCTGATGCGGGGGCCGGTCCGAACGGACCGGCCCCCGCGGTGCGTTGCGCCTCACCAACCGCGGATCCCGGAGTTATCGTCACCACGTGACGAGTCTTCCCGGGGACAGTGACAGCGGCGGCTCCACCGCGGAGCCCCGGCCCGTCGTGTGCGCCCGCTGCGGCGCCACGTCAGAGGACCCGCCCCTCACCTGGACCTTCTCCGTCGAGAACGGCACCCGCCACTACATCTGCGACGCCTGCGCCCGCGCCAACCTCAGAGCGATCGAAGGGCGACTGGACTCGGCTTGGTGGTGAGATCCGGAGTCCTCTTGGGCCTCTCCCGCCCAAGGACCGGCACCCCAAGCTCACGCCCCAGCCGCTGAGTCCTCCTCCGCCAGTGTCTCGTCCTCGGCCAGGACGAATCCTGGTAGCCACTCCTCCAACTCGTCCCGCAGTCGTACTGTCGCTCCCAGCTGGCACAGCACGCCGATGGTGCTCAAGGTCACTCGGTGGATGAGCAGGTAGGCCGGGGGCAGGTTGAGTTGTTTGCCGAGTTGGTGGGCGGGGGAGCGGGGGTCGGCGATGCGGGCCGCCTGACTGCGCATCCAGCCGCGGGTGAAGGTGAACTCGTCCGCCTGGGCCGGCTCGATGATGGGGAGCAGGTAGTCCAGAACGGCGTCCGGGTCGAGCTCTATGGACTCCTTGACGAAGCCCTCCTCGCGGAGCAGGTCGTAGACCGCCTCGGCGTCGCCGTCGAGGGTCATACGGAGCGAGTCGCCGATCGTCGGAGGCAGGCCGCCCGGCAGGCGGTCCACCGTGCCGAAGTCCAGGACGCCCAGCCGCCAGCCGCCCTTGCCTCCGGAACCCTCGGCGTCTTCGGCGACTTTGGCGTCTGCGGGGTCGTCCGGCAGGAGACGGAAATTGCCCGGGTGAGGGTCGGCGTGCAGCAGGCCGGTGCGGGACGGGCCGGAGAAGAGGAAGCGGGCCAGGAGCTGGCCAGCCCGGTCCCGCTGCTCCTGCGTACCGTCGGTGATCACCTCGGACAGGGGGATCCCGTCGATCCACTCCGTCACCAGGACCTGCTCGCACTGGTGGACCACGGCCGGCACCAGCACGTCCGGGTCGTCCGCGAACTCCTCCGCGTGCGCCCGCTGTGCCTGTGCCTCCAGGGCGTAGTCGAGCTCCTCGGACACCCGGTCGCGCAGCTCCGCGATGAGCGGCTTGATGTCCATGCCGGGAATCAACGGCCCCAGAAGGCGGGCAAAACGACTCAGCTGGTTCAGATCGGACAGCAGGGCCTCGCCCGCCCCGGGGTACTGCACCTTGACCGCGACCTCCCGGCCGTCGTGCCACACCGCCCGGTGCACCTGGCCGATCGAGGCCGCCGCGGCGGGCTTGTCCTCGAACTCCAGGAACAGGTCGTGCCAGTCCTCGCCGAGCCGCTCCGCCAGCACGGAGTGCACCGTGCGGGTCGGCATCGGAGGGGCCGCCTCCTGGAGTTTCGTCAGCGCCGCGCGGTACGGACCCGCGACCTCCTCGGGCAGCGCCGACTCGAAGACGGACATGGCCTGTCCGAACTTCATGGCGCCGCCCTTGAGCTCGCCGAGCACCTTGAAAAGCTGCTCCGCCGTGCGCTGTTGCAGCTCGCGACCCACGAGCTCGGCGGACTTGCCGCCGATTCGTTTGCCGAGTCCCCAGGTCGCCCGCCCGGCGAAGCCGAGCGGTAGTGCGGCGAGCTTGGCGGTTCGGGTGACCGCCTTCCGGGGAAGATCAGACATGCGCCCTCCAAGTACCGGACAGCCGTGCCGCGTGCGGCTGTTGCCCGGCCATTGTCTCGTGCGGCCCTTCGTTGTCCGAGGTCTGCTCCCCCTTAGCTTTTTCCGCGGCCCCGCAGCGGCATGCGGGATGCTCCCACACCGGCGTCGCGTGCCAGTCGAGACCAGGCACCGAGACCTCCCAGCGGGCCCCCGCACTCGACGGAAGTTCCCCGTCCAGAAAGGCCAGCGCATGCCCCGCGGCCAGCCCGGCGACCGCGGTGGACAGCGCCAGATCACATGCCGGTACGTGGCGGGACTGGGCGGAACGCCACTGTGCCAGCAGGCGCGGCCAGGTCGGGTCCCGGTCGGTGCGTCCCAGATCCAGGCAGCCCGCGCAGGCCGTGTCGCCCGGCAGGACGAGCGGGCCGACCACTCCCGTGCCCTCCACCACCCCGGCGTAGAGATGGGGTGTTCCGGAGTCGATCAGGGGCTCGGTAGCCGACGGGTCGGGCGCGTGGACCGCGAGGCCGTCCCGGGGTGTGACGATCACGAGGGAGAGGCCCGGATCCTCTTCATCGGGAGAGGGGTGTGCGTTGCCGCGCCGGGGCGGGCGGTTCGGTGCCGCACGGCGCACCGCACGGCGCGCGGCCTCGTCCCTGCGCTCGCCGATGGATTCGACGGGCAGCCCGCCCGGCGCCACGTCCCACGGCTCGACACAGCCGCCGTCCTGCACGTCGACCTGGCCCACGCCCGCTCCCGCCAGTGCCGTGGCCAGTACCGCTCCCACCCGGCCCGCGCCCCGCACCTGTACGCGCAGTGAGCGGCGGGCCGCCAGCCGCCGCATGGCCTCGCCCGGCTCGGGAGTGACCAGGGAGAGCGATGCGGCGTCGGGTCGCAGTCGGTCGAGGACCGCCGGCTTCTTGCGCAAAGCGTCGGCGGCCGGGCCGCCGCCCGTCGCGTCGTCCAGCAGTCCCGCCTGGGCCAGTCGCTCCACCAGACCGTCGACATGGCCGTCCGGCAGACCCATGCGGCGCCCCTCGTCACGTAACAGAGGCAGTCCGCGGGTGCCGTCGAACAACGTCAGGAGACTGCCCGTCGCCGTGTCCATCGGGCCGAGCACCATCGCGTGTGCGGGTGCCATCCCGAACTGCACGGTGTTGAGATCCCGCCAACCGCGCCGCAGTGCGGGCTTCACCATCGGATGCATGACCGACCCCCGTACGTCCCCGTTGTGCCGGCGGGCGTTCGTCCTGCTCCGCCGGTCGAATGTCAGCATGCCCGCATTGCCCGGCCCGTGCCGAAAGTTGTCCACAGGCGGTGGATATTCGTCGTACAAATCGAGCGCGTGGGGTGCGGTTCGGCATCGATGCGTCCCGGAGGCGGGACTTCCCCCGTGTGCAACGGGTAACGTCGGGGCGTGCCCGCCGACCCACTGCACCGCGCCGGAAACCCACAGCGCAGCACGACGAGCCAGCCGCCAAGCGGCTCGGGGACGAGCGCGATCGAGGTCCGCAGGAGCGCGCGACGGCGCAGAACGGTCTCCGCGTACCGTGAAGGCGATCGCACCGTCGTGCTCATCCCCGCCCGGATGTCCGAGGCGGAGGAGCAGCGCTGGGTGAGCGTCATGCTCGACAAGCTGGCCGCCCAGGAGAACAAGCGGGTGCTCGGCGACACGGAGCTGTCCGAGCGGGCCGCGCGGCTCTCCGATCTGTACTTCGACGGCCGGGCCCGGCCCAATTCGGTCCGCTGGGTCACCAATCAGAACACCCGCTGGGGCTCGTGCACCCCCGCCGAGGGCAGTATCCGTCTTTCGCACCGGCTGCAGGGCATGCCCGAATACGTCGTCGACTACGTCCTCGTCCATGAACTCGCGCATCTGCTGGTTCCCGGCCACGGTCCCGACTTCTGGCGGCTCCTGGAGGCCTATCCGCGGACCGAGCGGGCCCGCGGCTACCTCGAAGGGGTGGTCGCCGCCGACCGGCTGCCCCACCTGCCCGCCGCCCGCGACGAGTGACGTCGGCCTGACGCCCGTCCGGTGCTGAAGGCCTGCTCGGACCGCTCGAAGCAGGGATTCTGTACCGGGTCTGTACCGGCTTGGTCCGCGGCCGGATTTTGCCGTTAGCCTGACGCGACGCACTCGTATCGGGATGGGGGACGGTCGTTACGCATGGCCAGGGAATTCCAACGCGGCCACAAGGCCAAGATCAGTGACCTCACCGCGGGCACCGATCTGTACGTGGGTGTGCAGATCACCGGCCCCGGACTGAGCTTCGACATCAGCTGCTTCGGTCTTGACGCCGACGAACAGCTTTCGGACGACCGGTTCTTCGTCTTCTTCAACCAGCCGAAGACCCCCGAAGAGTCCATCCAGCTTCTCGGTGCGCAGGCGGGCGACACGGAGTCCTTCCGCGTCACGCTCGACAGGATCCCGCCGCAGATCCAGAAGCTGTCCTTCACGGCGACGATCGACGGCGCCGGCCAGATGTCGCAGGTCGCCCCCGGGTACCTCCGCATCGTCGCGGGCGGCGAGGAGGTGGCCCGCTACTCCTTCAACGGTGGCGAGTTCTCCACCGAACGCGCCGTGATGCTGGGCGACTTCTACCTCAAGGACGTATGGCGGTTCGCCGCGGTCGGACAGGGCTTCGACGGCGGGCTCGACGCGCTGCTGAAGAACTTCGGCGGCGAGGTCGCCGAGGAGGAGCCCGCGGCCCCGGCACCGGGGGCCGCCGCGCCCTCGTTCGCGCCGCCCGCCCAGGGCGCCGCACCGCCCGCGTTCGGCGCCCCGGCAGGCCCCGCCGTGCCGGCTCCAGCGTCGGCTCCGCAGCCTGCCGCCCAGGGTTTCGCACCGCCTCAGGGAGCCACGCCACCGCCGGCCCCCGCGCCTTCGGTGCACGCGGCGCCGACGATCATCGCGCCCATGACGCCGCCCGGTGGCGCCCCGGTACCGCCTCCGGCTCCCGCCCCGGCGCCCTATGCGCAGCCCGGCCAGCAGCAGCCTCCGTACGGCCAGGCCCCCGGCCAGACCGCACCGCTGCCGCCCGGCTACGGACAGCCACAGGCACCTCAGGCACCCGTTCCGCCCCCGGGCTACGGCCAGCCGACCCCGCCTCCGGGCTACGGTCAGCAGCCGCCGTTCGGACAGGTGCCCGGCCAGCCCGGCGCGCCGGGTATGCCGGGTGCGCCCGCCGCCTACGGAGTGCCTCAGGGCGCTCCCCAGGGAGGCGCCGGTGTCACGGCGGCGCTGCAGGCGTACAAGGAGACGCCCACCGGGCAGCGCTGGACGCAGCAGAACAAGAAGATGGTCCGTGTCGACCTCGGCATGGGCGGCGACCAGGCCGTACTGGCCCGCCAGGGCAGCATGGTGCTCTACCAGGGCAAGGTCGACTTCAGCTACAAGGGCGCCGGATTCTCCGGGCGGATCGTGGGCAACGCGACCGGCCAGGAGATGCAGCTCATGCGCTGTTCGGGCCGCGGCCAGGTCTTCCTCGCGGAGAACGGCGCCATGCTGCACCCCATCGAGCTGCAAGGAGACGCCGTCTGTGTCTCCGCGGAGAACGTCCTCGCCTTCGACGAGACGCTGCAGTACGAGGTGCGCCGCGTCGAAGGACACGGCATCCCCGGAGGCGCTCTGTTCACGATGCAGTTCCAGGGCACCGGCACGGTCGTCGTGAAGACGCGTGGCGTGCCCGTCGTCCTGCCCGTGACGCCGACGACGTTCGCCGACTGCAACGCCGTCGTCGCCTGGTCCGCCGCTTCCCAGGTGATCGTCTCCAGCCAGGTGCGGATGCGCAGGAACGCCTACCCGGGCGACACCGGAGAGAGCGTGAACCTCCAGTTCCGCGGCGCGCCCGGCAATTTCATCGTCGTCCAGCCGTACGAGGTCTGAGGGAGCCCGTCCTATGAATCAGCAGCTCGCGGGCTTCGCCCCGGCACCCGTTGCCGCACGCATGGAGAACCACGGCAACCACATGCTCAAGGTCGCCATGCAGACCGGAAACGACCTCCTCGCGCGCGTGGGGTCGATGGTCGCCTACGAAGGCTTCGTCCAGTACGAGCCGAATCCGCCGGCGGTACGCCAGATCGCCAAGGACTGGATGACCGGCGAGGGCGCACCTCTGATGAAGTGCTCCGGAGACGGTCTGCTGTACCTCTCCGACTACGGGGCGAACGTCGTCGTCATCAACCTCAACGGCGACGCGATCTCCGTCAACGCCACCAACCTGCTCGCCTTCGACGCGCACCTCACCTGGGGCGTCGAGCGCGTCAAGGGGCTGGCGAAGTTCGCCGGACAGGGCCTGTGGAACACCAAGATCTCCGGGCAGGGCTGGGTCGCCCTGACCTCCCGGGGCAAGCCCATCGTCGTCGACTGCGGCGGCGGCGAGGACGAGACGTACGTCGACCCTGACGCGCTCGTCGCCTGGTCCCCGAACCTCAAGGTGAAGGGCAAGCGCAGCTTCAAGGCGCAGTCCCTGATCGGGCGGGGCAGCGGCGAGGCCTTCCAGATGGCCTTCTCCGGACAGGGCATCGTCGTCGTCCAGCCCAGCGAGGACAGCACCGACCGCCTCCGGGTACGGGGCTGAGGGGGAGCACACACACCATGCAGAGCCCGCTTTTCGCCTACAACGACCAGCAGTCCCAGGAGCGCTACAGCCTGCAGAACAAGCAGATGCTGCGCGTCGTCCTGGAGGGCCACGACGACATGCTGGCCCGCAAGGGCACCATGGTCGCGTACCAGGGTCTTGTGGAGTTCGACGCCGAGTACCAGAACTCCGGTCAGCAGCGTTCGCGCGCGCACACCGGAGAGGGCCTCGACCTGATGCGCTGCCACGGGCAGGGCACCGTCTACCTGGCCAACCTCGCCCAGCACATCCATGTGGTGGAGGTGGACCAGGACGGCCTCACCGTGGACAGCAGCTACGTCCTCGCGATGGACTCCTCGCTGCACCACGAGGTGATCGCCGTGGACAGCCAGTACGGGATCTCCGGCTCCGGCAAGTACCAGCTCAACATCACCGGGCGCGGCAAGGTCGCCCTGATGACGTCGGGCATGCCGCTGATGCTTCAGGTCACGCCGGACCGGTACGTCAACTGCGACGCCGACGCGATCGTCGCCTGGTCGACGAGTCTGCGCGTACAGATGCAGGCCCAGACCCACTCCTCCGGCGTGTTCCGGCGCCGCGGCAACACCGGTGAGGGCTGGGAGCTCAGCTTCATGGGCCAGGGCTACGCGCTCGTCCAGCCCAGCGAGATGCTGCCGCCCCAGAACGCGGCGATCGGGTCGGGCCTTTCCGCCCAGTACGGGATGGGGCAGCAGGGGGCCCGGGGGCAGAACCAGGGCAACGCCTGGAGTTAGGCCTTTGGCGGGACGCTCTTCCGAGCCTTCCGCCCAAGGCCTGGGCCGGTGGTTGGCTGCGGGCCCGCCTTGGCTGGGCGCGCAGTTCCCCGCGCCCCTAAAAGGACGCGTGTGTAAGGGGCGGTCGCTACTGCGGCCGCCCCTTACACGTGCCTCTTCAGAGCCTTGCTCGTGTTGCTGCCAGGAGGCGTACGACCGAGTCGTCCGCCACCTTCGCCACCTCGTCGTACGGGAACCAGCGCAGGTCGAGGGACTCGTCGCTGATCTCCTGGACGGCGCCCGGCTCCGCCACCACCGCGTACTGCACGTCGAAGTGGCAGTGGCAGGGCGGCGGGATGGGATGCCGGTCCAGGCGTACGGGGCCGCCCGGCAGCAGGGTCAGGGCCGCGATGCCCGACTCCTCGGTGGCCTCGCGCAGGGCGGCGGCCTCCAGCGTGGCGTCGCCGGGCTCGCAGTGACCACCCATTTGGAGCCACATCCGCAGCTTTTTGTGGAGCGTCAGCAGCACCCTGCCGTGCCCGGGATCGATCACCAGGGCACTCGCCGTGACGTGACCGGCCGTGCAGGCCTTCCACATGCCGTCCGGATGCGCCTCCAGATGGTCGAGATAGGCCTGGCGCAGCTCCTCCTGGCCCTCGATGCCCTTCAGGACCAGGACGGCGTCGTCGTACAGGCTCACTTGTCGTCGTCGCCCTTTTCCTCGCCCTTTGCCTGGCCCTTTTCGTCGTCCTTGGGCTCGTCCTTCGTGAGGTTCGGCTTCTCGGAGGGGCCGCTCGCGGCCTCGCCGAGCATCTTGTCGAGCTCGGAGAAGTCCAGCTGCTCGCGGTGCACGAAGCCGTCCGGGTCGTCCAGGTCGGAGGCGGTCGGCAGCATGTCCGGGTGCGCCCACAGGCCGTCACGGCCGTCGACACCGCGCGCGTCCGTGAGCGAGGCCCACAGGCGCGAGGCGTCCCGCAGGCGGCGCGGGCGCAGCTCCAGGCCGATCAGCGTGGCGAAGGTCTGCTCGGCGGGGCCGCCCGTCGCACGGCGGCGGCGCAGCGTCTCCCGCAGCGCGTCGGCGGACGACAGACGCGGCTTCGCGGCCGAGTGGACCACCGCGTCCACCCAGCCCTCGACGAGCGCGAGCGCCGTCTCCAGGCGGGCCAGGGCGGCCTTCTGCTCGGGCGTGTCCTCCGGCTGGAACATGCCCTGCTGGAGTGCCTGCTGCAGCTCTTCCGGGTTCTGCGGGTCGAACTGGCCGACCACGTCCTCCAGCTTCGCCGTGTCGACCTTGATCCCGCGCGCGTACCCCTCGACCGCGCCGAACAGGTGCGAGCGCAGCCACGGCACGTGGGCGAAGAGCCGCTGGTGGGCGGCCTCGCGCAGGGCGAGGTACAGCCGCACCTCCTCCTGGGGGACGCTCAGGTCCTTGCCGAACGACTCGATGTTCAGCGGCAGCAGCGCGGCCTTGCCGACCGGGCCGAGCGGCAGGCCGATGTCGGTCGAGCCGACGACCTCGCCCGCGAGCACGCCGACGGCCTGCCCGATCTGCGTGCCGAACATGGCGCCGCCCATGGAGCGCATCATCCCGAGAAGCGGGCCCGCCATGGCCTGCATCTCCTCGGGCAGTACGTCGCCCATGGCCGCGCCGACCCGCTCGGCGACCGGGTCGACGAGCTCCTTCCACACCGGCAGGGTCGCCTCGACCCACTCCGCGCGGCTCCAGGCCACCGCGGAGCCGGCGCCGGACGGCAGCGACGTCGCGTCGTCCAGCCACAGGTCGGCCAGGCGCACCGCGTCGGCGACCTGGGTGCGCTCGGCGGGGCCGATGCTCGCGTCCTTGGTGCCGTCGGGAGTGCCCTGGGACACCGTCTGGCGGGCGATCTGCTTGGCCATGTCCCAGTTCACCGGCCCGCCCTCGTACGAGAGCATCTGGCCGAGCTGCTGGAACGCGGCGCCCAGGTCGTTGGGGTTCAGCGACCCGAACATGGCTGCGAGCGGGTTGTCGCCACCCGGTCCTCCGGGCCCGAAACCGAACGGGTTGGCAGGTCCCTGACCACCACCGCTCTGCTGGTCCTTCTTCTTGCCCTCGTCGCCGTCGTCCGGCTCCTCCGGCGGAAGGCCGAATCCGAATGGGGTGTCACTCACGGGATTCCTCGGCTGTTAAGGCCGCCGGTTCGCTCCGACGGCGGCTGCCCTACATCACCACCCAGCGTAGACACCACAACCGGTTCGGGCCTCGGTGCTTCGCCGACTCAGCGGCTGCGGCAGGATGGATGCCACCTGGTACGTACGCGTCACGCGCGTTCTTACTGAAGACAACCGCTGGAGACGCCCGGTGAGTTCCCCAGATCCACAGGTTCGCGCAGCGCGAAACCCTTCAACCAATCCGGCTCTACGCGGCCCCGTCGTCGCGATCACCGGCGCCGCGGCCGGAATCGGCGCGATGCTCACCGAGCGGCTCGCCGCCAGCGACGAGATCAAGCAGGTCATCGCCATCGACGAGCGGCGCGGGGAGTGCGCCGCCGCGCAGTGGCACATCCTGGATGTCCGGGATCCGGCGATCGCCGAGAAGCTGCGCGGCGCGGACGTCGTGGTGCACCTCGCGCTCGATCTCGACCTGGAGACGGATCCGGCCGCCCGGACGGCCTACAACGTGCGGGGGACCCAGACCGTGCTGACGGCCGCCGCCGCAGCCGGGGTGCACCGTGTCGTCCTGTGCACCTCGGCGATGGTCTACGGAGCCCTGCCCGACAACGAACTGCCCCTCTCCGAAGACGCCGAACTGCGGGCGACCGCGGAGGCCACGGGCGTGGGGGACCTCCTGGAGGTCGAGCGGCTCGCGCGGCGGGCGCCGCGTGCGCATCCCGGGCTCAACGTCACCGTCGTACGGCCTGCCGTGCTGGTCGGAGGCACCGACACGGCCCTCACCAGGTACTTCGAGTCGCCCCGGCTGCTGGTCGTCGCCGGGTCCCGGCCCGTCTGGCAGTTCTGTCATGTCGAGGACCTGTGCGGGGCTCTGGAGTACGCCGTTCTGGAGAAGGTCGAGGGGGAGCTCGCCGTCGGTTGCGAGGGGTGGCTGGAGCAGGAGGAGGTCGAGGAGCTCAGCGGAATCCGGCGGATGGAGTTGCCGTCGGCCGTCGCGCTGGGGGCCGCGGCCCGGCTGCACCGGATCGGGCTCACGCCGTCTCCGGCGGGGGATCTCGCCTACACGATGTATCCCTGGGTGGTGAGTGGGAGCCGGCTGCACGATGCCGGGTGGCGGCCGCAGTGGACCAATGAGGAGGTCCTTGCGGAGCTTCTGGAGGAGGTTGCCGGGCGGCATACGTTGGCCGGGCGGCGGCTTGGGCGGAAGGACGCGACTGCGGCGGGGGCCGCGGGGGCGACGGTTGCGCTGTTGGGTACGGCTGCGTTGGTGCGGCGGGCTCGGAAGGCTCGGCGGAGGATCTGAGGTGGTGGGGTGGTGGCGTGGTTTTTTCGCCCCCGCCGCCCCTTCCCATTCCCGTCCCTTCTGGGGGCTGCGCCCCCAG
>NZ_LIQZ01000129.1 GCF_001418655.1 Streptomyces phaeochromogenes | reverse complement strand
CACACTCGACATGTACGACGCGTTGGGCTCCACATCCCTCTTGTTCTCCTTCGAGCAAAGGGCAGGCCAACGCGACGCCGCCTTCGTCGAGCAGTCCCAAAAGTGGTTCAACGCCCCCTGGGAAGCCATCACGACGGGCCTGACACTCTCCTAGTGACTCCTGATACGAAGCAGACTGAACCGGTGACAGAACTGACTGCGGAACTAAGGGGTTTGATCACCGGAGCGCGCTTCGTGCTCTTCGATTTCGACGGGCCCATCTGTCGACTGTTCGCGGGGCACAAGGCGGAGCAAGTGGCGGTGGATCAGGTGCGGTGGCTCGAGGCGAGAGGGCTGAGCGGGCTCCTCACCGACGAAGAGCGGGCCGAACCCGACCCGCACGCCGTGCTGCGGGCGGTCGACCGCCGACATCAGGGCAGCGACCTGGTGATCGAGCTGGAGGAACGTCTCACCTCCCAGGAGCTGAGGGCCGTCGGGTCGGCGTACCCCACCCCGTATGTGGATCCGCTGATCAGGACGTGGCATGCCGTGGGTGCGCGACTGGCCATCGCCACCAACAACTCTCCACTGGTGGCGAGCCGTTACCTGGCCACCCGTGGTCTGACGGACTGCTTCGCACCGCACATCTACGGCCGCACTCAGGATCTTTCTCTTCTGAAGCCTCATCCTCACTGCCTGAATCGCGCTCTGAGCGCTCTGGGGGCGGAGCCGTCCGGGACATTGATGATCGGCGACGCGGATACCGACTTCCAGGCGGCCGAGCGTGCTGGAGTGCGCTTTTTGGGCTACGCGCGTAACGAGGGCAAGGAGAAGATCTTGCGGGCCGCCGGAGCCGAGTTCGTGGTGGGGTCGCTGCAGCCGGTGCTGCAGATTCTCCGGGGCTAGCTCTGGAGTTGAAGTGTCAGCAGGAAGAAGAGCCCGGCCGACCACCAGGCCAATCGCGGGCTGCGCGCTCGTAGCCCCACCAAAACGAGGGTCAGCAGGATCAGGCCGGTCACCCCGAGCCTTGACAGGACCAACTGAGCCATCGCGAATTCGGCGCCCACACGCACCAGTTGGAAGAAGACCATGTTCCCCACCCCGTCCACCTCAGCGGATCTGTCAACCTGCCGTCCAATTGGACTGGTTGCCTTGAAATTGGTTTCCCCTTCCGGGTAGATCCCTTAACCAGCAGGAAAGTTGACTGTCCGAGTTGACTGCCAACTGGTTTGCTCGTGGACCGAAAGAGGTACGGTCGGCATGTGGACGAAGCGCGGGCGAGCGAAGGGGGCGGCAAGGAGTTTGTGCGTGTCCTGGAGGAGCTGCGCAACAGCATGCTCACCGGGAAGTACGCGCTGGGAAGCTTCCTGCCGCCGCAGCGGGCCCTGGCCAAGGAGTTCGGCGTCTCCCGGGACACTGTGCAGAGAGTGCTGAAGATGCTGGCGGACGAGCACTGGATCGAGTCCCGTCAGGGCAGTGGATCGAAAGTGATCAAGGCGCAGCGGATACAACCCGCGATCCTGCGGAGCGCGACGCCTCGCCCCATGGCTCTCGGCCCGATCATCAGCAAGGCCTTCGGACGGTCGGAGGTCAGCCTGGACGTCTTCACACTGACCGGCGAATCCCTCGACACACACATCCGGTTGCAGGCGGAGCGTATCCGCGTGGATTCCCACGGCGCTCCGCGGAGCATCGCCGTACGCATTCTTGTGCCTTCCGAGGATGCCGAGTTGCCCTTTCCCCGGTCCAAGGACGATCCGTCCGACCGGCGCCCGGTGGAGCGCGTGTGGGCCATCGCACGCCGGTCCACGTCCTCGCTGCGGCACACCCTGGAGTCCCTGAGGGTCGAGAAACTGGTGCCCGAGGTCGACCTGAGGATCCGCCGTACATCGGTGGTTCCGAACTTCAAGTTCTATCTGCTCAACGGCTCGGAGGCGCTGTTCGGGCTGTACCAGGTAGTCGAGCGCCCGATCGTGCTGGACGACGGGGAGGAGCTGACCGCCGTGGACGTCGAAGGCATCGGCGCCAGCCTCCTGCACTACGAGAGTGACGCCGACCCGGACTCTCCGGGCACCTTCTTCGTGGGCAGTATGCAGGCCTATTTCGACTCGGTCTGGAGCCGTCTCTCGCAGGAGTAGTCGTCGACGAGCGCCCGGGCCGCGACGAGGACCGGAGCGTGTGAGGCGACCACGCCGTCCGCTCCGTGCTGCTTCATCCGCCGTAGGCGTCTCCTGTCCTGTGTGTATCCCAGGAAGCGGATCCCGGCCGCTTTGGCTGCCTGGAGGTCGGTGAGCTGGTCGCCCACCAGCAGGGCCTTGGCGGGGTCCATGCCGCCCACGGCCGTCAGGGCTCTGCGTACCGCGTCGGGGTGAGGCTTCATGCGCCGCGGCTCGCGTGGATCACGGCCGCAGACAGCTTCGAACCTCGACTGCAGGTCCGTACGTTCGAGGTATCGCTGGACGGGTTCCTTGGCGTTGTTGCTCACGACCACCAGTCGTTTGCGGAGATCGAGCAGCACGTCCAGCAGGGGCTCGACGTCCGGAGCCTGAACGGCGGAATTCACGGCATCGTATTCATGTCGAGTGACGATGGTGTTCGCCTCGTCCAGAGGCTCGCGGCAGCGCTGCGCCGGCGTCCCGTCGAGCATGTCCCTGAGGCGGTGGAGGATTCCGTGCGAGTCGTGGCAGTCCTCGACATCACGGTCGAGAGCGCCCCATTCGAGCCGCGCCATGACCTTGATCTCCTCGGCGATGTGCGCGGTCGGTTTCTTGCCGAACAGGTCGCAGACGGGGCCGTCGAAGTCGAAGAACACCGCGTCCACGCCGTGCAGAAGCTGTCGCAGGGCTCGGGGGCCGCTGGATCGGCCGCTCAAAGGCCACATCACTGTCACGCGGACAGTGTGAAGCACGACAACCTGTGTTGCGTACGAGTTCAGGGCGACTCGGCCAGGCGTCCGCTTTCGTGCGAGCGGAAGCCCGTACGTTCGCGCAGGAGACGGACGCGAACGGGCGCGATCGGAAGAATCGCTTCTGGCACGATGCTCAAACCGCAGGGGGGTACTCTCTCCCCTCTCTCCTCTTTCTTTCACCATTGGTGCGGTCTCACGCGAGAGAACGGACTATGTCACCCGAATCGGCTTCCTTGGCTCGGCAGCGAGCCGTTGAGGTGAGTGGCAATGCGAGCGTGGTCGAAGGACCACTCCAGGGCTACCACCACGAAACCTATGTCTTTCCGCTGCCTGGCGAGGCGGAGGCGGCCCGGCCGGTCCGCCTGAAGTGCCGCGAGCCGCGCACCAATCTGCTGTGGTTCGACAGGCGTTGTTTCGCCTCGGAGGAGCAGCTGCTCCGGGCTCTGCAGGGAAACATCGGGGGCATCCCCGACATCATCCAGGCGGGCCCGGTCGGTCTTCAGCGGTTCATCGAGGGAGAGACACTGGGCTCGCGGTGCGGGTCCGGTCGTGCCGTCCCCGACACCATCTTCGCTCAAATCATCTTGCTGTTCAGGCAGTTGGCCGGCATCGGCTCCGGTGTGCTCACGGTGGAGAGGAGATGCGAACCCCAGGACCGCGCGCGGGAGGGTGACACCTCGGACTTCCTGGAGCGGCTCATCTGCTTCACCGAGGAGCGTGTCTACCAGAAGAACCTCCCCGTCTTCGAGGAGCTGTTCGGCTCGTTCGGCGTGGACGGCGACTCCTTCAAGCAGCTCAGAAAGCATGTGGCGGGGTTGACCGAACGCCCCTTCTGCCTGCTGCACGCCGATCTCCATCGCGAGAACTTCGTCGTCGATCCCGGAGGGAGACTCTGGACCATCGACTGGGAGCTGGCGATGTTCGGTGATCCGTTGTACGACCTGGCCACGCACCTCTATCTGATGCGGTATCCGGAGGATCAGGAAGACCGGATGAAGGAGCAGTGGTGCGAGGCCGTCGACGGCGTCAGGCCCGGCAGTTCGGCCGACTGGTACGACGACCTGCCGAAACTGCTCGACTACAAGCGGGCGCAGTCGGTGTTCACCGACGTCATCCGGATGTCCCTGTCGCTGGGCGCGGGGTCGGGTACCGACAGCAGCCTCCTGGACCGCGCGGGCAGCAAGATACAGAAGGTACTGGCGGCCGCGGCGGAGCCGTTGGGGCTGGAGAGGGTGCCGAGCCTGCCGGAGATCTCGGCCTCACTCGTTGGGTGGTACCAGAAGCACGGGGAGGGATTCGGCAAGGAGCGTGCGTGATAACGCGCGCTGTGATGGCCAGTTGTGGTACCTGGGGTGCTTCTGGACCGGCGGGCACCACAACCGCAACGACCTTCTGCCGTTGGCGGATCGGTCGGCCCGAAGCGGCCACCGGCCCCATTCCGGGGCTTGTGAGGGTCTGGACATAAGGATTCTCGCCGAGCTCACCGAACAGCGGATCCGCCAATCCAATTGGACTGAACTCGGCGAGCTCCTCGCGGCGCCGGACATGTCCGACGACACGCAGAACCAGCCGGTCCGGCGGCCCCTGCAACGCCGTCACCGTTGCCCTGGGGCTGCCCGGAGACCTGTGACGGTCTACGCTCACACCTTCAGTACCACCTTCCCCAACAACTCCCGCCCCTCGACGGCCAGATGCGCCTCACTCGCCTCCTCTAGCGAAAACACCTCCCCGACAACCGCCCGCAACCGCCCCGCCGCAGCCTCTCCGAGGGCGTAGGACGTCAGGCGGGTGAGGTCGGACGGGCTGAACTGGACGTCGCCGATGCCGAAGAGGGTGATGTCGCGGCTCTTGGCCTCTGTCGGGTCCAGCGGAGCGAAGCCGCCGGTTGGGGCGCCGTGGGCCGAGAAGCGGCCGCCGTCAGCCGTCAAGGGGAAGGCGCTCGCGCCGAGTTGGCCGCCGACGCCGTCCAGGATCACGTCCGCCGCGCCGTCGGGGCCGCCGAGGGCGTGGCGGGCCAGGGCCGGCCAGTCGGGGGACGTGGCGTCGACGACCGCGTCTGCGCCGAGGTCCCGTACCAGGGCGAGCTTCGCCTCGCCCCGGGCCACGCCCACCACCCGGGCACCCCGCGCATGGGCCAGCTGGACAAGGAGCGTGCCCATGCCGCCCGAGGCGCCGAGGATCAGGACCCGGTCCGTCTCGGAGACCGCGGTGAGTTCCAGAAGGCCCGTCGATGTCACTCCGTCGTGGACCAGGGCCGCCGCCTGGAGCAGATCCAAGGAGTCCGGTACGACGGTCAAGGCCGAGGTCGCCGCCACGGCTCGGGCCGCGTACGCGCCCGTCACGAACGAAGTTACCCGGCGGCCCAGCCACTCCTCGGGGACGTCCGGGCCCAGGGCGCTCACGACTCCTGCGACGCCGCCCCCGGGGACGTACGGAGGGGTTATCGGGAAGTACTCGCCGCCCCAGCCGGACCGTATCTGCGTCTCCACGAAGATCGTGTCCGCGTACGCGACGTCGATCAGTACTTCGCCGGGGGCGGGGACCGGGTCCGGGAGGTCGGTCGTGATCAGGACCGACGGGTCGCCGAAGCGTGTCACCTGGGCTGCTCGCACGGGGATCTCCAGTAAGAGAGAAGTGGACGGTGAGCGGGCAGTCTTTGACCTCAAGTTCGGTTGAGGTCAAGAGGGGCCGGCAGGAGAGGTCGGGCGAGAGGGGTCGGAATCAGCCAGGGGGGCGAGGAAGTGGTGTTCAAGGGGAGGGCGGGAGTCCGGAAAGTGCGTAGGCTCGGGGCATGGGCGAGACGGGTGCGAGGGGTGCTGCCGGCGCGACCGGGGTCACTCGGGCGGTGAGTGGTGCGAGCGCCGTGGGCGCGCCGCGTGAGGCGGGTGCGGTGGGCGTGGCAGGTGTGGCAGGTGCTGCGGGGGCCATGGGGCTGCGGGAGCGTAAGAAGCTGCGCATGTACCAGGACGTCTCGGACGTCGCCATCACCCTCTTCCTGCAGAAGGGGTTCGAGCGGGTCTCCGTCGCCGAGGTGGCCGCCGCCGCCCAGATCTCGAAGCCGACCCTCTTTCGGTACTTCTCGTCGAAGGAGGACCTGGTCCTGCACCGGTTCGCCGATCACGAGGACGAGGCCGCGCGTGTGGTCGCCGCGCGAGCGCCGGGGGAGTCCGCCGTCGACGCGCTGCGGCGGCAGTTCCTGGCCGGGATCGAGCGGAGCGACCCCATCACCGGGGTCAACGGGGACCCGCACATCCTCGCCTTCCACCGGCTGCTCTACGGGACTCCTTCGCTGGTCGCGCGGCTGTACGAGTATCTGGAGCGGTCCGAGGACGCCCTCACCGTGGCGCTCGGCGGTGGCCTTGAGGCCAGACTCGCCGCCGGGCAGATCGTCGCCGTGCAGCGGATCCTCGCGCAGGAGAACTGGCGGCGGATCGCGGACGGCGAGCCGGTCGCCGACGTGCGGCGGGATGCCGTCGTCGCGGCGGAGAGCGCGTTCGCGCGGCTTGAGGACGGGCTGCCGCGCTGTGTGTGACGTCGCGCGACGTTTCCATTCCATGACCAAGTCAAAAGATTAACTCGGTTACGTTATTCCGTTACCCTTGCTCGAATGACGTCACCCGACCCCCTTCTCATCACTTCCCTCACCCAGGAACGCGCCCACCACGACACCTGCCGCGCCGCCCTCGCCGCGATGGTCGACGGTGCTCAGGAACATGTCTTCACCGGGGAGGACGTCTCCGCGTCCGGTGCCGACGCCGAAGTGCTCGGGTACGGGCTCCGCAGCCGGGCCAAGGAGATGCGGGAACTGCCCGAAGGGCCTTTGTTCTTCGGGCGGTTGGACTTCGGGGGTGAGCGTGGTGGCGCCGGTGATCACGCCGGGCAGAGCTACCACGTCGGGCGGCGGAGGATCACCGAGCACCCCTCCGCGCCGCCGCTCGTCGTGGACTGGCGGGCTCCCGTGTCGCGCGCCTTCTACCAGGCGAGCGCCCGCGATCCACAGGGTGTGCGGGTGCGGCGACGGTTCGGCTGGGCACCGGGGAGCCGCGGCGACTCCACCGACCTCACGGGTCTGGAGGACGAGCACCTGGAGGGGGAGTACCTGGAGGTCGAGCCGCTCGCTGACCGACACCTCGCGGACGGACACCTCGGGGCCGGGTCCCTCCCGGACGAGCGCCGCCCAGACGGGTCCCTCCCCGCGGCGCCCGGCGGCAGCCGCATCCTCGCGAGCGAGATCGAACGCCCCCGCGTCGGCCCGATGCGCGACATCGCCGCCACCATCCAGCCCGACCAGGACGAACTCGTACGGGCGGACCTCACCGTCTCCGTCTGTGTGCAGGGCGCGCCCGGCACCGGGAAGACGGCCGTCGGGCTGCACCGGGCCGCCTACCTGCTCTACACGTTCCCGCAGCGCGTCCAGCGCGGCGGGCTGCTGATCCTGGGGCCGAACCGCACCTTCCTGTCCTACATCTCGGAGGTGCTGCCCGCCCTCGGCGAGACCGGCGTACGGCAGTCCACGGTCGGGGAGGAGATCGCGCGGCACCCGGTCACGGGCGAGGACGACGAGGCCGCCGCGGTCGTCAAGCACGACGCCCGTATGGCGGAGGTGCTGCGGCGGGCCCTCTACGCCAGGGTCGGCTCGGAAGGAGCTGAGGGGGCTGAGGGGGCTGAGAGGGCTGAGGGGGCCAACGGCCTTGCGGTGCCCGACGGTTCGTACCGGTGGCGGGTGCCCGGTGAGGCACTCGCGCGGATCGTTGCGGACGTACGGGCCGAGCAACTGCCGTACGCAGTAGGGCGCGAGCGGGTCCGGACGCGGATCGTGCGGTACGTGCGGGAGCGCGCCGAACGGCGTGCCGGGCCCCAGTCCAGCGCCTGGGTGCAGAAGATCTCGCGGGCACGGCCCGTCGGCGCGTACGTCGACGCCGTGTGGCCCAGGGCGCGGCCGGAGGAGGTCGTCGCCGAACTCCTCGCCGATCCGGCCGTGTTGGCCGCGGCGGCGGACGGAGTGCTGGACCCGGACGAACAGAAGGCGCTGCTGTGGGCGCGCCCGCCCCGGTCGTGGAAGTCCGCCCGGTGGTCGGCGGCCGATCTCGTCCTCCTCGACGAGGTCGCCGGGCTCGTCGAACACCCGGAAAGCTACGGGCACTTGGTGATCGACGAGGCACAGGACCTGTCCCCGATGGAGTGCCGGGCGATCGGCCGGCGGGCGGTCTACGGGTCGCTCACCGTCCTCGGCGACCTCGCGCAGGGGACCACACCGTGGGCCGCGCGGGAATGGGGCGAACTCCTCGGCCACCTGGGCAGACCGGAGGCGGTGGTCGTGCCGCTGATCACCGGATTCCGCGTGCCGCAGGCGGTGGTCGAGCTGGCGAATCGAGTACTCGCGAGGCTGGACGTCGGAGTTCCCCCGGGCCAATCCCTGCGCAGGGACGGCGAGTTGAGGCTGCTCCCCACGGACGACGTACTCGGCGAGACCGTCGAGGCCGTGCGCCGCGCCCTCTCGTACGAGGGGTCCGTGGGCGTCATCACGGCCGACCCGGACGTCGTACGGGTGCGGGAGGCGCTCGGCCGCGCTGGCATCGAGGCGGCCGGGGTCGACCAACTCGGCGCGCGCGTCACGGTGCTGGGGGCCGGGCTCGCGAAGGGCCTGGAGTACGACCATGTCGTCGCCGTGGAGCCGGCGGCGATCGTGGAGGGGGAGACCCGGGGCATGCATCGGCTGTACGTCGTGCTCACGCGGGCCGTGTCACGGCTGGACGTGGTGCATGCGCGGCCGTTGCCGTTCGAGTGAGAACTCTCGGCACCTTCGGCACCCTCGGCACCTTCGGGGGTGCCGAGGCCGTCCGGGGCCACCATGATCGTGGCGGACAGGACCTAGTGGATCCCCGGATCCAGTTCCGGTTCCGGCAGTCGGTTGCCCGCACCGGCCCCCGACACCCCCGACGCCTCCATCAGGACCTCCCCGGCCGGCGTCCGCACGTACAGCACCGACTGGCCCGCCCGCCGCCGCTCCACCAGACCCGCGTCCAGCAGCACCCGCAGATGCCGGCCCACCGAACCCAGCCCCTGCCCGGTCACGGCGACGAGTTGGGTCGTGCTCATGGGGGTGCCGAGCAGCGCAAGCACTCCGGCCCGTGCGGTGCCGACGAGTGCCCCGAGGCCGGCCGGGACGGGGCGCCGGTGGTGGTCCTCGGCGAGCACCCCGAGGCACGGGTAGACGACGGCGTACCGCTCCCGTCCCTCCCACGACACCCAACTGGTCTTCGGTGTGACCGGCATGAACAGCAGCTCGGCCCCGGCGGCGATCTCCCGCGGCGGATACGCGTTCGGGTTGACCTGGAACCGGCTCTCCCCGAGCCACCGCGTCCCGGGTTTCAGCGAGTCCAGCACGGCCGCCCAGCCTCCCTGGCTCACGCGTGCGGTCCGCGCGACCATGTCGGCCTCCAGAACGCGCCGCCGACGTTCCCAGTACGGACGTACGGTCTCCTCCCAGACGTACGTCAGGAGCGTGGTCGCCCGCTCGGGCAGGTCGTCCCGCTCCAGGGCGGCGGGGAGCGGGCTGCCTTGGAGGCACACCAGGAGGTTGGCCCGTGCCTCCTCGGCGCCGGTCGCCCGCACCCGGGCCACGGTCTCCTCGAAGCTCTCTCCGGCGCACGAGGTGGGGCAGAAGAAGTCGGCGATCCAGGACGTGCCGAACGCCACCCGTACGACCAGCGCGGCCACCGGGTCGGCCGTGAGGCGGGCGCGGTAGCCGGGCAGATGCTCGCGCAACCAGGCCTCCTCGCCCGGATGGGCGCCGGTCCCCGCGTGCAGCAGTCGCAGGCTCGCGAAGGTCTCGGCGAACGGCGAGAGCACGAAGCGGCTGCGGGCGAGGGTGTCGGTGCCGATCTGCCACAAGCCCATGGGCTTGACCTTAAGCCCCTGCGTATGAGGTCTGGGGGAGTAGGTCGGTTGTCGGGTGCGGGTCGGTGGGGGCTCGGTGCGCAGTTCCCCGCGCCCTTAAAAGATCAGGGGCGCGCCTCCGCCTTTCGGCTGTCCCAAGCCCGTGCTTGGGACCTTTCGCGTGTCGGCGAAACAGTCAACAGGGCACCCGAGTTGCTCCGAGACTTCGGCCCATGCGCAGCTATCGCTCCTTGTTCCGCACGCCGGAGTTCACCCCGTTCCTGCTCTCCTTCGGCGCTTTCGCCGCGGCCCAGACGATCGGCGGTCTGGCCCTCGGCACGCTGGTCTTCCGGGCCACCGGCTCCCCGCTCCTGTCGGCGGTGAGCATGTTCGCCCCGCAGCTGGCGCAGTTGCTGGGCGGCGCGTTCCTGCTCTCGGGTGCCGACCGGCTGCCCCCGCGCGCGGTCCTGACCGCCCTCGCCCTCGCCTTCGCGGCCGGTACGGCGGTGCTGGCGCTGCCCGGCCTGCCGGTCTGGGGGGTCTTCGTCGTCGTACTCCTGCAAGGGCTGGTCGCGTCGCTGGGCGGGGGCGTGCGCGGGGGACTGCTGAACGAGATCCTGACCAAGGACGGCTATGTCCTGGGGCGTTCGGTCTACAACATGCTCTGGGGCCTGGTGCAGATGGCCGGGTTCGCGACGGGCGGCGCACTGCTGGTGCTCCTGTCCCCGAGGACGTGCCTGCTCCTGGCGGCGGCGCTGTACGTGCTGTCGGCCCTGGTCACCCGCCTGGGTCTCACTGCCCGCCCGCCGCGCGCGTCCGGCCGCCCGTCCGTCTCGGCGACCTGGCGCACCAACGCCCTCCTGTGGTCCTCGCGCCCCCGCCGCCTCGTCTACCTGGGCCTGTGGGTTCCCAACGGCCTGATCGTCGGCGGCGATTCGCTCTACGTGTCCTACGCCCCCGAAGCGGCCGGGGCGCTGTACGCGTTCGGGGCGCTGGGCATGTTCGCGGGCGACATGGCCGTGGGGCGGCTGGTTCCGCCCGCGTTGCGGCCCCGTCTCGCGACTCCGCTGCGGCTGCTGCTCGCGGTTCCCTACCTGTTCTTCGTCCTGCGGCCCGGAGTGGCGCTGTCGGCCGTGGCCGTCACCGTCGCCTCCGTCGGCTTCGCCGCGAGCCTGGTCCTGCAGGAACGCCTGATGTCCCTCACCCCCGACGATCTCGCGGGCCAGGCCCTCGGTCTGCACGCCACCGGCATGGCCGCCATGCAGGGCGTCGGCGCCGTCCTCGCGGGCACGCTGGCCCAACTGACCTCCCCGGCAACGGCGATGACGCTGATGGCGGTCGCGTCGGTCACCGTGACCCTGACCCTCGCGGCGCTGGGCAGGCGCGACGAACGACGGCCGGCCGTCCCCGGTACGCGCCCGGGCGCCCTGCCGGAACCCGCCGCCACGGACTAGGGACCGCCCCCCCGCTATGGCCCGAGTCCCGCCTCCGGTTGCCGCGCGGGCCGAACTAGCGGGCCGGCTCGGTCGGTGGTGCGTCGAGTGCGGGGATCAACTGCTCCTCCTCGTACGTCAGATGGGTCTCCAGCTCGGTGGTGAGGCGTTCGACCTCCCGGCGTGCGTGCTCGGGGTCCGCGGAGTCGTCGCCGATGATCCGCTTCAACTCCGCCGTCAGGGCGGCGATGCGCTCGTGTTCCTCGCGCAGGCGGTCCAGGGCGGGGGCGAGTTCGGGGCGGCTGCCGGCCAGGAACGGGAAGATGCCGAGTTTCTCGCCGGTGTGGTGGTTGTGCAGGCCCGCGCAGAGCGTCAGGCAGTTGACGCGGAGCTGGGCACCGAGGGTGGGCCCGGCTGCGGTGAACTCCTTTCGTATCAGGGCGAGTTCGCGGCGGAACGCGTCATGGATGATCTTGAGTCCCTGGCCCATCGAGGAGGCGTTCACGTTCGGCGGGCCGTCGACGGGGATCTCGTGGAGGGCGACCACCGGGATCACCCGCGTGGTCTTCGCCTGGTAGTCCGCCCAGCCCGGTTCGGCTTCGACCAGACGGGCGAAGGCCTCGTCCCGTTCGGCGCCCGCCAGCGGCTCCGCCGTCGCCTCGTACGTGAACACCCCGGTCTCCACGGTGACTTGAGGATGCGCGAGGAGATTGTGGAACCAGGCCGGGTGAGTCGGGGCTCCGGCGGCCGAGGCGACGACCAGCACGCTCGCGCCGCCGTCGGGGTAGTAGGCGAGCGGGGTCGTGTGCCGCTTGCCCGAGCGCGCTCCCGTGGTGGTGAGCAGGATCAGCCGGGCTCCTTCGAAATAGCCGCCGACCTGGCCCGCGTTCGCGCGGAACTCTTCGATGACCTGCTGGTTGAAATCGTTGGGCATTCTCTTCTTTCTTCTCGGTGATTACTGGATCGGGGCATGGGGAATCGCCACGGGGCGAATTGGGGGACGCCCGTGGTAGTGGTGCGGTGATGACGAGATGAAGGCGCGCGAATTCCCGGCAGGGCGAACACCGGCAGGGCGAACGTCGGCAGGACATGCGCCTGCGGCGGCACCGGCAGGAAGACGTGCGGATACGTGGTGGCACGCGGAACACGGCACACGGCACGCGGAACGGCACGCTGAGGTCGTGATCAGGCGTGGCGTGGCTTCGCGCGTGCGGCGCGGCATGGCACTCGTACTCGTACAGGAAACTCCGTACGAGCGCTCGGCGCGCTTGAATCGGAAAGGGCGGCCCTCTGGCCCGCCCGGGCCTCACTCGGAGGCCGGGAACCCTACTCGCTGTTGGCCCAAGGCCGACCCGGCAGTCACGGAGGAAAGGTTAATGGAATGGGTGCGGCGAGGCAATGCGTGTTTTCAGGCATTGTCCAGTGCCCGTCCGAATGACAAGGCAGCGTACTCGGGAGGCCGTTGACGCCCACCGGTCTGTTCACCGGTCTGTTCCCGGTCCGTGGAGAGGCGGGCGCGTGGCCCGGGTGTGGTGGACCGGCGGGGCCCGTCCGTGGTCGACTCCCTGCCATGAGTCTGTCGGTCGATGTGTACGTGCCCAGAGCGGAGGGCGGCATCGAGGTGCTGGATGTTCCGCCCGATTCCTCCGATGCGGCCGGCTGGGAGCGGTGGCGTACGGAGGTGTGGGGGTCGGAGCCGGTCCGTTCGCTGGGCGCGCGGTTCTTCCCGCGGCTGGCAACCGAGGACCTGACGGTGGCGCCGGACGAGGTGTCCGACTTCCTCGCCGAGTGCGATCTGATCCGTACGCATCTGGCGCCGATCGCCGATCACATGGCGGCGGAGCCGGGGACGGGGCCGCGGAAGTCCCACGCCGAGCACGCCGACGACGTGAGCCGCCGTCTGGACAACATCGTGAAGGCGGCTCGACGGGCGTTGGGGGTCGGTGGCGGGGTCATCATCTGGTGACTCGGACCGCGGCGGCCTGGACGCACTTACAGCCGGCAGCCAGCCGCGCCGAGCGGCCCTGCGACCGCTTCCCCAGTGGTCGCCGAGCCACTCACCGCGCCCGCCCCTGCCGCGTACCGCGTTACTTGCCGCGCGGCTGGAGGAACCGCAGGAGGTTTCCCGCCGGGTCGCGGAAGGCGCAGTCGCGTACTCCGTACGGCTGGTCCATCGGTTCCTGCAGTACGTCGCCGCCGGCGGCGCGGATCCGCTCGAACAGGGCGTCGCAGTCGTCGGTGCGGAAGATGACTCCGCGCAGCAGGCCCTTGGCCATGAGCTCGGCGACCGCCTGCCGGTCGGCGGGCGTGGCGTTCGGGTCCGCGAGCGGCGGCTCCAGGACGATCTCCACGTCCGGCTGCGAGGGCGAGCCGACGGTCACCCAGCGCATCCCCTCGAATCCGACGTCGTTGCGCACTTCGAGACCGAGCACATCGCGGTAGAAGGCGAGTGCCTTGTCGTGGTCGTCGACGGCGATGAAGCACTGTGCAAGCTTGAGATCCATGCCCATCACGCTAGTGACCGGCGGCGGGTTTGGCTTCTCCGTTACTGACCGGCACCTGACCGCCACCTGAGAAGTCGTACGCGATCCAGTCGGTGATCGCGCGATATCCGAGTCGCTGGTAGAGGGCGTTGCTGGTGGGGTTGGCCACGTCCGCGAACAGCACGACGTCCTTGGCGCCCGCGGCCAGCGCGGCCCGGCTCACCTCCGCCGACACGGCAGCCGCGTAGCCGTGACCGCGCAGGTGGACCGGGGTGTAGACGATGTCCACCTGGATCTGGCCGCCGATCAGCGGGTTCATGCCCGCGATGGATACGGGGGTGCCGTCGGGGGTCTCCCAGAGCGTGTAGCGCTTGTCGGCGTAGCGGGTCCCGGCCCAGGTGTCGGCGTTGATGGTGACGTCCTCGCCGACGGCCTTGGAGAACTCGCCGCACCAGAAGATGGCCTCCGCGAGGTCCTGCTCGCCCAGGACGCGACTCCGGCCGGCCGGTAGCGGCTCCGGTGGGGTGAGGGTGCCGAGGCCGTACAGACGGACCTGCGTGGCGTGGAGTTTCGGGGTCGCGCCGGTGTGCCGCTGCCAGGCCTCGGCGAAAGCGGTGGCGGTGCTCCGGTCCGCGCTGACGCGGGAAGGGGAGTGCCCGAGGGCGGCCAGACGGGCGGCGAGGGAGTCGGCCTGCTCGGGCGTGAGTGGGGAGGGGCCCAGAGAGCCGGGAGGGAGGCGGTAGAAGGTGCCGGTGACCTCGCCCGCTTGCTCCAGTACGCCGAAGACGGGGGCTTCGGCACCGAACGCGTCCGCCCCGCGCTTGCGCACCCTCTCCGCCCACGTCAGCTGCATGACGTGAGGGCCGGGCCGCGAGCGCAGGAAGTCTCCGGCGCGGGCGAGGAATTCGTCGACGTCTTGGGTGAGGTGCCAGTCATCTGGGCGCATGCCTCATGGTTCCCCAGGGTGAGGATGTGCCCCGTGCTTTTCCGCCAGGGAGAGGCGGCCGGACTTCCGCACAGTTGCTCGGGCCTCCCCGCCGGGAGCGCGGCGACCGCTGCCGGGATCGTTGTCCTGAAATCGCCAGCGGGGTCGTCGGGCCCGCGTCGAAGCCAGGGCTCGTACACCCGACGACCTGCGGGTTTGTGGCGGGAGGGAGGGAAAGGAGCGGGAAAGGGACGGGAGAAAGGGGCGGGAAAGGGACGGGAGAGAGCTAGCCGTCGTCGCTCTTGACGGCCTCCGCGATCTGCAGGGCGGCCTCGGCGGGTGTGAGGTGCGTGGTGTCGACGACCTCGGCCTCGTCGTGCAGCCAGGTGCGGGCGGCCTCGGCGTAGGGCTCGACGTACCGGAGACGGAACGGGGAGTCGGGGCCGAGAACGGTGTCGCCCGCGATGCGCCCGCGGAGGGTGGCCTGGTCGGCGTGGAGGACGAAGTGCCGTACCGGAATAGCGTGTTGGGCGAGGCCCGTGCTGATCTCGCGCCAGTACTCCTCGACCAGGACGGTCATCGGAACCACCAGAGTGCCGCCGGCGTAGTCGAGTACGCGGCGGGCGGTCTCGACCACGAGAGGCCGCCACGGCGGCCAGTGCTGGAAGTTGTCCGTCCCGGGCCCGGGCAGCGCCGGCGTGATGTCCATGAGCGTCTCGCCGACCTTCTCGGCGTCGAACACCCGTGATTCCGGGATGAGTTGCTGCACGAGTGCACTGGTCGTCGTCTTGCCCGCGCCATGGGTGCCGTTGAGCCATACGATCATGGGATCCGACGCTAGCGCTGCGCGGCGGACCACGGGAACGGCACGGCGAATTCCGGTACCGGCGAATTCCGGTACCGGTGAAAGCAGGTGGCGGCCCTCCGGTGAAAACCGTCGCCCCAGCCGTCCGCACGCCAATACGGTGCCCTCATGCCCCATGCATCCGCGCTCCTCGTCCTCGACATGCAGAACGCCGCCGTGGCCATCTCCCACCGGCCGAAGGAGACCGTCACCACGATCGCCCTGCTCCAGGAACGTGCCCGTGCCGCCGGCGTGCCCGTCATCACGGTCCAGCACGACGGCCCCGGTCTTGAGCCCGGCACGGAAGCGTGGCGGACCGTGCCCGAACTGGCCCCCGGCGAGGGCGAGAAGACCGTCCGGAAGGGCAGCGCCGACGCCTTTCTCGACAGCGACCTCGGCCCGTTCCTCACGGCACTCGGCGTCACCGAGGTGGTCGTGACCGGGTTCGCGACCGAGTTCTGCGTGGACTCGACCGCGCGGCAGGCACTCAGCCGCGGGTACGACCTCGTGCTCGTCGCCGACGGGCACACCACCTCCGCCCGCCCGGACGTGGACGGGTTCGTCGCGTCCGACCGTGCCGTCCTGCACCACAACGCCATCTACCGGCACATCGGTTTCCCGGGGCGCAGCATCCGTGTCCTGCTCGCGGCCGATGTGGACTTCACCGCCCCGCCGGTTCCTGACCCGGCCTGAATCCGCTCCGGCCGGGTTCCTGACTCGGCCTGAGTCCGCTCCGGTCACGGCGAGCACCCGCCCCGTACGCGCGGTGGGGCGTTCGCTCGGTGGGGCGTTCCGCCCGGTGGGGCGTATCGAAGGCACGCCCCACCTCCCCGCGTAACCTCTTCCCGTGCCCGCACCCCGCCTGCATCGCGTCGCCGTCCTTGTACTTGAGGGTGCGAAGCCGCTCGATGTCGGAATTCCCGCGCAGGTCTTCACGACCCGCGCGAGCATGCCGTACGAAGTGCGGGTGTGCGGGGCGACACCCGGTCTGGTGACCGGCGGCGACGGCCTCGCGTACTCCGTCGCCCACGGCCTCGACGCGCTCGCGTGGGCCGACATCGTCTTCGTCCCCGGCTACCGGTTCCCGGACCGCGACGACCCGCCGCAGGCCGTCGTCGAGGCACTGATCGCCGCCCACGACCGGGGCGCGCGGCTCGCCGCCATCTCGACGGGCGCCTTCGCGCTCGCCGCCACGGGCCTGCTCGACGGCAGGCGCGCCACGACGCACTGGCACTACACGCGCGCACTCATGGCCAGGCACCCGCTCGTCCGGGTCGACGAGAACGTGCTGTTCGTCGACGAGGGCAGCGTGCTCACCTCGGCCGGCGCCGCCTCCGGCATCGACCTGTGCCTGCACATCCTGCGCGGCGACCTCGGAGTGGCCGCGTCCAACCACGCGGCCCGGCGGCTGGTCGCGGCCCCCTACCGCAGCGGCGGCCAGGCCCAGTACGTGCCGCGCAGCGTCCCCGAACCGCTCGGCGAGCGGTTCGCCGCCACCCGCGAGTGGGCGCTGCACCGGCTCGGCGAGCCCCTCACCCTCGACGTACTGGCGCGGCAGGCGGGGGTCTCGCCGCGTACGTTCTCCCGGCGCTTCGTCGAGGAGACCGGCTACACGCCGATGCAGTGGGTGATGCGCGCCCGCATCGACCTGGCCCGCGAACTGCTCGAACGCTCGCAGCGCAGCGTGGAACAGATCGCCGCCGACATCGGGCTCGGCACCGGCGCGAACCTGCGCCTGCACTTCCAGCGGATCCTCGGCACGACACCGAGCGAGTACCGGCGCACCTTCACGCGGGGCGAGTGACCGGCCGGCCCAGGTACGGCGTGGCGGGATCCTTTTGAACCATGGCGATCCCGCCACTGTCAGCGGCGTCGGCCGCGGGCGAGCCTGGTCCCGAAGGGTTTGAGAAGGGAAGGGACACCACTCATGACTCGCATCGCCATCAACGGATTCGGCCGCATCGGACGCAATGTGCTGCGCGCACTGCTGGAGCGCGACAGCGCCCTTGAGGTCGTCGCCGTCAACGACCTGACGGAGCCCGCGACTCTCGCCAGGCTGCTCGCCTACGACAGCACGGCCGGCCGGCTCGGACGCCCGGTGACCGTCGACGGGGACGTCCTCGTCGTCGACGGCCGTCGGATCAAGGTGCTGGCCGAACGCGAGCCGGCGCAGCTGCCGTGGGCCGAACTCGGTGTCGACATCGTCCTGGAAGCCACCGGCCGCTTCACCTCGGCCAAGGCCGCCGGGGCACACCTCGACGCGGGCGCGAAGAAGGTACTCGTCAGCGCGCCGTCGGACGGCGCCGACGTCACGCTCGCGTTCGGGGTCAACACCGACACGTACGACCCGGCCCTGCACACGATCGTCTCGAACGCCTCCTGCACCACCAACGCGCTCGCGCCGCTGGCCAAGGTGCTCGACGACCTCGCCGGTATCGAGCACGGGTTCATGACGACGGTGCACGCCTACACGCAGGAGCAGAACCTGCAGGACGGCCCGCACCGCGACGCCCGCCGCGCCCGGGCCGCCGGCGTCAACATCGTGCCGACCACGACCGGCGCCGCCAAGGCGATCGGTGCGGTGCTGCCGAACCTCGAGGGCAAGCTGTCGGGCGACTCGATCCGCGTCCCGGTGCCGGTGGGCTCGATCGTCGAACTCAACACGACCGTTGCCCGCGACGTGACGCGCGACGACGTGCTGGCGGCGTACCGCACCGCGGCGGAGGGCCCGCTCGCCGGTGTGCTGGAGTACTCGGAGGACCCGCTGGTGTCGTCCGACATCGTGGGCAACCCCGCCTCGTCGATCTTCGACTCGGCCCTCACCCGCGTCGAAGGCCGCCACGTCAAGGTGGTCGCCTGGTACGACAACGAGTGGGGCTTCTCGAACCGAGTGATCGACACGCTCGAACTCCTCGCCGCCCGCTGACCGGAGACGGGGCCGACACCCCGCCCCCCCGGATGACCGTGCCGGCCGACACTCCCAAGGGAAGTGCCGACCGGCACTTTCTTCGGTGCCCTGTCCCGGCCACCTGCGGCAGATCGAGGCACCACGACGTTCACCCGCGGAGCCAGGCAAGCAGGCGCCGTGGCATCGGTCGCGACGTGGGGCTTGCCACGGCTCGGGGAGCCGACCGGGTCTTCCTGACCTGCTGGGCGAGTCGGTATTCGTCGGCTTCACGGATGAGCTGCTGAGAGCGGAACCGGTACAACTCGAAGCGCATGCCGATCGCTCCTCCTCACGCCGAGCACGTCACCCGGCCCCACCGATGCTGTGGGCTGACCCAAGGTGAGAGTCAAAGGAAGTGAGCCTGAGCACGACAGTTGTCGTTGACCTCCTGTCCCGACCTGGCCTTTCTCGAAGTACTGAGCACTTGCAGGCAAGTCGGCCGCGAGCAGGCACCCCTGCCCGAGAAGTGGGCAAGGTCAGGACGGCGCGGTCCGGAACGCGAGATACCGGCTGAAGGCTTCGTGGCTGTCGGGGGTGAAGCGCCACTCCAGCAGAGCCGACCGCAGCTCCGGCTCGGTCAGCCGGCCATGCCAGGCGACCTCATCAGGATCGGCGGCCACGGTGTCAGGCACCACGGCTTCGTGCACGCCGAGCCAGTGCGGGCTCAGACCGCTGCGGTTGATGAACGTGAACAGCAAGCGCGGCAGCACACGGATGCCCAGCTCTTCGGCCAGCTCCCGCGCAGCGGCCTGTTCATAGGACTCACCGACATCCACGGCGCCACCGACCACGACCTCGTAGAGCCCGGGGAAGCGCGACAACTGCTCCGACCGCCGGTGAACGAGGATCCGCCCGCGCTCATCACGACACACCGTCACGGCGACCCGGTGCAGCCAACCCTCCCGGACGGCCTGCCGACGGCTGACCGTCATCCCCAGCCCACGATCTTGATCGTCGACACGCTCCACCAGTTCATCCACGACGCACACCCTGGCAGAGCCCACCGACAACGCCGCTTCCCGGCGACCCGTGAAGGGCGTCCCGAGAGCACCTGCACCAGGGGGCCGGACACCGGGCTGCCCGGATCCCGTGTCGTACGGCCTGACGTCGCGGTCGCCCCCCGTCCGCAACGGATCTCACCGAACCCGGCGGTGGCGCCGGTTCGGCCGGAAGATCTGAACCGATGCCCGGAATCAGGCGGCGACGAGCTCCTGCTCGCGGTCCGGCGTTGTGACCTTGGGCTTCTTGTTCGGCAGTGAGAGGCGGAAGACCTTGTGCCAGGCGGAGAACACCTGCTTGGGCAGCGGGCCGGTGACGTACTCCAGCTCGTACTTGTCGAACAGTGCGCGTACCTTCACCGCGACCTCGGCGTACCGGTTGCTCGGCAGGTCAGGGAACAGGTGGTGCTCGATCTGGTGGGACAGGTTGCCGGTCATGAAGTGCATGGCCTTGCTGCCGCTGATGTTCGCCGAGCCCATCATCTGGCGCAGGTACCACTGGCCGCGCGTCTCGCCCTTGATCGACCGGCGCTCGAAGACCTGCACGCCCTCGGGGAAGTGCCCGCACATGATCACCGAGTGGGTCCAGACGTTCCGGACCAGGTTCGCGGTGAACGTGGCGGCGAGCGTGGGGAGGAACGACGGGCCCGAAAGCAGCGGGTGGATCACGTAGTCCTTGAGCACCTGCTTGCGGATCTTGCGGCCCACGGCCCTGGCCCGCGCGCGGAACTCCGGGTTCTTGCGGCGGCGCTTGTTGAGGTTCTTGCCGAGCTCCAGGTCGTACGCCGCGATGCCGTACTCGAAGAAGCAGGCGTTGAGGAAGTTCCACAGCGGCTGGCCGAGGTGGAACGGGTGCCACCTCTGGTCCTCGTCGACGCGCATGATGCCGTAGCCGAGGTCGTTGTCCTTGCCGATCACGTTGGTGTACGTGTGGTGCAGCTCGTTGTGCGAGTGCTTCCACTGCTCGGACGGCGAGACGTGATCCCACTCCCAGGTGGTGGAGTGGATCTTCGGGTCCCGCATCCAGTCCCACTGGCCGTGCAGGATGTTGTGACCGATCTCCATGTTGTCCATGATCTTCGCCACGGACAGCCCGGCGGTGCCGATCAGCCACGCGGGCGGGAAGATCGAGAACAGCAGTACGCCCCGGCTGACCAGCTCGAGCTTGCGCTGCGCCGAGATGACCTTGCGGATGTAGGCGGCGTCCTTCTCGCCGCGGTCGGCGATCACCTCGTCGCGGATCGCGTCCAGCTCGCGGCCGAGCTCCTCGATCTGCTCCGCGGTCAGGTGGGCGGTGGGGTCGATGGCGGTCAAGGTGCTCCTACCGTTCGATGTCGCAGGGGCCCGCCGCGGCGGACACGCAGGTCTGGATGAGGACGCCCGGCTCGGCCTCGGTGATCTCGCCGGTGCGCAGGTCGCGGACGGCGCCCGCCTTGAGCGGTGTGACGCAGCCGAAGCAGATGCCCATGCGGCACCCGGAGGGCATGAGCACGCCGGCCTCCTCGCCGACGTCCAGCAACGGCGTGGCGCCGCCCGCGTCGACGGTCTTGCCGGTGGTGCTGAACGTGACCTCGCCGCCGTCGCCGGCGACGACGATGCTCGGGCGGAAGCGTTCGGTGTGCAGGCGCTCTTGTACGCCGTGCTCGGTCCAGTGCTCTTCGGCGGCGTCGAGCAGGCCCGCGGGCCCGCAGGCCCAGGTCTCGCGCTCGGCCCAGTCGGGCACGAGTTCGTCGAGACGGGCGATGTCGAGCTGGCCGTCCGTGTCGGTGTGCACCTCGGTGAGCCGCAGCTTCTTGTCCGCGACCAGGTCGTGCAGTTCGTCGCGGAAGATCACGTCGTGCGGCTGTGGCGCGCAGTGGACCATGACGACGTCGTCGAACTCGGTGTCGCGCAGCATGCCCATCACGGGCGTGATGCCGCTGCCGGCCGTCAGGTAGAGCACCTTGGCGGGCTTGGCCTGCGGCAGCACGAAGTCACCGGTCGCCTGGTCGAGCTGGATCAGCGTGCCCGGTTTCGTCCTGCGGACCAGGTGGTTGCTGACCTTGCCGTCCTCGATCGCCTTCACGGTGATCGTGACGCGGCCGTCCTGGCGGTCTGTCGGCGAGGTGATGGAGTAGGCACGCCACAGGCGCACCCCGTCGACGTCGAGGCCGATCCGCACGTACTGACCGGCCGTGTGGCCGCGCCAGCCCCGTCCCGGCCTGATCACGATGGTCGCGGCGTCACCCGTCTCGGGGTGCACGGCCTCGATGCGCCCACGCAGGTCGGCGCCCGCACGCAGCGGGCTGACCAGGTCGAGGTAGTCCGACGGCAGCAGCGGCGTCGTGACCATCTCCAGCAGTTTCCACGCCCTGCTGCGTAGGGCTGTACTCGTCATGACTCCAGCTTGCTGCGCCTCAAGGGGTAAAGTCCTGACCGTAGGACGTGAATCTGGTCGGCTGAATTGTTCGCAGGGAACAAAAAGTGAGCCATGCAATCAGGAGGGCCAGCGAACTGGCCCTGGATGAGACGACAGTCACCGCGCTTCGGGCCGCGCTGAAGAGCACCGCCGACGAGGTCGTCCAGGCGATCATCGACGAGGTCCCTCCCTACGCCAACGCCCTTTCGGGCCGCATGGGCGCCACCATCCGGCGAGCCGTCCGCACCGCCCTGGGGCACTACCTGGACCTCGCGAGCGGGATCGCCACGGGCGGCGACGGCGGTGACGCGGCCTATGAGCTGGGCCGCGGCGAGGTGCGCGACGGCCGTTCGATGGACGCCCTGCTCAGCGCCTACCGCGTCGGCGCCCGCGTGGCCTGGCGATGCCTGGCAGCCGGTGCCGTACCCGCGGGTCTGCCCGCCGCCGAGGTCGCCAAGTTCGCCGAGCTGACCTTCGCCTACATCGACGAGCTCTCCGCCGCGAGCGCCGCGGGCCACGCCGACGAGCTGGCCGCCCGGGGCCGGGCGCAGGAGCGCCACCTGGAACACCTGGCCCGCGACCTCCTCGCCGGCGCGAGCCCGGACGTGCTGCTGGCCTCTGTTCAACGGGCCGGTTGGCAGCCTCCGGTTTCGCTGACCGCGGTCCTGCTGCCCGCCGCCCAGGCCCGGCCCGCCTACCGCGCGCTCGACCCGAGCACCCTCGTCCTCGACGATCTGCCGGATTCCACCGGTGTGCTGCTCGTCCCCGACGCCGACCGGTCACATCTCCTGCGGCAGCTGACCGACCGCACCGCCGTGGCCGGCCCGGCCCGGCCATGGACTCGCGCGTCCGCCTCGTACGCACGAGCCGTACGCGCCCGCTCCCTCTCCTCCGACATCCGCGACACCGAGGACCACCTGCCCGAGCTGGTGCTGAGCGCCGACGCGGACGCGTTCGCGGACCTGCGTGCCCGAGCCCTCGCACCGTTGCGGACCTTGCCTGCCGCGACCGCGCGGCGGCTGGAGGAGACGTTGCGGGCATGGCTGCTGCACCAGGGCAGGCGGGACGAGGTGGCGGCGGCGTTGTTCGTCCATCCCCAGACGGTCCGGTACCGGATGTCGCAGCTGCGGGAGCTGTTCCCGGATCTCGCATCGCCACACCGGGTCCTCGAACTGACGCTGGCGGTCGGTCTCCGGGCCGGCTGACGCGTACGTCGACCGTCCATGAGCGCGTCCACGAGCGGTCCAGGGCCTTCAGGAGAGCCGCGAGTGGCATAGCGCACTTTTGCAAGCGGGTGCTTGCAATAGTTAGCGGGGGTGGTGCAGGGTAGGGGCATGGCATCGCTCAACGTCGGCAATCTCGGTGAGTATCTGCGTGAACAGCGGCGCAACGCGCAGCTGTCCCTGCGGCAGCTCGCCGAAGCCGCCGGGGTGTCCAATCCGTATCTGAGCCAGATCGAGCGCGGGCTGCGCAAGCCGAGCGCGGAGGTGTTGCAGCAGGTCGCCAAGGCCCTGCGGATCTCCGCCGAGACGCTGTACGTCCGTGCCGGGATCCTCGACGCCGAGCGGGACCGGGACGAGGTGGAGACGCGTGCCGTCATCCTCGCCGACCCGACGCTCAACGAGCGGCAGAAGCAGGTGCTGCTCCAGATCTACGAGTCCTTCCGCAAGGAGAACGGGTTCGAGATCGAGGTCGGGATCAAGGCGGTCGAGGAGGCTCTGGGCGTCCCCGGTGCGGCAGACGCACCGGATGCGACCGGCACGACCGGCGTAACGGACGTGACGGATGGCCCGGACACCGTCGTTGACAGGGCCCGCACGGCCGACGGCAGCGATGCCGCACCGAAGAACCCGCACGACCCGCAGGACCCGTACGACAAGAACGACCCTCACGACCAGCAGTCCTCCGCGAGCTGACCGGGCATGTCATGACGAGCACGGCGTGGCCAGTACGGCATGGCCGGGCACGGCATGGAACGGCCCGGCCGGCGGCGGAGTACCGCACCAAAAAACCCTCATGCTTCAAGCACTAGCGATTCCGGGAGGACCATCGCCATGGCCATCACCGACGACCTGCGCAAGACCTTCAGCGACCCGACCCCGCTCTACTTCGCCGCCGGCACCGCCGACCTGGCCATTCAGCAGGCCAAGAAGGTGCCCGGCATCGTCGAGCAGCTGCGTGCCGAGGCCCCGGCCCGCATCGACGCCGTGCGCGGCATCGACCCGAACGAGGTCCAGGAGAAGGCCACCGCCCGCGCCAAGGAGGCGCAGGAGACCATTCAGACCAAGGTGAACGAGTTCATCGGCACCCTGGACACCGACCTGAAGAAGATCGGTGAGACGGCTCAGGACTTCGCCCTCCGCAGTGTCGGCGTGGCCGCCGAGTACGCCGTGAAGGCGCGCGAGACGTACGAGAAGGTCGCCGAGCGCGGCGAGCAGACCGTGAAGACCTGGCGCGGCGAGGCCGCCGAGGAGATCGAGGAACTGGCCGTGGCCGTCGAGCCGAAGCCGGAGCCGGTCGAGGTCAAGGCCGAGAAGCCCGCCGAGGCCAAGGCCGAGCCCGCCCCGGCGAAGAAGACCGCGGCCAAGAAGGCCCCGGCCGCCCGCAAGACCACCGCGAAGAAGACCACGCCGCCCGCCAAGTAGGCGCGGCACCGCCGCCGGGTCGACGGCGGCAGGGTTTACGAGAACGGGTCGGGGACTCCGGGCACTATCGGAGTCCCCGACCCGTTCTGCGGGTACGGTGACCGCGTAGGGACGAGGACTCGAATCGGGTAGGTGGGCCAAGTGCTGTTGACCGCGTTCGGCGGCTTCATGTCGCTGATCTTCCTCGGCATGCTGGTGCTCGCGGTGGTGGCGCTGGTGATGGCGGGCCTGGCACGCGACGACGCGTACCGCGCCGCGAACAAGCAGAGCAAGATGTTCTGGCTGATCATGCTGGGCGTCACGGTGGCCGTGAATCTGCTGGTCCCGATGGTCTTCCTGCAGATCGCCGGCCTCATCGCCACGATCGTCTTCTTCGTCGACGTCCGGCCCGCGCTCAAGCAGGTCTCCGGCGGCGGGGGCGGCCGTCGAGGCGGAAGCAGCAGCGACGGCCCGTACGGCCCGTACAACGGCGGACGCTGAGCCCTCTTTTTTTCCTTCTTGCCGCGCCCCCACTTTTTTTCCCTCGGGGCGCGGCAAGCTGCGTTTTCAGGGGCGCGGGGAACTGCGCGACCAGCCACGGATGACCCGCAGACACTCAACGGCGCCCCCCTCGGCGGAGCGCCAGCGCGCCGCTAAGGCACCCGGTCCAGCAACAGCACAGCCACGTCGTCCGTCAGCTCCCCGCCATTGAGGTCGCGCACCTCGTTCACGGCGGCCCGCAGCAGCTCCTCGCCCCGCAGCCCCTGCGCCAACTGGCGGCGGACCATGTCCACCATCCCGTCCTGGCCGAGCCGCTCCCGGCCCTCGCCGGTCCGGCCCTCGATCAGGCCGTCCGTGTAGAGCATCAGACTCCACTCGCCGCCCAGCTCCACCTGCTGGCGCGGCCAGCGGGCGTTCGGCAGCAGACCCAGCGCCGGGCCGCCGTTCTCGTACGGCAGCAGCTCGGCGACCGGAGGAGCCGGCTCCCCGGTGCCGTCCGCGCCGACGAGGGCGGCTCGCGAGCGGGCCGGGCGCGAGATCAGCGGGGCCGGGTGTCCGGCCAGGCACAGACCCGCGCGGCGGCCGTCCGGTGCGATGTCCACCGTGCAGAGCGTCGCGAAGATCTCGTCGTTGTCGCGCTCGTGCTCCAGGACCTGCTGGAGCGTGGAGAGCAGTTCGTCGCCGCACAGGCCCGCCAGTGTCAGCGCGCGCCAGGCGATCCGCAGCTCCACGCCGAGCGCGGCCTCGTCGGGGCCGTGACCGCAGACGTCGCCGATCATGGCGTGCACGGTGCCGTCGGGGGTGCGGACCGTGTCGTAGAAGTCGCCGCCGAGCAGCGCGCGCGAGCGGCCGGGCCGGTAGCGCGCGGCGAACCGCAGCGAGGAGCCTTCGAGGAGGGGCGTGGGCAGCAGGCCGCGCTCAAGACGCGCGTTCTCCTGCGCGCGCAGCTTGGACTCGGTGAGCCGGCGCTCGGCCGTGTCGGAACGCTTGCGCTCCACCGCGTACCGGATCGCGCGGCTCAGCAGCCGGCTGTCCAGCTCGTCGCGGAAGAGGTAGTCCTGGGCGCCGACGCGCACCGCCTCGGCGCCGTGCTCGGCGTCCTCGGACGCGGTGAGCGCGAGGACGGCGTGCCGCGGCGCGAGCCGCAGTACGTGCTTGAGCGTGGCCAGCTCGTCCTCCGGCCGGACATCGGCGGCCGTCCGGCCGCCGGTCGTCAGCGCGAGGTCGAGCAGGATGCACTGGACGTCGTCGGTCAGCAGCCGCTCGGCCTCGGTGAGGTTGCGGGCGGTACGGATACGTATGGGTTTGCCGGCCGAGTCCAGGAGTGTGGGCACGTTCAGCGAGCCGGCCGGGTCGTCCTCGATCACGAGCAGCGTCAGCGGGGCCGTGCCGGTGGGGGCACTGCCGCTGTGGAAGCCGCCCTGGTGGGCGTCGCTCCCGTGGCCGGTGTCGGCGCGGTTGTCGCCGCCTGTTTCGCGGCTCGTCGAAGGAGGCGCCTGGCCGGGCAGGGCGCCGGGTGCGGGCACGGCCTGAGCCGGTCCGACGGTTGAGGACGCGGCGCGAGCCTGACCACCTTCCACGGCGGGGATCGCTCTCTGCCGCGGTACGGGTACGGGCATCGTCTGGGTTCCTTCCCTCCCCCCGAGGGCATGGCGGACCGAGGGGTCTCGGTCCACCGACGGGGACCATAGCGTCAGCCGCCGCCACAAAGGAATGGCGGAGGCCAGGGCACGTCCAAAACAGCCACCGTCATATGCCGCATCCCGTACCGCAATTGGGCAGGATGTGCCCTTGTCCGGGATGACGTACATCACGCCCCGGGGGTTGCCGGGCCGCCCGGAACGTGCCGCGCATCACGTGCGACAGGTCACGCCACCGACGGCACCAAAGCGACCAACTGTCACTTGTCGGGACGTACGACCCCGGTGGGCGGGTGAGCGTTCCGGGTCGGGTGCGCGGTCCGGGTCGACGGGTGATCGCCCCCGGCGGGACGTCCGGCCGTGTCGCCGACGGATCGGTGGCATCGCGGCGACCGGCCGATGGCATCGCGCCGGCGGACCGATGGCGTCACTGCTCCGGGCGTACGACCCCGAGTATCGGCATCGATCCCGCCCCCGCGATCGTCACCGTGCGCCCCGGGCGTGGGGCGTGGATGATCGCGCCGTCGCCTATGTAGAGGGCGACATGGCTCGCGTCCGAGTTGTAGATGATGAGGTCGCCGGGGCGCATGGCCTCGACGGCGATGCGGTCGAGCTGCTTCCACTGCTCCTGGGACGTGCGCGGGATGCCCTGCCCGGCGGCGGCCCACGCCTGTGAGGTCAGGCCCGAGCAGTCGAAGGTGTTGGGCCCCTCGGCGCCCCATTCGTACGCCTTGCCGATCTGCTTCGTCGCGTACTCCACGGCCTTCTTGCCCTGGGTCGACGCCTTGCCGCTGATCTCGTCGAGGACGCCCGAGCCCAGCCAGGCCGACTGCGCCTTGTACGCGGCCTGCTGCTCCAGCTTCGCCAGGCGCTTCTTCTCTTCCTTCTCCAGCTGCGACTCGAGCTTCTCGGCGGCGGCGATCTGCTTCTTGACCTTCTTCTTGGCCTTTTCCTTCGCCTCGCGGTTGGACTCCAGCTTCTTCCACTGGGCCGCCGCGTCGCGCGCGTACTGCTCCAAGTCCTCCTGGGTGCGCTTCATTTCGGCGAGCAGGCCCTTGGTCGCCTGGGCGCCCTCGCGGATCCGGCCCGCGCCGTCCAGGAACTGCTCCGGATCGTCGCTGAGCATCAGCCGGGCCTCGTCCGGCAGTCCGCCGCTGCGGTACTGGGCGCGGGCCGCGGCGCCCGCGCGGTCCTTCAGGTGGTCCAGCCGGGCCTGCCCCTCGACGATCGAGCGGGCCAGCCCGACGATCTGCGTCGACTGCTCCTCGGCCCGCTCCTCCGCGAGGTTGTAGGCATCCGTGGCGACCGCCGCGTCGTGGTAGAGCGTGTCCAGCTTCTTGCGGACCGCTTCAAGGTCCTTGGTGCTCGCGGGCGTTGAACTCCCAGGCGGAGTCGGAGTCGGCGTGGGGGTCGGTGTCGGGGCGGCGAAGGCCACTCCCGGCGCGGACAGGATGGTTGCCGCGCAGGCCAGGGCCATGGCCGTAGTGGTCAGGCTCCGCTTGCCGGCTCCCATGGACCAACCCCCAAGTTGATTTACCGTCAGTAACTTACGAAGGCCTCGGGGATCGTGCCATGTCGGCGCGCAATGTGACAGAGGCGGGCATGAACTCCCTCCCCCGCACCGCCCGTTCCCCACCCCTCACTGCCCACTCGGCGATGATCTCCCGCGCGTTCCCCGCCAATGTGACGAACGACTCACCGAGATCGTTCCCGCCGCGTTACGGCCCCGTCGGCTCATGTCCGCCGTTCAGGTCCGCCGTTCATGTCCCTCGGCTCGGCCGGCCTGGGCGCGAGGCGCCAACGCCTCCCAGCGCACGGTCACTTCGCCCTGCCGCCAGCGCGCCGCCCCGTCCGTGACCGGCCAGTCCGCCGTCAGATCACGTACGGCCCGGATCCAGCGCTGACGGGCGCCGTAAGAGGCGTACGGCGCCGCGGCGGCCCAGGCCCGGTCGAAATCGCGGAGGAAGGCGTGCACCGGTTCGCCCGGGACGTTGCGGTGGATGAGCGCCTTGGGGAGGCGTTCGGCCAGGTCGGACGGGCGGTCCAGGGAGCCGAGGCGGGTGGCGAACGTGACGGTCCGCGGGCCCTCGGGACCGAGCGCGACCCACACGTGCCGACGGCCGATCTCGTCGCACGTGCCCTCGACGAGGAGCCCGCCGCGCGAGCCGGCGCCCGCCGGGGCGAGGCGGGCGCACAGCCGGGCCCAGACCTCGGCGACCTCCGCCTCCTCGTACTGCCGCAGCACGTTCGCCGCGCGGATCAGCGACGGCCGCTCCGGCTCCGGCAGGGGGATCTCGAAGCCGCCGTGCCGGAATTCCAGCCCCTCCCGTTCGTACGGCTTCGCGGCCGTGACCCGGGCCGGATCGATCTCCACGCCGACCACGCGGGTGCGGGGGGCGGCGGCGCGGAGGCGGTGGAGGAGCTCCACCGCGGTCCAGGGGGCCGCGCCGTAGCCGAGGTCGACGGCCACGGGGGCGTCCGACCTGCGGAGTTCGGCGCCGTGGGTCGTTGCGATCCAGCGGTCCATGCGGCGGAGGCGGTTGGGGTTGGTGGTGCCGCGCGTCGCCGTCCCGACGGGGGTCGCTGCGCGGGCTTTCATGGGGGCAAGGGTATGCCGTGCGGGTGCCTCCGGCGGCGGGGCGGGTTGTGTGTGCGGGTCGGTCGTGGCTGGTCGCGCAGTTCCCCGCGCCCCTAAAAGACTGCGCAGTTCCCCGCGCCCCTTCAGGGGCGCGGGG
>NZ_LIQZ01000128.1 GCF_001418655.1 Streptomyces phaeochromogenes | reverse complement strand
ATGACCATGTCGATCTCGTCGCCGCGGGCGCCGACGAGATCGACATGGTCATCGACCGCGGAGCGTTCCTCGCGGGCGACTACGCGAAGGTGTACGAGGAGATCGTCGCCGTGAAGGCGGCCTCCGGGGCGGCCCGCCTCAAGGTCATCTTCGAGACGGGCGAGCTGTCGACGTACGACAACATCCGCCGCGCGAGCTGGCTCGGCATGCTGGCGGGGGCGGACTTCATCAAGACGTCCACCGGCAAGGTGGCGGTGAACGCGACTCCCTCGAACACCCTGCTGATGCTGGAGGCGGTCCGCGACTTCCGCGCGCAGACCGGCGTGCAGGTCGGCGTGAAGCCCGCCGGCGGCATCCGCACCAGCAAGGACGCCATCAAGTTCCTGGTCGTGGTCAACGAGACCGCGGGCGAGGACTGGCTGGACAACCACTGGTTCCGCTTCGGCGCGTCCTCGCTCCTGAACGATCTGCTGATGCAGCGGCAGAAGCTGGCCACCGGCCGTTACTCCGGCCCCGACTACGTGACGGTGGACTGATCCACATGGCATCCGCATTCGAGTACGCACCGGCTCCCGAGTCCCGCTCGGTCGTCGACATCGCGCCTTCCTACGGCCTGTTCATCGACGGCGAGTTCGTGGAGGCGGCGGACGGCAAGGTCTTCAAGACCGTCTCCCCCTCCACCGAAGAGGTCCTCTCCGAGATCGCCCAGGCGGGCGGGGCGGACGTCGACCGCGCGGTGAAGGCGGCCCGCAGGGCCTTCGGGAAGTGGTCCGCGCTCCCCGGCTCCGAGCGCGCCAAGTACCTCTTCCGCATCGCCCGCATCATCCAGGAGCGCAGCCGCGAACTGGCCGTCCTGGAGACGCTGGACAACGGCAAGCCGATCAAGGAGACCCGCGACGCGGACCTCCCCCTGGTCGCCGCGCACTTCTTCTACTACGCGGGCTGGGCGGACAAGCTCGACCACGCCGGCTTCGGCGCGAATCCGCAGCCCCTCGGCGTCGCGGGCCAGGTCATCCCCTGGAACTTCCCGCTCCTGATGCTGGCGTGGAAGATCGCCCCGGCGCTGGCGACCGGCAACACGGTCGTCCTGAAGCCCGCCGAGACGACCCCGCTCTCCGCCCTCTTCTTCGCGGACATCTGCCGCCAGGCGGGCCTGCCCAAGGGCGTCGTCAACATCCTTCCGGGATACGGCGACACGGGCGCGGCGCTGGTCGAGCACCCGGACGTGAACAAGGTGGCCTTCACCGGCTCCACGGCCGTCGGCAAGGCGATCGCGCGCCAGGTGGCGGGCACCAGGAAGAAGGTCACGCTCGAACTGGGCGGCAAGGGCGCGAACATCGTCTTCGACGACGCCCCCATCGACCAGGCCGTCGAGGGCATCGTCTCCGGCATCTTCTTCAACCAGGGCCAGGTCTGCTGCGCGGGCTCCCGGCTCCTCGTCCAGGAGTCGATCCAGGACGAGCTGCTGGACTCCCTGAAGCGGCGCCTGTCGACCCTGCGCCTCGGCGACCCGCTCGACAAGAACACGGACATCGGCGCTATCAACTCCGCCGAGCAGCTCTCGCGCATCACCTCCCTCGTCGAACAGGGCGAGGCCGAGGGCGCCGAGCGCTGGTCCCCGGCCTGCGAACTCCCCTCCTCCGGCTACTGGTTCGCGCCGACGCTCTTCACGAACGTCACCCAGGCGCACACCATCGCCCGCGACGAGATCTTCGGCCCGGTCCTGTCCGTCCTCTCCTTCCGCACGCCGGACGAGGCGGTCGCCAAGGCCAACAACAGCCAGTACGGCCTCTCCGCGGGCATCTGGACGGAGAAGGGCTCCCGGATCCTGGCCGTGGCGAACAAGCTGCGCGCGGGCGTGATCTGGTCCAACACGTTCAACAAGTTCGACCCCACGTCACCGTTCGGCGGTTACAAGGAGTCGGGCTTCGGCCGCGAGGGCGGCCGTCACGGCCTGGAGGCGTACCTCGATGTCTGAGAAGCCCAAGAACACCGAGAAGCCCAAGAACACCGACAAGGCGGAGCAGCAGCGCCTGGGCGTCTTCAAGACCTACAAGCTGTACGTCGGGGGCAAGTTCCCCCGCAGCGAGAGCGGCCGGGTGTACGAGGTGACCGACTCACAGGGCACGTGGCTGGCGAACGCGCCGCTGTCCTCCCGCAAGGACGCCCGTGACGCGGTCGTCGCCGCCCGCAAGGCCTTCGGCGGCTGGTCCGGCGCGACCGCGTACAACCGCGGCCAGGTCCTCTACCGCGTCGCGGAGATGCTGGAGGGCCGCAGGGACCAGTTCGTACGGGAGGTCGCGGACTCGGAAGGACTCTCGAAGTCCAAGGCCGCCGCGGTCGTCGACGCGGCCATCGACCGCTGGGTCTGGTACGCGGGCTGGACCGACAAGATCGCCCAGGTCGTGGGCGGCGGCAACCCGGTCGCGGGCCCGTACTTCAACCTCTCCACCCCCGAGCCGACGGGTGTGGTGACGGTCCTGGCACCCCAGGAGTCGTCGTTCCTCGGGCTGGTCTCGGTGATCGCCCCGGTGATCGCGACGGGCAACACGGTGATCGTGATCGCGAGCGAGAGGTCCCCGCTCCCGGCGCTGTCGCTGGGCGAGGTGCTGGCCACCTCCGACGTTCCGGGCGGGGTCGTCAACATCCTCTCCGGAAAGACGGCGGAGATCGCGACCCCGCTGGCCGCGCACCAGGACGTCAACGCGATCGACCTGGCGGGCGCGGACGACGTACTCGCGAAGGAACTGGAGGTCGCCGCCGCGGACAACCTCAAGCGGGTCGTCCGTCCACAGGCTGTGGATTACTTCGCGGCACCGGGCATCGAGCGCCTCACCGCCTTCCTCGAAACGAAGACGGTCTGGCACCCGACAGGCGCACTGGGCGCCTCCGGCTCGTCGTACTGACGACCACCTCGTCGGCCACCTCGTCGGCCACCGCGTCCGTCGTACCGGCGGGCGCCGAAGACGGGAGAGCCGCGCTTCCCCACCGTCCGGGGGAGGCGCGGCTCTCTCTTCGGCCCTCGCACGACCCGCCGCCGCACGACCGCCTGTTGTACGACCGCCTGTTGTACGACTCAGTGCAGCAGGCCCGTCACCTGTCCCAGCACCGGAACGGCGCCCAGCGACTGGGCCTGGGCGACCGGGGCCGTCAGCATGGTCGTGGCCAGGGGCGGGAAGTCGGCGACCTGGGTGGCGAGCCCGTTGTCGAGGGGGTCGACACCCGTGCCGGCCAGCGGGTTGGGCTTCAGGCCCGCGACCGGACCGGTCACGTAACCGACGGTCCCGGTCAGCGCCTGGACACCCGACTGCGGGTCGATGTTGCCCAGTGAGGTGGGCCGGGTGCGGACCACGTCGACGACGGGTTCGGTGTCCGCAGCCGCCGAGGTCGCTCCCACGCCCACCGCGATGCCCGCGGTCGTGAGGGCCAGCAACGCGCGCCGGGCGGTCGGGTTCTGGTAGGCCGGGAATCGTGCCATGACTGCTGCCACCTTCTGCTGCGCAAAGTAATCGGGTCGATACGAAGGGTAGTTGAGGTGTGACGCCCGTTCCAAAGCCGACCCGCGGGGTCGGCCGGGGGCGCTCGATGCGTCAGACTGGTGTCTCGTGAGTTCACATCTCCCGAATTCCGCGACAACCGCCCGCGTCGTACTGCTGTGCGGCCCCTCGGGCTCCGGCAAG
>NZ_LIQZ01000127.1 GCF_001418655.1 Streptomyces phaeochromogenes | reverse complement strand
GGGTGGGCCTTCGGGCGGGCGGCGGTCGCCGTGCCCACGTACACGGGGTCCCGGGACACGGTCACTTCGGCGGAGGCCGTCGCCATCTGCCGGCCCATGATGTCGTACACCGTCGCCCCCGGCACCGGGATCCGCACCGGCTTCGCCGACCAGAGCACCCGTACCGACTCGCCCCGCCCCGAGTCGAATTCGAAGCCGACCGCCCAGGCGGGCAACCCGCTCACCACCCCGGTGAAGTGCGCCTCGCCCAGCAACGACGTCAGCGCCGCGCACGCGCTGTACGCGGGCAGCGGCTGGAACTCCCGGCTCAGCAGCCCGAAGTACACGCCGTCGTCGTGGAGCGGTGGACCCGCGAACCAGAACTGCCGGGTGTTCCCCGCCGCCAGCCCCTCCACCATCGAGCGGACCAAGTAGCAGGCCTGGACCGCCTGTTGGGCGGGCGTGAGATCGACGCCCGGCCGCACTGCGAAGAACGCGCCGCATTCCGTCATCCACCGCGGCACCTCACCCGCACCGAGTCGCCCGGCCAGCTCGCGCTGCTCGTCCGCCGCCCCCGGGAAGGCCGGTTCGTCCTGCTCGGCCGGGTCCGGGTAGCCGTGGAACGCCCATACGTCCGCGTATCGCACGACGTCGTTCGCCAGCAGCAGGTCCTGGAAGTGGCCCGTCTGCGCGATGCCCGGCAGGACGGCGAGAGGCCGGTCGGGGGCGTCCGCGATGCCCAGTGCCGCCGCCTTCACGAAGGCCGCGTGGGCGTCGCCGGTGCTGCTGGTGACGTCCACGTCGGGCTCGTTCGAGAGCTGGACGGCGGCGGGACGGCCGGAGGCCAGGCGGCGGGCGTAGCGGTACGCGTGCCGCAGATCCGCCGGGAGGGGGAGCGAGGCGGCCGTCATCGCCCACTCGGGAGCCGGCGAGATGACCTCCAAAGGAGACAGGCCGTGACGGCGCATCGTCCGCGTGACCCGGTCGTGGTGTTCCGTGTCGTACGCGCCCGGGCTCGGCTCGGCCGCGGGCCATGCCTGGCCGTCCCGTATCCAGCCCGCGCCCATGTCCCGCATCGCGGCGGCGAAGGCGTCCAGGCGGGAGGGGGGTACGAGGGACGTGGCCCAGACGTTGACGCCGAAGCGGTTGGCGTCGCCGGACGCGGCGGGGAGTGCGGGCAGGCATGCGAAGTGGCCCACCACCGCTTCGGCGTCACTGGCGTCGGCGGCGGAGGCGGCAACCCGGTAGTTTCCGGGCGGGAGTTGGGGGAGCGGGGCCTTCACCGTCGTCTCGTCGCCGGGCTTGATCGTCGCGTAACCCTCCGCCACCCGTTCCCCGAAGTAGTCGACGACGGTGTAGCGCAGGCGGTACGGGCGGTCGGGGCGGCCGTTCAGGCCGAAGGTCAGGCTCGCGGGCTCCCCGAACCGGTACGTGCTCAGCGTGCCGTCGCCGCCCGCGCGGACCTCGCGCAGCTCCACCCCCTCCCGCCGTCGCAGCGTGAAGCGGTCCAGCGCGAGCGCGTACGCCGTCCCCGTCTCCAGGACCGTCGGTTCCGTCACCCGGAACGTCAACCTGTTCTCGCCGCGCCGGAGTTCGAGCTCACCGAGGTCGAGGACGGAGAGGCCGCCCCAGGCCGGCATCGACTCGTACCAGTGCGGCTGGGAGCGGGCGACCTCCGCGAATCCGCCCTCATTCAGCGCGAGTTGGAGGTACGAGGCCGTCGCCTCGGTGTGCGGTGTCTCGACCGGGGCCGTGGCGACCGCGGTCAGCGCGTACACGCCTGCCTCGGGGGCCGGGACCGAATACGTGGCGTACCAACCCTCCTTCGGGGGCTTCCTCTTGGTGGTCAGGGCGAGGTAACCGCCCCCGGACGCGCGGCGGTCCCGTACGACCGGGATGTTCGTCCGGACCGCCGCCTCGCCCTGGACCGTGAGGGGTGGCACCGAGGCCGAAGTGGCTTGCGGGTGCGCCGAGTTCAGCCCCAGTGCCGACACCGCGGTCGTCAGGAGGCCGGCCTGCATCGCCGTGCGCCTGTTGAGTCCCATCGGTCCAGCAGAACCGGGCGGGCCGATGGCGGGCGTCCTGCGTGAGGAGGGGCGTACCCGGGACGTGCGCTCGGGGATGACCCCTGGGGGGAGCAGTTGTGCCAGGTCGTGCCGCGTACCTCAGTCCCCGGGGTTCTTGAGCACCGGGAAGCGGCGCGGCGCCACGAACAGCAGGACCAGGAAGGCGAGTCCGGCCGCGCAGGCCGCGCCGAAGTAGACGGAGTGGACGGCCTCGGCGACCGCTCGGCGTACGTGTTCGCCGGAGGCGCCCGAGTCGAGTGCCTTCGTCACCGAGTCCAGGTCGCCCGCGCCGCCGAGCCGCGCGGCCAGTACCCCGTTCGCGACCGCGCCGAAGAGGGCGGCGCCGATCGTCTGGCCGGTCTGGCGGCAGAAGAGTACGGAGGCTGTCGCCGTACCGCGTTCGTTCCACTCGACGCTCGACTGGACGCCGACGAGCAGCGGGAGTTGGAAGAGACCGAGCGCGCCGCCCAGCAGGAACATCAGGAGCGTCGGCTGCCAGGCCTCGCCGGGGTACGGGAGGAAGGGGAAGGCGAACAGGATCAGGGTGGCCGCCCCGATGCCGAGCATCGCCGTGTGGCGGAAGCCGATACGACGGTAGACGTGCTGGCTGAGGGCCGCCGAGACGGGCCAGCTCAACGTCCATACGGAGAGCACGAATCCGGCGGTGATGGGGGCGAGGCCGAGCACCGACTGTGCGTACGTCGGGAGGAAGACCGTCGGGGCGACCATCAGGAGGCCCAGCGCGCCGAGTGCCAGGTTCACGGCGGCGATGGTGCGGCGGCGCCAGACCCAGCCGGGGATGATCGGTTCGGCGGCCCGGCGTTCGATGAGGACGAGACCGGCGATCAGGGCAAGTCCCGTACCGAACAAGGCCATTGAGGGCGGCGAGAGCCAGGGCCAGGCCACCCCGCCCTGCACCAGGGCCGTCAGGAGTACGCCGCCGCAGGCGAAGACCGTGAGCGCGCCGGCCCAGTCGATGCGGGGGCGCTCGGTGGTCCTCCGTTCGCGCTGGGGCTCGTGGAGGTGGCGGATCAGCAGCCAGAGGGCGACCGCGCCGAGCGGCAGGTTGATGAGGAAGATCCAGCGCCAGTCGGCGTAGGTGGCGAGGACTCCGCCGAGCGCCGGGCCCGCGACCGCCGAGGTGGCCCAGACCGTGGACAGCTTGGCCTGGATCTTGGGGCGCTGTTCGAGCGGGTAGAGGTCGGCGGCGAGGGTCTGGACCGTGCCCTGGAGGGCGCCGCCGCCGAGGCCCTGGACGATCCGGAACGCGATCAACGCGGCCATGTTCCAGGCCAGCGCGCAGAGCAGGGAGCCGAGGAGGAAGAGGATCGAGCCGGCGATCAGCACCGGCTTGCGGCCGAAGGTGTCGGAGAGCTTGCCGTAGACGGGCAGGGTGACCGTCACGGCCAGCAGATAGCCGGAGAACAGCCACGAGAAGACGGAGAAGCCGCCCAGGTCGCCGACGATCTGCGGGACGGCCGTCGAGACGATCGTGGAGTCGAGCGCGGCCAGACCCATGCAGAGCATGAGGGAGGCGACGACGGCCCGTCGGCCTCGGGCCCCGGCCCGCGCGGCGGGCTCGTCCTCCTTGGTGGCGGTTATCTCGGTGTCTTCCCCCTGGCCCACTGGATTCCTTCCCCCTGCACCTATCTGCCGGAAGCCACTCTCCCACTTGACCCTCACGTGGCGGGAGGGTGGACGCTGACTGGGCTGGTGGGTGGAGGCGTCCCTGAGAGGGGGTCCACCGGCAGGTGGAGATCCCCTAGGGGGCTCTCCGTACTACGGCCCGGGGAGGGTTCGTACTGCCGGAGGAGGAGACGGGCCGAACCGCTCTTTAACCTGGCTTTATGCCGCTGGGGGGCGGCGTACCGCACCTGCCGGGGTGGGGTTTACCCCAGCAGAAGACTGCGCTGGGCACCAGCGCGGTGGACCACCCGCCGCCACCAGACTTATCGCAGTACCGAACGGCGTGAACGAACCACATACACAAGCGCAGATCCCGTCGTCCTCAAGGGCGTCCGACTTAGGAGACATACCGTGACATCGGCTGTAACCATTCCCAGGCACGGCAGCACTGGAGGACGTACGGCCGTCGCGGCACGGGCGCGGCAGGTCGTGAAGGCGTACGGGTCCGGTGAGACCCGCGTCGTCGCCCTCGACCAGGTCGACGTGGACATCGCGCGGGGGCAGTTCACCGCGATCATGGGCCCCTCGGGCTCCGGCAAGTCCACGCTGATGCACTGCCTCGCCGGACTCGACACCGTGTCCTCCGGGCAGATCTACCTGGACGAGACCGAGATCACCGGCCTCAAGGACAAGAAGCTCACGCAGCTTCGCCGGGACCGTATCGGCTTCATCTTCCAGGCGTTCAACCTGCTGCCGACGCTGAGCGCGCTGGAGAACATCACGCTGCCGATGGACATCGCCGGCCGCAAGCCGGACAAGGGCTGGCTGGCCCAGGTCGTGGAGACCGTCGGGCTCAAGGACCGGCTCAAGCACCGGCCCAACCAGCTCTCCGGTGGTCAGCAGCAGCGCGTCGCCGTGGCCCGGGCGCTGGCCGCTCGGCCCGAGATCATCTTCGGTGACGAGCCGACCGGAAACCTCGACTCCCGTGCCGGCGCCGAGGTGCTGGGCTTCCTGCGCCGCTCGGTCGACGAGCTCGGCCAGACCATCGTGATGGTCACGCACGACCCGGTGGCGGCCTCGTACGCGGACCGTGTGCTGTATCTCGCCGACGGCCGGATCGTCGACGAGATGTACCGGCCCACCGCGGACGCCGTCCTGGACCGCATGAAGGACTTCGACGCCCGGGGGCGCACGTCATGACCGTCTTCAAGACCTCGATGCGCAACTTCTTCGCGCACAAGGGACGGATGGCCCTGTCGGCCGTCGCCGTCCTGCTGTCGGTGGCCTTCGTGTGCGGCACGCTCGTCTTCACCGACACGATGAACACGACCTTCGACAAGCTCTTCGCGACCACCGCGTCCGACGTCACGATCTCCCCCAAGGCGGCCAAGGCCGACGACACCCCGCAGAACGGCAAGCCCGAGTCGCTGCCCGCGTCGACCGTCACCCAGGCGCAGAAGGCCCAGGGCGTCAAGTCGGCCGAGGGCGCGGTCAGTTCGATGAACGTGACCGTCGTCAACAGCAAGAACAAGAACATGGGGTCCAGCACCGGCGCCCCGACGATCGCGGGCAACTGGACGAAGAACGACCTGCGTTCGATGGAGATCACCTCAGGGCACGCCCCGCGCGGGCCCACCGAGGTGATGGTCGACGCCGACACCGCGGACAAGCACAACCTCAAGATGGGTGACGAGCTGCGCACCATCGCCGTCACCGGTGACTTCAAGGCGAAGATCGTCGGCATAGCCACCTTCAAGGTGACCAACCCCGGTGCCGCCGTCGTCTACTTCGACACCGCCACCGCCCAGCGCGAACTGCTCGGCGCCACCGGCCGGTTCACGCAGATCTACGTCTCGGCGGCGCAGGGCGTCACCGACACGCAGCTCAAGCAGAACGTCTCCACGACCCTCGCCGGTGCCGAGAAGGCCACCGGGGCGTACAAGATCCAGACGCAGAAGGAGTTCTCGGACGAGAACCGCGAGGGCATCGGCGAGTTCATGAACGTCATCAAGTACGCCATGCTCGGCTTCGCCGGAATCGCCTTCCTGGTCGGCATCTTCCTGATCATCAACACCTTCTCGATGCTGGTCGCCCAGCGCACCCGTGAGATCGGCCTGATGCGGGCGATCGGTTCGTCCCGCAAGCAGGTCAACCGGTCCGTGCTGGTCGAGGCGCTGTTCCTCGGCGTCATCGGCTCGATCCTGGGTGTCGCCGCGGGTGTCGGTATCGCGATCGGCCTGATGAAGCTCATGTCGATGGCGGGCATGAACCTCTCCACCGCCGACCTGACGGTGAAGACCACGACCCCGGTCATCGGCCTGGTCCTCGGTGTCGTCGTCACGGTGCTCGCCGCCTATCTGCCCGCCCGCCGCGCGGGCAAGGTCTCCCCGATGGCCGCGCTGCGCGACGCCGGTACGCCGGCCGACGGCAAGGCCGGCTGGATCCGGGGCATCATCGGCCTCCTCCTCACGGGAGCCGGCGGCGCCGCGCTCTTCACGGCGGCCGGCGCCGACAAGGCCGCGGACGGCTCGATGATGCTCGGCGCCGGTGTGGTGCTCTCGCTGATCGGGTTCGTCATCATCGGCCCGCTGCTCGCCGGTGTCGTGGTCCGGGCCATCAGCGCGATCCTGCTGCGCGGCTTCGGACCCGTGGGACGGCTGGCGGAGCGGAACGCGCTGCGCAACCCGCGCCGCACCGGCGCCACCGGCGCGGCCCTGATGATCGGCCTCGCGCTGGTCGCCTGCCTCTCCGTGGTCGGCTCCTCGATGGTGGCCTCCGCGACCGAGGAGCTCGACAAGTCGGTCGGTACGGACTTCATCGTCCAGGGCAACCAGCGGATCGTGCCGCAGGCCCAGAAGGCCATCGAGTCGACGCCGGGCCTGGCGCACGTCACCAGCTACAAGGAGGTCGAGGCCAAGCTGACCTCGCCCGACGGCAAGACCGAGGACAGCGACGTCACGGCCGCGGACCCGACGTACGCGAGCGACCTGCGCCGCGAGACGACCGCCGGTGACCTGTCGGCGGCGTACGGCAAGGACGCGATGGCGCTCGGCTCCGAATACGCCAAGAAGCACGGCGTGAAGGTCGGCGACACGATGACCGTCGCCTTCAAGGGCGGCCAGACCGCCAAGCTGAAGGTCGCGGCGATCACGAACGACGACGTGGCCATCGACAAGGGCGCGCGGTACATGAGCATCGCCACGATGGAGAAGTACGTCCCGGCCGACAAGATCCCGCCGAACGACATCATGTTCGCCACGGCCAAGGAGGGCCAGGAGAAGACGGCGTACACGGCCCTGAAGAAGGCCCTGGACCCGTACCCGCAGTACCAGGTCCGTGACCAGACCGACTACAAGCAGGAGCTCAAGGACCAGATCGGCCAGCTGCTGAACATGGTCTACGGCCTGCTGGCGCTCGCGATCATCGTGGCGGTCCTGGGTGTCGTGAACACCCTGGCGCTGTCGGTGGTGGAGCGGACCCGCGAGATCGGCCTGATGCGTGCCATCGGGCTCTCCCGGCGCCAGCTCCGGCGCATGATCCGGCTGGAGTCGGTCGTCATCGCCCTCTTCGGAGCGCTGCTCGGGCTCGGGCTGGGGATGGGCTGGGGCGCCACCGCCCAGCAGCTCCTCGCCCTGGAGGGCCTGAAGGTCCTCGAGATCCCCTGGCCGACGATCATCGGCGTCTTCATCGGGTCGGCCTTCGTGGGGCTGTTCGCCGCGCTGGTGCCCGCGTTCCGGGCGGGCCGGATGAACGTGCTGAACGCGATCGCGACGGAATAGCCGCGGTAGCGGCGGTCGCCTCAGAGCCACCGTGGACGGGGGTCACGGGGGAAGAGCCCGGCACCCGCAAGTCTCCGGACTTGCGGGTGCCGGGCTCTGGGGTGTTTTCGCCCCCGCCGCCC
>NZ_LIQZ01000126.1 GCF_001418655.1 Streptomyces phaeochromogenes | reverse complement strand
GTCCCAGCCCCGGCCCCATCCCCAGCCACCCGTGAACATCGAGACGACGATGTACTGCGGGATCGCCAGCAGCCACCACTTCACCAGGACCAGACCACGAGAGAGGCGCGCGGGGTAGGCGACGTCGAAACGCGCCGGGTAGTCCGGCACATCCGCGAGGGTGAACGGCGGGTACCGGTCCGTGCCGAGCGCGGTGTGGGCGTAGTAACTGACCCGCCAGTTCCATCGCAGTACACCGACACTGAAGTCGAAGAGCGGCCGGGGATACCGAGCGGTGAACAGGATGGCGAAGAACGCGATCACCGTGACGAGCACGACCCCGATCCACAGGAAGAACAGCACGATGTAGTGCGGGACGGCGAGGAGCCACTTCACCAGCCACAGCCATCTGGAGAGCCGGGCATCGACGGATGCCTCGATACGCACGGGCGACGCGGTGACAGGAACCATAGGAGGTAACTCCTTTCGCTTGCAGATTCGCAAGCGAGGTGGAGCACCGCGACCTGGGAGGGGCCGTTCGCGCGCCCGGCCACGGCCGACGGCCCGGCCGGCAGGTCACCCTTCGGGCACCGGCTCCTGTGGCGGCTCGCTGAGCTGCTCGCGCACGTAGTTCCACACCACCGCGATCAGCGCGGCGATCGGTACGGCGAGCAGACTGCCCACGATGCCGGCCAGACTGCCGCCCAATGTGACCGCCAGCAGGATCACGGCCGCGTGGAGGCCGAGCCCACGACTCTGGATCATCGGCTGGAACACGTTCCCTTCCAGCTGCTGCACCACGATGATGATGGCCAGCACGATCAGCGCGTCCGTCAGACCGTTGAAGACCAACGCGATGAGGACCGCGACGAAACCGGCGAACAGGGCGCCGATGATCGGCACGAACGCGGAGACGAACGTCAGCACCGCCAACGGGAGCACCAGCGGCACCCCCACGACCCACAGGCCCAGGCCGATCAGAACGGCGTCGAGCAGACCGACGGCCGCCTGGGAACGTACGAAGGAGCCCAGGGTCGCCCAGCCGCGAGCGGCCACGGTGGGGATGTCGGTGGCGAGCCGGCCGGGCAGCTGACGGGCGAGCCACGGCAGGAAGCGCGGGCCGTCCTTGAGGAAGAAGAACATCAGGAAGAGCGCCAGCACGGCGGTGACCACACCGTTGACGATGGTGCTCACGCCCGTGATCACAGTGGTGACCATGCTGCCGAGGCCGTCCTGAGCGCGGGCGACCGCGCTGTCCATGGCCTTGGTGATGTCGTCGTCGCCGATGTTCAACGGCGGCCCGGAGGCCCAGTCACGCAGCTTCTGGATGCCTTCGACCACGCCGTCGGTCAGCTCACCGGACTGGGAGGCCACCGGTACGGCGATCAGCGCCACGACGCCGCCTGCGACGAGGAGGGACAGCACGGTCACGGCCGACGCGGCGAGGGCGGGCTTCCACCCGTGACGGCGCAGAAAACGAGCCAGGGGCCAGGTCAGTGTGGTCAGCAACAGGCCGACGACGAGCGGCCACACCACCGACCACATCCGGCCCAGAAGCCACAGAGTGACTGCGAGCATCGCGAATATCAGCAGCAACTCCGCGGAAAAACGCGCCGATGTGCGTAGCGCGTCGCGGGCTTTCGTGGCACTCATGGTGGCAGTCACGCTGGAACCCTATTGGCACGGCTGCCGGCCGGAGGACCTGGGTGCCGTGGAACCCACCGGTCGGTGAGGCACCGGTACTTCGCTCTCTTGAGTGCTGGTGACGCGTGACACGTGACGCGGGCAGGGACCTGTTCTATTTTCCCGGCGGTATGAGGGAGCCGGGAGAGAGCGACAACGAGACCCTGGTGCGTGAGATCGAGGAGGAGCTCCAGGCGGTCATCGTCGCAGGCACGCTCGTGCACTTCGGCACGTTCGAGACCCGGAGTGATCACGGCGGCGGGAAGCTTCCCTGACCTGATCCGGCGGGGCGAGCGCCGACGATCACGCCGGGAATGCTGTCGCCACCCACACCACGGGAGCTGCCCGCGCCGGGCCGTGACAGGGAGGGATTCACTCCATCGTGTGGGAGATACCGCAGGTCGGCGTAGTGCCGAAATGTCGTGGGCAATTTCCGCAGCGGTGTGGGTTACACGCCATCAGCGGAAGCAAGGGAGGACCTTCATGCAGCACGACGAAGTGTACGAACCGCCGGCCATGGTGGAAGTCGGTGACTTCGCCGAGCTGACCCGCGGCGAGGCCCTGGGCGCGCACTACGAGGGCGGATTCCCGCCCTATGAGTGGTACCTCGGCCCCAACTGATCCCAGACCGACAGCACATGATGGGTGACGTGCCATGAGCGGTGACGTGTGGTTCACGATCCTTCCGGACGGCGAATCCGGTGTGGCCGCGGCGCGGCTCCTGCGTCCCTGGGTCACCGAGACCATCACCCACCACTCCGGTCGGCCGTGGCTGCTCGGCAGTTGGCCGGACGGACTGGTGACGGTGGGCGCGGCAGGGGCGCGGCGAGTCGCGGTGATCGGGCGCTGTCCGGTCACCGCCGAGGCGCTGTCCGCGCGGGCGAGACGGCTGCGGGACATCGGGGACGTGGAGGGGATCGCCCACGGCCTGGCGGGAAGCTTCCATCTCCTTGCCTCCGTGGACGGTTCGGTCCGGGCCCGGGGGAGTGCGTCCGGGGTGCGGCGGCTCTTTCACACGCGGGTGGGCGGAGTGTGCGTGGCCGCCGACAGGGCGGACCGGCTCGCCGCCGTGACCGGAGCGGCCCCTGACGAACGGCTCCTGGCCGCTCACCTGCTCGCCTCGCCGCTTCCGTATCCGCTGGACGACCGCTGTGTGTGGCAGGGCGTGGAAGCAGTGCCGTCCTTCGACTGTCTGCTGATGGACGCGGACGGGCGGACCCGGACCCAGCGGTGGTGGACTCCACCGGAGCCGCAGCGCGCGTGGCGGGAGGGAGTGCCCGCGGTGCGTGCGGCGCTGACCGCCGCAGTGGGCTCCTGCACGGCCGACGGGGGCACCGTGAGCGCGGATCTGTCGGGCGGCCTGGACTCCACCAGCCTGTGTTTCCTGACCGCCCACGAGCAGGAGCGGGCTCGGCCGGCCGGAGCCAAGCTGGTGACGCTGGGCTGGCGAAGTCTCGACCCGGAGAACGACGACGCGGTGTGGGCCGCCCGTGCCGCCGCCAGTCTTCCCGACAGCGAGCACGTCACTCCCACCCGCGACCAATGGCCCCTCTGGTACAGCGACTTGACGGCTCTCACCGGCGACGCCGGCCCCACCGACGAGCCAGGACCATGGGTGCGCGACGGCGCCAGGATGGCTGCGCTCTGCCGCCTGATGACCGGCCGAGGGTCGCGCCTGCACCTGATGGGCGGCGGCGGAGACGAGCTGTTCAGCACGTTTCCCCCACACCTGCACGACTACGTCCGACGACACCCGCTGGCGGCGTATGCCCGTATCCGTACGCAACGCGCCTCCCAGCACTGGCCGTTCGGGCAACTGCTGCGGCAGCTCGCGGACCGCAGGACGTTCGGCCAGTGGCTGGCCGCATGGGCACAGGGCCTCACCGCCGCCGAGCCTCCCTCGGCGGCCCTGGTCCGCGGGGCCCCCTCGACGGCGTGGGGGGTGGAGCTGCGCATGCCGCCGTGGGCGACCCGCGACGCGGCCTCGGCCGTGCAGAGCCTGCTCCGGGAAGCGGCCGAGGCCGCCGAGCCGCTCGCGCCCCAGCGCGGACAGCACACGGCCCTCGTCTGCGTACGGACCGGTGGGCGTGGCCTGCGGCTACTGGATCAGGTGACCTCCCGCAGTGGCCTGGGGCAGGCCGCGCCCTACCTCGACGACCAGGTGATAGAGGCGGCCCTGGCCATCCGCGTGGCCGAGCGGAGCACGCCCGGCCGGTACAAGCCGGTGCTCGCCGAGGCGGTGCGCGGCATCGTGCCCGACGACGTCCTGCGCCGGCAGACCAAGGGCGAGTACAGCACGGACTTCCACGTCAGTCTGCGCCACAACCGCGCCGCCCTGGTCGAGATCTTCGAAGGCTCGCGGCTCGCCCGGGCCGGACTGATCGACGACGCCGCCGTCCGGGCGTCCCTGCTCGGAGTGCACCCCACCCCGGAGGGGCTGCGCTCCCTCAGCTCCAGTCTGGGCAGCGAGATCTGGCTCCGTGCCCGCCCCGAGCGCACCCGCCCGCCGAGCACCGCGATCGCCGAAGGAGCGCCGTGAGCCTGAGCCTGCGACCCGATGTCTGCGCGACGGACACAGCGGACGGCATGGTGCTGCTCGATGAGGTCACCGGCCGGTACTGGCAGCTCAACCACACCGCGGCGCTCGTCCTGCGCGGCCTCATCGACGGCGCCGAACCACCGGACATGGCCCGCGCTTTGTGCGAGGCCTACCCCCGGCTCACCGCCGAGCGCGCCGACGCCGACACGGACTCGATCAGGCGCGCGCTGATCGAAGCCCGGCTGGTGGTGCCCGCATGAGCCAGCCCATGGTGCCCGCCACCCGCAGCCGCCTGCCCCTGCGCCACCGTCCCGCCGCCCTCCTCGCCACGGCCACCGCCCGGCTGATCGTTGCGCTCAAGCCGCGCCGCATCCGCCGCATCCTGTGCGTGGTCCGGCGCGGGGCCGCCCCCGCCACCACCCGGCAGGCGCTCGCCTCCCGCGAGGCCGTCGTCGCGGTCAGCGCGCGTTGCGCAGGGGAGGGCTGCCTCCAGCGTTCCGTGGCCACCGCGCTGCTGTGCCGTATGCGCGGGGTCTGGCCGGACTGGTGCACAGGCGTGCGCACGGCGCCGTTCCGCGCGCACGCCTGGGTGGAGGTCGACGGCCTCCCGGTGGGAGAACCGCACCGGCCGGGGGAGTACCGGCGCATGATGGTGGTGTCGGCCGCCCTGCCGGAGAGGCGGCTGCCGGAAACGCAGCCCTGAGGCCCGGCGGGCCACCGGCTGTAAAGGGATCCCCGGCTGTAAAGGGATCGTCAGCTGTAAAGGTGTAAAGGGCCGGGCGGTCACCGGTTCTGGGCGAGGCGGTAGAGCTCGGCGAAGAGGCCATCGCGGGCCATCAGCGTCCGGAAGTCGCCCTCTTCACGGACGCGACCCCGGTCGAGGACGACGATGTGGTCCGCGATCCGGGCGTTCTCCAGTCCAGCTCCAGGCCACCGCTGTCGGGGAGTCCGATGACGTCACGCTCGTCGGCCGCGTCCAAGTCCAGCAAGGCCTCGCAGAGTGCCGCGCCCTTTGAGGTCCCCAGCGGTAGATGGTCTGCTTGCCGACTCTTCCCCTGGTGGCGATGGCGGAGTGTATCCGGCAGGGGAGACGAGACGGATGGTTCCGCGCGGCGGCCACCTTTCCGCAACACCTCAGAGCGCGCGCAGCACCTCATGCAGGGCCGCGATCACCTTGTCCTGTACGTCGAGGGGAAGCGTCGGGTACATCGGCAGTGAGAAGATTTCGTCCGCCAGTTGCTCCGTCACGGGCAGTGATCCCTTGGTGTAGCCCAGGTGGGCAAAGCCGGTCATGGTGTGCACCGGCCACGGATAGCTGATGTTGAGTGAGATGCCGTACCCCTTCAGGGCCTCGATGATTTCATCGCGGCGGGGATGGCGGACGACATACACGTAATACACATGGTCGTTGCCGTGCGTGGTGGACGGGAGCACGAGCCCGTGTGAAGTCGTCAGGCCGGCCAGCCCTTCGGCGTAGCGCCGGGCGACCGCGCGCCGACCCTCGATGTAGCGGTCGAGCCGGGTGAGTTTGCGGCGCAGGATCTCGGCCTGCACCTCGTCGAGCCGGCTGTTGTGACCGGGTGTCTGGACGACGTAGTAGACGTCCTCCATGCCGTAGTAGCGCAGCCTGCGCAGCTCACCGACGACACTCTCGTCGTCGGTGAGTACGGCTCCGCCGTCGCCGTACGCGCCCAGCACCTTCGTGGGATAGAAGGAGAAGGCGGCGGCGTCGCCGAGAGTGCCGGCCAACTCGCCGTGGTGGCGCGCGCCATGGGCCTGGGCACAGTCCTCCAGTACCACCAGGCCGTGCTCCTCGGCCACTTTCCGCAGCGGGGCCATGTCGACACACTGCCCGTACAGATGCACGGGCAACAGTGCCTTGGTGCGGGGGGTGACGGCGTCCGCGACCTGCGTGGCGTCCATGAGGTAGTCGTCGGCGCGGACGTCGACGAAGACGGGGGTGGCACCGGTGCCGTCGATGGCCACCACTGTCGGCGCGGCCGTGTTGGCGACGGTGATGACCTCGTCACCGGGGCCGACGCCGAGTGCCTGCAGCCCCAGCTTGACGGCGTTGGTGCCGTTGTCGACACCGGCGCAGTGGCGAACACCGTGGTAGTCCGCGAAGTCCTTCTCGAAGCCTTCCACGCTGGGGCCGAGCACCAATTGCCCGGAGCCGAAGACGGTCTCGACGGCGTCGAGGAGGTCCGCGCGTTCGTTCTGGTATTCCGCCAGGTAGTCCCAGACGTAGGTGGTCACGGAGAGCTCAACCTCCAGAGCGATTCGATGGGGTGGTACGGAACCGGTGCGCGCGGGCCATTTCCTGCCAGCAGTCACGGACCGACTCCTTCAGTGAACGGCGCGGCTCCCAGCCCAGCAGGGTGCGCGCCGGGGCGATGTCGACCCGCAACCAGTCCTCCCGGCCACCGAACTCCCGGCCTGGCGCCGGGCGTTCCACCACCCGGGCCGGAATTCCGCTTGCCTCGATGAACAGGTCGACCAACTCGCGGACAGGGACTGCCTCGCCCCGCCCGATGCCGACGGGTTCCGCGGCGACCGGTGCGCCGGCGGCGGCGACGACGGCGGCTGCCACATCCCGCACATCGACGTAGTCCCTGTGCGCCCGCAGCCGGGAGAGCTCCACGACCGCCTCCGTACCGGTTCCGGCCGTCATCAGCAGGCGCTCGGCCACCTGGCCCAGCAGGCTGATCCGGGGTGTTCCGGGCCCCGACACGTTCGAGACCCTGAGCACCACACCCTCCACCAGGCCGTCGGAGGTGCTCCGCAGCACCGCCTCGCTGGCGGCGAGCTTGCTCCTGCCGTAGGCCGTGTCCGGGCGCGGGGTCGCGCCGCCGCCGACCGATGTGCCGGGTGGCACCGGACCGTATTCGAGGACCGAGCCGAGGTGTACGAGCCTCGGTGACGCGGACATCAGCGTCAGAGCGTCCAGCAGCCGCAGGGTGGGCACCGCGGTGGCGGACCACATCTGCGCGTCCGTCCGGCCCCAGATGCTGCCGATGGCGTTGACGACCGTGTCCGGACGCTCGGCGTCCAGCACACCGGCCAGCGTCCCTGTGTCGGTACCGGCCACGTCGAGGGTGACGACGCGGTACGGCGTCGGCTCCTCGGGCGGGCGGCGGCCCACGACCACCACTTCGCGGCCCCGGGCGGCGAAGGCGGCGCACACATGGCGCCCGACGTAGCCGGCGCCGCCGAGCACGAGGACACGGCCGTGCGCGTCGGGCCCCGCACCGGGCCTCGGCTCGCCGGGCCGTGGCCCGCGCATGGGCACCTGGCCGTTCACCATGTGACAGGCAGTCGTTCGGGTACCCGCAGCAACAGGCCCGGTTGCCAGCGGACGTCCGTCGCCGGGACGGCCAGGCGCAGTCCGGGCAGCCGCCGTGTGAGGACGTCCAGCACCACCTGGATCTCCAGCCGGGCAAGGGGGGCGCCCATGCAGTAGTGGATGCCGTGGCCGAAGCCGAGGTGCGGGTTGCGTTCCCTGGCGAAGTCGAGACGGTCGGGGCCGGGGAAGACCTCCGGATCCAGATTGGCGGCGGCCACTGAGGTGAACACGGCATCCCCCGAGCGGATGAGCGTGTCCCCGACCATGACGTCCTCGAGCGCGATCCGCGCGTAGCCGTCCACCGTCGTCAGCGGGGTGAAGCGGAGCAGTTCCTCCACCGCGTTGTGGATCAGACTCGGGTCGGCGACCAGCGACTCGTACAACCGGCGGTCGCGCAGCAGCAGATACGTGAAGTTCCCGATCTGGGCCGCCGTCGTCTCGTACCCGCCGACCAGCAGCCCGGCCCCGAGCATGTACAGCTCGTTCTCGGACAGGCTGTCCTCGTCGTCGCGGGCATGGACCATCGCCCCCAGCAGGTCGTCGGTCGGGGACTGGCGGCGTTCCTCGACCAACTGGGCCAGGTAGGCGACGAATTCCTCGCCCGACCGTCGGATCTCGTCGGGGGCCATCGACGTCGACAGCAGCGCGTCGGAGAACCGCTGGAAGATGTGGCGGTCCTCGTAGTCCACCCCGAGCAGCTCACAGATGACGCCGATCGACACCGGCAGCGCGATCGCTTCCAGCAGGTCGGCGGACGGGGCCCGGGCGGTCATCTCGTCCACGAGCCGGTTCGAGAGCGCGGCGACCGAGGGGCGCATGCCCTCCACCCGGCGATGGGTGAACGCACGGCCCGCCAGCCGGCGCAGCCGGGTGTGCTCGGGCGGGTCCATCGCGACCAGTCCGCCGGGCTCCAGCAACTGTTCGGTGGGGCGGGGGACGTCCTTGCCCGCGCCCGCCGCCATGCTGAACCTCGGGTCGCTGAGCACCAGTTTGGCGTCGGCGTGCCGGGTCACCATCCATGCCTCACCGCCGTACGGCATACGGACCCGCGAGACCGGCTCGCGTTCACGCAGGTACGCGTACAGCGGATCCATGTCCAGCCCTGTGGCGGTGCTGAACGGGTACGGCCGCGTCGCGCCGGCCTCAGGGGGTACCTCGGAGATGGAGCTGTTGGACGTCATGAGCCTTTCCTGCCATCAGCGGTACGGATCGTGCGCGAGTGCCGCGGCCCGGTTCTCATCCCGGTCCAGCTGCGGCGCCCGCGCCGCACAGCCGCGCGTGGTGGTCCCGGTAGGCGCGGTAGGAGGGGAGGAGCCCGAGCCGCTCCGCCTCCATGAGGGTGGGCGCGTCGGCGTCCTGCGCGGAGAGCACCGGTTCGATCCCCTCGGGCCAGTCGATCGCCAGGTCACGGTCCAGCGGACTGATCGCGTGGTCGAGCTGCGGGGCGTACCCCGTCGAGCAGAAGTAGATGAGCGTGGTGCGATCCGTCAGCGCGAAGAACGCCCGTCCCAAGCCCGCCGACACGTAGACGGCGACGCGGTTGTGCTCGTCCACCGGCACCGCCTCCCACCGGCCGAAGGTCGGCGAGCCGGTACGGATGTCGACGACCACCTCGATCCCCGTGCCCTGCACGCAGGCGCTGTACTTCGCCTGGCCGGGCGGCAGTTGGGTGTAGTGGATACCGCGCAGCGCGCCGCGCCGGTTGACCGCGACGTTCGCCTGTACGAGGGGCAGCGTGTACCCGGTCGCACGCCGGAACCGTTCGCCCTGGTACCACTCGTGGAACTCGCCGCGACGGTCGGGATGCACCTCGGGTTCCAGCACCCAGGCTCCTTCGATGCCGAGCGGGCGCATGACGCCCCTCTCCTCAGCCACCGTTGCGCCAGTAGGCACCCTGCCGGTCCACCTGATGGATCTCGTCCTTGATGCCCAGGCGGTCCCGGAAATCGTGCACGGCCTGTCGGCAGGCCGGGATGCAGTAGTCGTCGACGATGACGTAGCCACCGGGCGACAGCTTCCCGTACAGGTGCGTGAGCACGTCCATGGTGGCCCCGTACGAGTCGCCGTCGAGCCGCATGACGGCGATGCGCTCGACCGGCGCGGTGGGCATGGTGTCCTTGAACCAGCCCGGCAGGAACCGGACTTGGTCGTCCAGCAACCCGTAGCGGGCGAAGTTCTCCCGCACCGTCTCCAGGCCGGTGGGCAGGCTCACCGCCTCGTTGTACTGATGGAGGTCCATCTCCACGTCCATCGGATGGTCGTCCGCCCGCGTCGTGGGAAACCCCTCGAAGGAGTCGGCGACCCACACCGTACGGTCCGTCACGCCATGGGCCTTGAGCAGGGCCCGCGCGAAGATGCACGCACCGCCGCGCCACACACCGGTCTCGATGAAGTCACCCGGCACGCCGTCCCGCAGTACGTCCTCGAGACACTCGTGGATGTTGTCCAGCCGCTTCATCCCGATCATCGTGTGGGCGACCACCGGATAGTCCTCACCGCTCGCGCGAGCCTCCCGGTCGAAACGGGGGTCCGTGATGAGGCCCGCCGCATGCGTGGGGTCCTCGTAGATCATGTTGGTGACGACCTTCTTGAGAAGGTCGAGATAGAGATCTCGTCCGGCGGCGGTGGCAACTGTCAAGGGGATCCTCCTCCAGCGAGGTCGGAGCACCGGTGCTCGACGGGTGCCCATGAGGGCTTCGACGCTAAGGACAGCGGACGGCGGAACGCCACTCACCGGCCGATCCGTATGTCAGGTTGACCATCACCCCTGACCAGGCGCTCCGGTTAACCGGCGGCGGCCCAGGGCGGGTTCGGCCGTCCGACGCGACCGTCTTCGGGCGTCCCCGCGCCGACCTGACGAAGATCGCCGGGCGTTTCTTGCCGACCGTCGCGGCACCGTGCTTCGTTGGGCGGGACGCGGCGGGTTGCGCGCCGTGCCGGTTCCGACGACGTAAGGGGAATCCGTTGCCCACAGCACGTGCCGCCGGCGCCGAGGCGCAGCAGGGGGTCTCTTGGCCGATGGCCCGCACCTGCCCCTTCCAGCCACCTGGCCGGTACGCCGAACTGCGCGCCACCACCCCCATCGCGCCGGCTCGCGTCTGGGACGGGTCGCGGACCTGGCTCATCACCAAACGGGAACACATGCGTGCACTGCTCGCGGACAGCCGGGTCCGGATCGACCCCGCCAGGGTGCCGAGGCTGTCGCCGGCCGACGGCGAGGCCGAGGCGACCCGCTCGCTGCTGACCCTCGACGCCCCCGACCACGGGACGCTGCGCCGAGTCTTCATCCCCGAGTTCACCGTACGGAGCGTCCGCGCGATGCGGCCCGGCATCGAGCGGATCGTGGACGGGCTGCTGGACCGGTTCGACGGCCTCGACCGCCCGGCGGACCTGGTGGCCGAACTCGCCCTGCCCATGTCCACCCTGGTCATCTGCGAGCTGCTCGGCGTGCCCTACGAGGACCACGAGTTCTTCCAGAGCCGCAGTGAACGCGCGACCAGGCTCATGGGCGACGAGGACTCGGTGACTGCCCTGCTGGAACTGCGGGACTACCTCGACGGTCTGATCGCCGCCAAGGCCCGGGCCACGACATCCGACGGCGGAGTGATCGGCACCCTCGCCCAGGGGCTGCGCGCCGGTGAACTGACCCACGCGGACGTCCTGGACAACGCCGTGCTGCTGCTGGCCGCCGGACACGAGACAAGCGCCGCCATGACCTCGCTCAGCGTGCTGACCCTCCTCCAGCACCCGCAGGCGTGGCAGGAACTGAGCGCGGATCCGGGCCTGCTGCCCAACGCCGTCGAGGAACTGCTGCGGTATCTCACGGTCGCCGACGGGCTGCGGCGCTCGGCCGCCGCCGACATCGTGCTCGACGACCACACCATCCGGGCCGGCGACGGGCTGATCTTCCTGCTGGCCTCCGGCAACCGGGACGAGGACGTCTTCCCCTCCCCGGACGTCTTCGACATCCACCGCCCGGCCCGCCAGCACGTCGCCTTCGGCTACGGGCCCCACCAGTGCCTCGGCCAGAACCTGGCCCGGCTCGAACTGGAGGTCACCCTCGGCGCGGTGCTCCGCCGGCTGCCGGAGCTGCGGCTCGCCACGGACGTCGAAGCGCTCCAGGTGAAGGAGGACTCCGCCATCTTCGGGCTGCACGGGCTGCCCGTCACATGGTGACCGGGCCACGGAAGCGACAGCGAACGAAGGACGCGTGACATGCGTGTGCGTATCGCCAGGGACCTGTGCGTCGGCGCGGGCCAGTGCGAACGGTCGGCCCCGGCCGTCTTCGCCCAGGACGACAGCGGGCTGAGTCTGGCCCTGACCGAGGAACCGGCGGCCGAGCAGTGGCCCTCGGTCCACGAGGCCGCCGACCTCTGCCCGGTCGGTGCGGTCCTGGTGGCCGTCGGCCGGCTCGCTCCGTACGACGGGCGGGAGACGGCATGACGGACGCCAACTGGGCCGGGCGGACGGTGATGGTCACCGGCGCGCTGGGCTTCATCGGCTCCCACTTCGTCGAGCGGCTCGCCGCCGAGGGCGCGACCGTGATCGGCCTCCACCGCACCGACCGGCCGCTGGTCCGGGCGGAGCTCACTGCCCGCGCCGGAGACCGGCTCCGGCTCGTGCGGGTCGACCTCGCCGACGAACACGAGACCCGGGCCGCCTTCCGCTACCTGGCCCCACGGATCGACGCCGTCTTCCACTGCGCCGCCCTGGACGGCAACGCGCAGTACAAGCGGCAGCACTCGGCCGAGATCCTGGACCTCAACGTGCGCACCACGGCTCATCTGCTCAACTGCGCCCGTGAGTTCGAGGTGGACAACGTGCTCCTGCTCAGCTCCTCCGAGGTGTACTGCGTACCCGGGTCCCTGCCGGCGTCCGAGGAGGAGGACGTCCGCCGGAGCCCGCAGCACACCGAGAACGGCTACGTGCTGTCCAAGATCTTCGGCGAGATCCTCGCCGACCACCACCAGCGGCAGTTCGCCACCCGCGTCTTCCGGATACGGCCCGGCAATGTGTACGGCCCCCGGGACAGCGCCGTCGGCGCCCATACCCGGGTCATCCCGAGCATGATCGCCCGCGCCGCGGCCGGCGAGGAGATCGAGATCTGGGGTGACGGCAGCCAGACCCGGTCCTTCATCCACGCGGCCGACCTGGTGCGATGCGCGCTCAAGGTGGTCGAGACCGGCAAGTACGAGGTGGTGAACGTCGGTTCCGCGGAGGAGGTGCCGATCCTGGAGCTGGCCCGTCTGGTGGCCGCCGCCCTGGACGTGCCGTCTCGTGTCAGGACCGATCCCGGCCGACCCGCCGGCGCCTCGGTGCGCAGGCTGGACCTGTCCCGGATGCGCGAGGTGATCGATTTCCGGCCCCGGTCGCTGCGCGCGGGCCTGGAGGACACCGTGCGCTGGTACCGCGACAACGAACACCCACAACCGTAGTCACCGACCCACGATCTGGAAGGCTCTCCGTGGCCGAGAACACCGACCTCTCCCTCGTGCAGGACATCATCCGGGCAGCGGGCGGACACGCCGCGTCCCTACACGAACTGACGGAACGCCATCAGGCCGCCGACGTCGCCAGGGTGCTCGTCGACGAGATCTCCTCGCGCTGCCCGCCCCCCGTCAACGAGGAGCCGGTGCTCATCGAGGTCGTCCTGCGCACGGCCGACGAGCGCCGGTCCCACTGGCTCAGCGCGGTCAAGGATGCCCCCGTCCGCGACGTCCCTCGCGGAGAGGGCTTCGTGGCCATGCGGATCGAGTACGAACTGGCCGACCTGGTACGGGAGTTGTTCGGACCTTCCCGCGAGCACCACACCGGCGTCCGGGAAACCGGGCTCTTCCCTTACGCCGGCTCCGACGCCGCCGACCAGATCGCCCCCTACTTCCTGGCCGCGCAGCAGGCCACCGCGACCGTACTGGCCGGCTGCACCTCCGCCAAGCCCGACCTGAACGAGCTGACCTCCCGCTACCTGACACCCAAGTGGGGCTCCCTGCACTGGTTCACCCCGCACTACGACCGGCACTTCCGCCCGTACCGCGACGAGGAGGTGCGAGTACTGGAGATCGGCATCGGCGGATACAAGCACCCCGAGTGGGGCGGCGGTTCGCTGCGGATGTGGAAGCACTTCTTCCACCGCGGTCTGATCCACGGTCTCGACATCGTCGACAAGTCGCACGCCGATGAGCAGCGCATCACCACACTGATCGGCGACCAGAACGACCCGGACTGTCTCGCGGAGATCGCCGAGAAGTACGGCCCCTTCGACATCGTCATCGACGACGGCAGTCACATCAACGAGCATGTGCGCACCTCCTTCCAGGCCCTGTTCCCGCACGTGCGCAACGGCGGCCTGTACGTCATCGAGGATCTGTGGACCGCCTACTGGCCCGGCTTCGGCGGGAGCGAGGATCCCGAGCGGAGTGGCGCCACCAGCATCGGACTGGTCAAGTCCCTGATCGACAGCCTCCAGCACGAGGAACTGCCGCCCGAGCAGGGCCGTACCCCCAGCTACGCGGACCGCCACGTGACGGGCCTGCACGTCTACCACAACCTTGCCTTCATCGAGAAGGGCGCCAACGCCGAGGGCGGCATCCCGCCGTGGATCCCCCGCGACTTCGACTCCCTCGTGGCCGCCTCCTCGGGAGGCGCCGCGTGACCCCGCCGCCCGGGTGCCGCCCGGCCCACCGGCACTCCGGTGACCGGAACCGCGTCGGCGCCGAGCCCTGGAGGGCCGTATGCGCATAGCCCTGCTCACCATGGGCTCGCGAGGTGACGTGCAGCCCTTCGTCGCACTCGGCAGTGGGCTGCGCGCCCGAGGACACGAGGTCGTACTCGGCGCACCCGAGGCCCTGCGCCCCCTGGTCGAGGGCGCAGGCCTGGAACATCGCACCACCCCGGGCGACCCGGACGGCTTCTTCACCATGACGGAAGTGGTGGAGGCCCTGCGTCAGGAACCCTCGATGCGGAACCTGATCAAGGCCCTCCCCAAAGCCCCCGAAGGCTACGACCAGCAGGTGCTCGACGAGATCGAGACCGCAGCCAAGGGTGTCGACCTCGTCCTGCACTCACCGTTGACGGTGGCCGCCGCGTACGGCACGTCCGGGACACCCTGGCTCTCCGCCTGCTGGTGGCCCAACACCGAGACCACCGCCTTCCCGGCGATCGAGTCGGGCCAGCGCCGACTGGGACCGCTCACCGGTCTCTACAACCACTTCACCCACGTACGGGCGGCCACCGAGGACTGGGCCTGGCGCGGCCCCGAGATCGACGAGTACCGCGCACGGCGGGGCCTGCCGCCCTTCGGTTCCGACTCACCTCTTCGCCGCCTGGGCCACGACCAACCCCACCTGTACCCCTTCAGCCCGAGCGTCCTTCCCAAACCCGCCGACTGGCCCGCGCGCTGCCATGTCACCGGGTACTGGTTCTGGGACGAGCCCGGGTGGGAGCCGCCCGCCGGGCTGGAGGACTTCCTCGCGGCCGGCGCGCCGCCGGTCGCGCTCACCCTGGGCAGCACCTGGCCGGTGCACCGCCAGGAGGAGACCCTGGAGTACGCCGTCGCCGCCGCGCGCGCCGCCCGCCGACGGCTCGTGGTGGTCGGCGGCCCGGACGGGGCGCTGCCCGAGGACGTCTTCCGGCTCGCCGGTGCGGACTACTCCTGGCTGTTTCCCCGTACCGCCGCCGTGATCCATCACGGCGGATTCGGCACCACGGCCGAGGTCCTGCGGGCGGGCGTGCCCCATGTCATCGTGCCGGTGTTCGCGGACCACCCCTTCTGGGCGGCCCGGCTGCACCGGGCGGGGCTGGCCGGCCCGCCGGTGCCGATGCGCCGGATGAACCGGCAGGCGCTCGCCGCGAGTGTGCTGCGGGCGGCGACCGATCCGGCCCTGGCCGAGCGGGCCCGGCGGCTCGGGCGTGCCGTGGCAGCAGAGGACGGAGTCGACGTGGCCTGTGCCGTCATCGAGGAGTGGGCCACGGCCAAGGGAACCGCGGCCACCACCGGCTGAGGAACAGAACCTGCGCCCGGGGCCCCGATCGGGCCCCGGGCACGAGGGCGGTTCACACCAGCGGGCGGTACGCGGTCAGCGTGACGGAGAGCGTCACGTCGCAGGGCTCGGGCAGCAGCGAGATGCGCTCCTCCAGCCCGCCGCCCTGCTGGTGCCAGGCGTTGGGACCCATCCCCACCAGCTGCGGCAGAGCCTTGTGGTCCAGACTCATGGTGCTCCGCGACCGCACCCGGGCGACCTCGGTGAAGTCCGTGGCGAACCGGCCGGCCAGGCGCTCGTCCTTCTGTTCGTCGACCCGCAGCAGCCCGAGCGCGTCCACCAGCTCAAGCAGATGGTCGGGCTGGGGCGTCACCACCAGGAGAACGCCCTCCGGCCGGAGGATCCGTCGCAGCTCGGCCGGGTTGCGGGGGGCGAAGACGTTGAGGACCACGGACGCGGCCCCGTCGGCGAACGGCAGCGTGTCCCAGGCGTCCGCCACGACCGCGCTGATACGGGGATGCGCCCGGGCGGCCCGACGGGCGGCGAACTTGGAGATGTCCAGGAGGATGCCCTCGGACTGCGGCAACTCCGACATCACACGCGCCTGGTAGTAGCCCGTACCGCCGCCGATGTCGACCACACATCCGGGATCCCCGGACGTCGGCACCGGGGCATTGTCGCGCACCAGCGCCGACAGCGCCTCGGCAACCGGCGCGTAGTGACCGGCGGCGAGGAAGTCCGCGCGGGCCGCCACCATGTCGGCGGTGTCCGCGCTGAACTTGACGGCCCCGCGCAGCAGATTCACGTAACCCTGCTTCGCCATGTCGAAGGTGTGTCCCAGGTTGCACCGCAGCGCGCCGTCGGTCATCACCATCGTGTCCAGGCAGTGGGGACAGCGAAGGTACCGCACCGCGTCTTTCCGCATCGTGTTCCCCGGGCGTCGTTGTCGGCATGGACGAGAGCCCAGCTTAAGCAATGTTCAGGATCGATTCCGCAGCGCGGTCCGGAGGGCGGCGCAGGGGGTACGGGGAGCTGCCGCGGGTCATGGGAGCGTGAGAGCGCAGGCCACCAGTGTGCGCAGCTCTATGTTGAGGTAGTTGCCGTGTGCCAGCAGCGTGGTGAGCTGAGCGAGCGTCAGCCACGCGAAGTCGTCGGGCACATCCTCGGGAAAGCCCGGTGACACCTCCACGATCGCGTAGCGGTTCTGCGCGTGGTAGAAACGCCCGCCTTCCTCGGACTGGACGGCGTCATAGCGGAAGCTGTCAGCGGGCGCGGACAGCACCTGACCCAGATACGGCGGGTACGGCGCCCCGTCCGGACGGGTGTGTTCCGTCGGCCGGCACTGGACCGTGGGGGCCAACTCGGCGACGTTCAGGTGACCGACGTCGACCCGGGCCTGGACGAGGGCGTGCAGGACGCCGTCGATGGGCTTCACCAGCAGAGCCATCAGACCCGGCACCTGCGGCTCGATGAGCGGCTGGGTCCAGGAGGGAACCTCCCGGCTGCTCGCCGTGACCTCCGCGGCGATGACCCGGAAGTGCCGACCGCTCTCGTGCGCGATCTCGTGGCGTGTGCGGTACCAGCCGTCCGCCGTCACCGAGTTGAGCGGCACCCGGTTCTGCACCAGTTCCCGCAGGGCGCGGACACCGGTGAACCAGGTGAGGACCTCAGCCATGGTGTGCCGTGCGTGGGTCGGCGAGCCGAAGAAGGACCGGTGGACGGGACTGGCGCCGGCGCTGTCGTCGGTGCTGTCGGCGTCCGCCGTGGGCAGGCAGGCCAGAATGGACCGGGCGTCCATGTTGACCACATTGTCCTGCAGCAGCAGTCGGCGTATCTGCCCCAGCGTCAGCCAGCGGAAGTCCTCACCGATCGCGATGTCGTCGTCCGGCGCCAGCTCGACGATCATGTTCCGGTTGCGCTTGGCCAGGAACCAGTCGGCCTGCTCCGACTGGACGGAATCCACCAGGACACGGACCCGCCCCGGCTCCAGGAACAGATCCAGGAAGAGGATGTCCCGCCCTTGGTGCACCCCCGTGAAATTGCTGCGCGTGGCCTGGACGGTGGGCGAGACCTGAAGGATGTTGACGTTGCCCGGCTCCATCTTGGCCTGCATCAGAAAGTGCAGTACGCCGTCGATCTCCCGGGCGACGATGCCGAGCAGCCCCACCTCGGGCTGCACGATGATGGGCTGCGTCCAGCCCCGCTCGGGCATCCGGTCCGTACGGACATGCAGCCCCTCGACCGAGAAGAAGCGGCCGGAAGCGTGGTGGAGATTGCCCGTACCGGGGTGGAAACTCCAGCCGCGCAGTTCCTCGAAGGGGATACGGGTCACGTCGAAGCGACCCGCGCGCAGGCGTTGGGCCAGCCAGTCGGTGATGCCCTCGAACGGCGTGACCCGAGTGTCGGGGCTCCGTGCCGAGACGAGAACCCGGCGCGCTGTGTCCACCGGGTCGACGGCGGCCACCACGGACGCACGGCGGGCCGGGGTCCGTGCGGCCGGAGCCCACCCGGCCCCGGTCTGCCCGGCCGCTCCGTCGGTGAGGGCCCGGGCGATGGTCCCGCACACCTCGTCGATCTGGTCGTTGAGATAGAAGTGGCCGCCCGGGAAGGTGTGCAGGGCGAAGGGGCCGACGGTCAGCTCCCGCCAGGCCCTGGCCTCCTCCAGCGGGACGTTCGGGTCCCGGTCGCCGGTGAGCACGGTGACCGGACAGTCCAGAGCACGGCCGGAGACGTACTGGTAGGTGCCCGCTGCACGGTAGTCGTTGCGGATGGCGGGCAGCGCCAGCCGCAACAGCTCCTCGTCCTGGAGGACGGCGGCGTCGGTGCCCTGGAGGCCGGCGATCTCCGCGATCAGCGCTTCGTCGTCGAGGAGATGGGCGACGTCCCGGCGGGGCACCGTCGGTGCACGTCGGCCGGACACCAGCAGATGGACCGGGGCGCCGGGGCCGGTGGCGCGCAGCCGACGCGCGACCTCGTAGGCGACGGTGGCGCCCATGCTGTGCCCGAACAGTGCGAGCGGGCGGTCGTCCCAGCGCCGCAGCTCCGGCAGCACCTGCTCCACCAGACCGGAGACGGAGGGGATGAACGGCTCCTGCCTGCGGTCCTGACGGCCCGGATACTGGACGGCCAGCACCTCGACCGTCTCCTTCAGGCCGCGGGCAAGGGCCAGAAAGGAGGTGGCGGCACCACCGGCGTGCGGAAAGCACACCAGACGCAGCTCTGGGTCCCGCACCGGGCGGTATCGGCGGACCCACAGACCCTCGTCCGGGTGGCCGGCCGCGGACGGGGCTCCGGTGACGGGTGGTGCGGAACGGGTACTCACGGCTGATACAGCTCCTCGCGGTCGGTGAACCGCTGTCCGGGACTGGCACGACGGGTGGCAAAGGCGCCGGACGGGTGCGGCGGGTGACGTCGGCGCATCGGGAGGACGGGCGGCGGTGCGATCGGGGTCAGTCCGCTTCCGGGGCCTCCTGCGAGGCCTTCTTCAGCGGCTCCCACCACGAGCGGTTCTCCGCGTACCAGCGCACCGTGTCGGCCAGGCCCGTCATGAAATCCGTGCGCGGGGCGTACCCCAGCTCGCCCGCGAGTTTGCCGACGTCCAGCGCGTAGCGCAGATCATGCCCCGGCCGGTCGGCGACATGGCGTACGGAGGAACCGTCCGCGCCGCACAGCGCCAGCAGCTGCTCCGTCAACTCCCGGTTGGTCAGCTCCGTACCACCACCGATGTGGTACACCTCGCCGGGGCGGCCCCCGGTCGCCGCCAGCTGGATTCCGTGGCAGTGGTCGTCCACGTGCAGCCAGTCCCGGCTGTTGCCGCCGTCGTTGTACAGCGGCACCGTCATGCCGTCCATCAGATTGGTGGCGAAGAGCGGTACGACCTTCTCGGGGTGCTGGTACGGGCCGTAGTTGTTCGAGCAGCGGGTGACGATCACCGGCAGCCCGTACGTCCGGTGGTAGGCCAGCGCAAGGAGGTCCGACGCCGCCTTGGAGGCGGCGTAGGGGGAGTTCGGAGCCAGCGGCTGGCTCTCGCGCCACGCCCCCTCGGCGATCGATCCGTACACCTCGTCGGTGGAGACATGGACGAACCGGTCCACCTTCGCGTCCACGGCGGCCTGCAGCAGGGTCTGGGTGCCGTGCACATTGGTCTCGACGAACGCCGACGCGTCGGCGATGGAGCGGTCCACATGCGATTCCGCGGCGAAGTGGACGACCATGTCCGTACCGCGCATGACCTGGCCCATCAGCTCCTCGTCACGGATGTCCGCGTGGAGGAACTCGAAGGACGGATGGTCCGCGACCGGATCCAGGTTGGCCAGGTTTCCGGCATAGGTCAGTTTGTCCACCACCACCGTCCGCGCCCCGGCCAGGCCCGGATACGCCCCGGTCAGCAGTTGTCTGACGAAGTGCGAGCCGATGAAGCCCGCACCTCCGGTGACCAGCAGACGCATGGGAGGACGGCCTTTCTTCCATGAACGAGGGGGAGTGACAGGGGAGCAGGGCTACGCGGCCGGGCCGGCCACGTACCCTTCGGCGACATCCATCAGGTACGTCCCGTAGCTGGAGCTCTTCAGCTCGTGGCCGAGTTCATGGCACTGCTCGGGGCTGATGAACCCCATCCGCAGCGCGATCTCCTCGATACAGGAGATACGCACGCCCTGCCGCTGCTCCAGGAGCTGGACGTACTGCCCGGCCTGGAGGAGAGAGCTGTGCGTGCCCATGTCCAGCCACGCGAAGCCCCGTCCGAGTTCGGTCATCCGGGCCCTGCCCTGCTCCAGGTACACCTTGTTGACATCGGTGATCTCCAGCTCGCCCCGCGCGGACGGGGTCAGTCGCCGGGCGATGTCCACGACGCCGTTGTCGTAGAAGTACAGGCCTGTCACCGCGAGATGGGAGCGGGGCTTGACCGGCTTCTCCTCCAGGGACACCAACAGGCCTTCGGCGTCGATCTCGGCGACGCCGTAGCGCCGGGGGTCCTTCACGGGGTAGCCGAACAGCTCGCAGCCGTCCAGCCGTGCCCCGCTGGTGGCCAGCACGGAGGAGAACCCCGGACCGTGGAAGACGTTGTCACCCAGGATGAGCGCCACCGGGCTGTCACCGATGTGCTCCTCACCGATGAGGAACGCCTCGGCGATGCCCCGGGGCTCCTCCTGCTCGGCGTAGTCGACACTGATCCCGATACGGCTGCCGTCGCCCAGCAGCGAACGGAACATCTCCAGATGCGCCTTCGAGGTGATGATCTGAATGTCCCGGATCCCCGCCAGCATGAGCACGGAGAGCGGGTAGTAGATCATGGGCTTGTCATAGACGGGCAGCAGCTGTTTCGACAATGCCCCGGTCAGGGGGCGCAGCCGGGTTCCACTGCCGCCGGCCAGGATGATGCCTTTCATGGGCCGCCGGTTCGCAGGAATCTTCATCATGGAGTCGGTCGCCCGGTCAGGAACGCGTGACCTGAACAGGCAGATGACGGGCCGTGAGTTGATCCGCGTCGTAGAACTCCACCCGATCGTGGTCGATGCGGCAGTCGGTGAACTCGTCCAGGGCGAGGTCCAGGAACACCCTGGCCTCCTGCCGGGCGAGAAACGCTCCGAGACAGTGGTGGATACCGTGTCCGAACGCCATGTGCTTATTGACCGTACGGCGGATGTCGAAGCGGTCCGGGTCGGGGAACTGGACGGAATCACGATTGGCCGAGGCGCTCCAGGCAACCACCATCTGATTCGCCTTCATGGGCTGCCCGAGGATCTCCGTGTCCTCCTTCAGCAGCCGGAAGATGTTGTTGAACGGGCTGCGGTAGCGCAGCGTCTCCTCGATCGCCCCTGGAATCAGGGAACGGTCGGCACGCAATTCGGCCAGAGCCTGCGGATTCTCGTCGAGGACCAGGAACAGGTTTCCGAGAAGAGTCGCACTCGAAATGTGCCCCGCGGTCAGCAGCAGCGCCACGATGTTCACGATCTGCTCGTCCGTCAGCCGCTCTCCCTCGGCCTCCGCCTCGATGAGAGCACTCATCAGATCGTCGGCCGGCGCCGCGCGTTTCTTCGCGATCTGCGCGTAGAGATAGTCCGACCATTCGCTGATGGCCGGGCCCATCGTCTCCGCGAAGTCGTCCGGCAGATTGGGGTATTCCAGCCCCTCGTTGTTGAGGATGACATCCACCCACTCCCGGAACAGGTCCCGGTCCTCGGCGGGAATGCCCAGCAGTTCGGCGATGACGATCACCGGCAGCGGATAGGCGAGGTCCGTCACCACGTCCAACCGGTCCCTGTCCCGCAGATCCGCCAGCAACTGGCGGTTGATCTCCGTGACGCGTGACTCCAGCCGCGCGATTCGGCGCGGTGTGAACGCCTGCGAGACCAGTTTGCGCAGCGGCCCGTGCCGTGGCGGGTCGATGCCACCGAAAGTACCCGGCCCCATGAGGAGAGCCAGCTCAGCAGGTACGGGGAAGACCGGCGAGAAGTCCGAGGAGAACAACTGCGGATTGGTGGAGACGGTGAGGTAGTCCTCGTAACCGAAGACCTGCCACGCCTGCCGGGACTCGTCCCAGAACACCGGCGCCTCTGCCCGGCACCGGGCGAACCAGGCCAGCAGTTGGCGTGCGTCGGCGTCGGACGGCTGAGCGAGCGGATGGAGGGCCGGATCCGTACCCGAATCAGCTGCGGTGTCGCTGGTCTGCGTCGTCATCTCGACTCTCTCGTGGGGGCGGGATCTCTCGGCTGGGTCGGGGGGGCGACAACAATCCGGAAGGCGACGCCGCGGAGCGAAGCGTGGAGGGACCCAGCAGTCGACGTAGGGAATTCGTGAGAGCGGTGCAGCTATGGCTATAGCCATAGCCAGGGCCGTGCCATTGTTGTGGCGAAGGCTCGTCGCACAATTTCGAGCCATGTCAATGGGGCCAATGCCGTACCGGTGTCGTGCAACGCCAAGAAAGCTAGATGGCTGGCTTCTCGGTCCGCAAGACGGGACCTGACATAGTGCCCAAGGACGCTCAACTCCCGTACTGATGACACGTTCGGGGCGGGTGAGCGACCTGACACAGTTCCCGGACAAATATCGAGTCGCCGTCCCAACCGGAGGTTGGCTGGCGGAGTTGACGATCAGCTCGGTGCCCCGGAACTCGGCCCCTCCCGCCCTGTTCGTCCGGACACCGGCCCATCGCGCCACTCGCTATGGCCTCGGCTACGGAGACTTGATGAACGCGGAATTCGGTGTGAATGGCAACGGCGGCATCGGTGGCAGCGGCGACACCGATGAAAACGGTGGCATCGGTGAGAGCCGTGGCATCGGTGAAAACGGTGGCATCGGTCAGCAAGGCGGCTCCGGATCAGGCTCCGGCAGTGACGCCGCCATCGCGGTCATCGGCATGTCCTGCCGCCTCCCCGGCGCCGAGACCGTGGACGAGTTCTGGGAACTTCTGCGGGCCGGCCGCAACCAGGTCACGCGCCGGCCGGACGGCACATGGCGGGCCGCACTCGCGGAACACGGCCGTTTCGACGCCGAGTTCTTCGGCATGTCCCCGCGCGAGGCAGGCGAGACGGATCCTCAGCACCGCCTCATGCTCGAACTCGGATGGGAGGCTCTGGAGAACTCCGGCGTCGCCCCAGACCGGCTTGCCGGCACCGACACCGGTGTCTTCGTCGGTATCGCCTCCGACGACTACGCGACCCTCGTGCACCGCTCCGGCACGGCAGCGGGAGGCCACACGGCCACCGGCCTGCATCGCGCGCTCGCACCCAACCGCCTGTCCTACTTCATGGGCCTGCGAGGCCCCAGCATCGCGGTCGACTCGGCCCAGTCGTCGTCCCTCGTGGCCGTGCACCTCGCCTGCGAGAGCCTGCGACGCGGGGAGAGCACGATCGCTGTCGCCGGCGGGGTACACCTGGTCCTGGCAGATGACAGCACCACCGCCATGGAGATGATGGGCGCCCTCTCCCCGGACGGGCAGTGCCACACCTTCGACGCCCGAGCCAACGGATACGTGAGGGGCGAGGGTGGCGCCGCCCTCGTTCTGAAGCCCCTCCACAAGGCGATCGCGGACGGGGACCGTGTGCACTGCGTCATCAAGGGCGGCGCGGTCAACAACGACGGAGGCGGCGACGGCCTGACCACCCCGCGCCGCGAGGCGCAGGAGGCGCTGCTGCGCGCGGCATACGTACAGGCCGGTATCCGCCCCGAGGCCGTCCGGTACGTCGAACTGCACGGTACGGGCACGAGGGTGGGCGACCCGGTCGAGGCCGCCGCCCTGGGCGCGGTCCTGGGCGCCGCCCGCGCCGGAGCGGGTGCCTCCCCCCTCTCGGTGGGCTCCGCCAAAACCAACGTGGGTCATCTGGAGGGCGCGGCCGGCATCGTCGGCCTGCTGAAGGCCGCGCTGTGCGTACGGGAGGGAGTCCTGCCGCCCAGCCTCAACTACCGGGTACCGAACCCGGACATCCCAATGGAACAGCTGCACATGGGTGTGCAGACCGCCTTGGAGCCGTGGGCCGAGGAAGCGGGCAGGCTGCGCGTCGCGGGGGTGTCGGCGTTCGGTATGGGCGGGACGAATGCGCATGTGGTGGTGGAGGAGGCTCCGAGTCCGGTTCCGGCTGTGGCTGCGGAGTCTGAGTCGCAGCTGTCTGGTGTGCCGGTGCCGGTTCCGGTGGTGGTGTCGGGTGTGTCGGCGGGTGCGTTGGATGCAGGGTTGGGGCGGCTTGCGTCGCGTCTGGTCGGGGACGCCGGGCTGGATGTTGGTGTGGTGGGGTGGTCGGCTGCGCAGCGGTCGGTGTTCGCTCACCGGGCGGTGGTGGTGGCATCCGACCGCGATGGCTTGGTCTCCGGTTTGAGGTCCCCGGTGGTGTCGGGGGTGGCCGGGCCGGTCGGGCGCACGGTGTTGGTGTTTCCGGGTCAGGGGACGCAGTGGGTGGGTATGGGGGCTGCGTTGTTGGAGTCGTCTCCGGTGTTCGCTGCCCGTATGGCTGAGTGTGCTGCGGCGTTGGCTCCGTTTGTGGAGTGGGATCTGCTGGAGGTGGTGCGTTCCGGCGATGGTCTGGAGCGGGTGGATGTGGTGCAGCCCGTGACGTGGGCGGTGATGGTGTCCCTGGCCGCGGTGTGGGCTTCGGCGGGTGTCACGCCGGATGCGGTGGTGGGTCATTCGCAGGGTGAGATTGCTGCTGCGGTCGTGGCTGGTGCGTTGTCGTTGGGTGATGGTGCGCGGGTGGTGGCGTTGCGGTCGCAGGTGATCGGCCGGGTGCTGGCCGGTGCGGGCGGTATGGCCTCGATTGCGCTCCCAGTGGAGGCGGTGGAGGAGCGTCTGGCCGGCTGGGTGGGCCGTTTGGGTGTCGCTGCGGTCAACGGCCCTGCCATCACCGTGGTCTCCGGCGAGGCGGACGCGGTCGGCGAGTTCGTCTCAGCGTGTGAGGGGCAGGGGGTGCGGGCGCGTCGTATCCCGGTGGACTACGCCTCCCACTCCGCCCAAGTGGAAGCTATCGAGGCGGAGTTGGCGGGTCTGTTGGCGCCGGTGGTGGCCCGGGAGCCGTCGGTTCCGTTCTATTCCACTGTCGAGCCGGGCCGGCCGGTGGTCACGGACGGGGACTACTGGTACCGGAATCTGCGCCGGCCGGTCCGGTTCGCCGACACCATCGAGGCACTTCTGCATGACGGGTTCGGTATGTTCATCGAGTCCAGTGCCCACCCCGTACTGACCATCGGTATCCAGGAGTTGGCCGACCGGGCGGGCCGCGAGGACACGGTCGTGGTGGGCAGCCTGCGCCGGGACGAAGGCGGCCTGCACCGCTGGTGGACCTCGGCGGCCGAAGCATTCGTACGCGGAGTCGCGGTCGACTGGAAAGCCGCCTACACCGCGCACGACCTCACCGCGCCCCGCATCGACCTGCCCACCTACCCCTTCCAACGCCAGCACTACTGGTTCGATATCGCGGAGGACACAGCGAGCGCGGTTCCGGAGGGGACTCGCGCGTCGGACACCTCTTTGGGCCGCGAGCTCCACGGGCTGAGCGAGAGGGAGCGCGAAAGGCTCGTGCTCGCTGCCATTCGGACGCACGCGGTTGCGGCTCTCGGCAGGGGGACAGCGGACGACATCGTTGCCGAACGCACCTTCAAGGAGCAGGGCTTCGAGTCGCTCACAAGTGTTGAACTGCGCAATCGGCTGAACGCGGCCACGGGCCTTCGCCTGCCCAGCTCCGTGGCCTACGACCACCCGACCCCGCTGTCCCTGGCCCGCCATATCCAGACCCAGCTCAACGGCGGGAGCGGAACGACCCTCACACAGCAGCCCGTTCGTCCCGTCGCGGCAGCCACCGACGCCGAGCCGATCGCGATTGTGGGTATGGGGTGTCGTTTCCCGGGTGGCGTGGCTTCTGCGGAGGACCTGTGGGATTTGGTGGTGGCGGGGACGGACGCGGTGTTGCCGTTCCCGGTGGATCGTGGGTGGGATGTCGCGGGTTTGTATGACCCTGATCCGGGTGCGGCTGGGAAGTCGTATGTGCGTGAGGGTGGGTTTTTGCATGGGGCGGGGGAGTTCGACGCGGGGTTTTTCGGTATTTCGCCGCGTGAGGCGGTGGCGATGGATCCGCAGCAGCGGTTGTTGTTGGAGACGTCGTGGGAGGCGTTGGAGGGGGCGGGGATTGATCCTCACAGCCTGCGCGGATCACAGACCGGCGTCTACGTCGGAGCCATGTCGCAGGAGTACGGGCCCCGTCTCTATGAGCAGGCCACTGGCCACGAGGGCTATCTACTGACGGGCAATACGGCGAGTGTGGCGTCGGGTCGGATCTCGTATGTGTTGGGGCTTGAGGGTCCTGCGGTGTCGGTGGATACGGCGTGTTCGTCGTCGTTGGTGGCGTTGCATCTGGCGGTGCAGGCGCTGCGGCGCGGCGAGTGCGACCTCGCCTTGGCCGGTGGCGTCACAGTGATGGCGTCGCCGGGGATGTTTGTTGAGTTTTCGCGGCAGCGTGGGTTGGCGGTGGATGGGCGGTGCAAGGCGTTCTCGGATGCGGCGGATGGGACGGGTTGGGCCGAGGGTGTGGGGTTGTTGGTGGTGGAGCGGTTGTCGGATGCGCTCCGTGGTGGGCATCGGGTGTTGGGGGTGGTGCGGGGTTCGGCGGTGAATCAGGACGGTGCGTCCAATGGCTTGACGGCGCCGCATGGTCCGTCGCAGGAGCGGGTGATTCGTGGGGCGTTGGCGGATGCACGGATCTCGGCTCCTGAGGTGGACGTCGTGGAGGCGCATGGGACGGGGACCCGGTTGGGGGATCCGATCGAGGCCCAGGCGTTGCTGGCGGTGTATGGGCAGGGGCGGCCGGTGGAGCGGCCGTTGTGGCTGGGGTCGTTGAAGTCGAACATCGGTCATGCGCAGGCTGCGGCGGGTGTCGCGGGTGTGATCAAGATGGTGATGGCGATGCGGCACGGGGTGCTGCCCAAGTCCCTGCATGCGGAGGTGCCGTCGTCGCAGGTGGACTGGTCGTCCGGTGGGGTGGAGGTGCTGTCGCAGGCTCGGGCGTGGCCGGTGGTGGACCGTGCCCGGCGGGCTGGGGTGTCCGCCTTTGGTGTGAGCGGGACCAATGCACATGTGGTGCTGGAGGAAGCCCCGGCTCTCGCCGTGGAGGTGGAGGTGGAGGCGGAGCGGGTGTCAGTTTCGGCACTGTCTCCGGTGCCGGTGCCGGTGCCGGTGGTGGTGTCGGGTGTGTCGGCTGGGGCCTTGGACGCGGGGTTGGGGCGCCTGTCTTCGCGTCTGGTCGGGGACGCGGGGCTGGGTGTTGGTGAGGTGGGGTGGTCGGCGGCGCAGCGGTCGGTGTTCGCTCACCGGGCTGTGGTGGTGGCATCCGACCGTGAGGGCCTGCTGGAGGGTTTGAAGTCCCCGGTGGTTTCGGGGGTGGCCGGGCCGGTCGGGCGCACGGTGCTGGTGTTCCCGGGTCAGGGGACGCAGTGGGCGGGCATGGGCGCTGCTTTGCTGGAGTCGTCGCCCGTGTTTGCTGCCCGGATGGCGGAGTGTGCTGCGGCTTTGGCGCCATTTGTGGAGTGGGACCTGCTGGACGTCGTGCGCTCCGGCGATGGTCTGGAGCGGGTGGATGTGGTCCAGCCGGTCACATGGGCGGTGATGGTGTCACTGGCGCAAGTGTGGGCCTCGGCGGGCGTGGTGCCTGATGCGGTGGTCGGCCATTCGCAGGGTGAGATTGCCGCTGCGGTCGTCGCGGGCGCGCTGTCGTTGCAGGATGGTGCGCGGGTGGTGGCGTTGCGGTCGCAGGTGATCGGCCGGGTACTGGCCGGCGCGGGCGGTATGGCCTCGATCCCGCTCCCCGTGGAGGCGGTGGAAGAGCGTCTGTCCGGCTGGGCGGGCCGGTTGGGTGTGGCGGCGGTCAACGGGCCAGCGATCACGGTGGTGTCGGGTGAGGCGGAGGCGGTCGGCGAGTTCGTCGCACAGTGCGAGAGGGAGGGTGTGCGGGCGCGCCGTATCCCGGTCGACTACGCCTCTCACTCCGCCCAAGTAGAAGCCATCAAGACAGAGTTGACGGATCTGCTGGCCCCGGTAGTCGCCCGGGAACCCCACACGCCGTTCTACTCCACTGTCGAGCCGGGCCGTGAGGCGCGCACGGACGGGGCCTACTGGTATCGCAATCTGCGTCAGCCGGTCCGGTTCGCCGACACCATCGAGGCGCTCTTGTCGGACGGGTTCGGTGTGTTCGTCGAGTCCAGCGCCCACCCGGTCCTGACGATCGGTATCCAGGAGCTGGCCGACCGGTCGGGCCGCGAGGACACCGTCGTGGTCGGCAGCCTGCGCCGCGACGAAGGCGGTCTGTACCGCTGGTGGACCTCAGCAGCGGAGGCATTCGTACGAGGGGTGGCCGTCGACTGGAAGGCCGCCTACACCGCGCACAACATCACCGCGGCCCGCGTCGACCTGCCCACCTACCCCTTCCAACGCCGGCATTACTGGCTGGAGTCCAGCCCTCGGAGCCTGCACCACGGCCTGCGTGACGCCGAGTCTGCTGGTGGTGAGGCGTGGCGTTACCGGGTGGTCTGGAAGGGGCTCTCGGCTGACGGGAACCCCCGGTTGTCAGGGCGTTGGCTGCTGGTCGTTCCGGAAGGTGTCGACCCGGACTTGGTCGGCGACATCAGCGACGCACTCACCCACCAGGGCGCCACCGTCGAAGGCATAGCCGTGCCGCTGAGTGCCGACCGTGCCCACTTCGCGGAGCTGTTCACGGGACGGCGTACGGACGGCGAGGCACCGCCTGTCGAGGGCGTGCTGTCACTGCTCGGGCTATCGCACTCGCCTTCCTCCGTGGCGGCGTCCGTCTCCCTTGTCCAGGCGGTGAAGGACGTGGGTCTGGGCGGCCGGGTATGGGCCCTGACCCAGGGGGCTGTAGCTGCCTTGCCGGGTGAAGTTCCCGACGACGCGGGCGCCCGGGTCTGGGGGCTCGGCCGAGTCGCGGCCCTTGAACTCCCCGAGATCTGGGGCGGCTTGATCGATCTGCCCTCGACTTCGACGGACCGGCGCGTCCTGGGCCGTATGGCAGCCGTTCTCGGAGGGGCCGGGAACGCCGACGGCACCGAGGACGAGCTGGCGATCCGGAACGCTGGAGCGTACGGGCGTCGGGTCGTACGCGCACAGGGCTCGACCCGCACGCATTGGCGGCCGCGTGGGACGGTGTTGGTGACAGGTGGCACGGGTGCGCTCGGTGGTCATGTGGCGCGGTGGCTGGCCGCGAGCGGTGCGGAGCATGTGGTGCTCACCAGCCGTCGTGGGGAACAGGCTCCGGGTGTGGCCGAGTTGGTGGCGGAGTTGGGCGGACTCGGTGCCCGGGCCACTGTCGCGGCGTGCGACGTGGCCGACCGTGAGGCACTGGCCGATCTGCTGGACGAGCATCCGCCCACGGCCGTCTTCCACACCGCGGGCGTACTCGACGATGGAGTGATCGACGGCCTGTCGGCCGAGAGCCTCGCTGCCGCCAGCCGTCCCAAGGCGGATGCCGCCGAGTTGCTGCACGAGCTGACCGCTGACCGGGACCTGAACGCGTTCGTACTGTTCTCCTCGATCGCGGGCGTGTGGGGCAACGGAGGTCAGGCCGCCTACGCCGCCGCCAACGCCGCCCTCGACGCGCTGGCCGAGCGCCGGCGCGCCGACGGACGGTACGGCACGTCGATCGCCTGGGGCCTGTGGGCCGGCGGTGGAATGGCGGAAGGAGCCGGCGAGGAGGGCCTCGTCCGACGCGGTATCGACGCCATGGACCCCGTACACGCCATCGAAGCGCTGCAGCAGGCGCTGGACAGGGACGACACCTGTGTGACCGTCGCCGCCGTCGACTGGGAGCGGTTCGCGCCGAACACCGACGCGGTACGGCCGACACCCCTTTTCTCGACAGTGCCGGAGGCGCGCGAGGCGCTGGATGCGGCCCTCCGGCAGCGCGTGGCCGAACCCGGCGCCGCCGGACTGGCTGAGCTCCTGGACGGCCGCACCGAGGCCGAGCGTCTCCACCGGCTCGTCGAGTTGATCCGGGGCGAGGCCGCGGCGGTACTGCGGCACAGCACCACGGACGCCATCGGTCCGGGTCGGGCCTTCAAGGAGGTCGGCTTCGACTCGCTCACCGCGCTGGAGCTGCGAAATCGCGTCAACGCCACCACCGGGTTGTCCCTTCCCACGACCATCGCCTTCGACTACCCGAGCCCCTCGGCCCTCGCCGGGTTCATCCTCTCCAGGTTTGCGGGCGACGGGGAATCCAAGTCGGCCGGGCACCTCCCCGAGGTGTTCGAGGCCGCCAAGGACGACGAACTGATCGCGATCGTCGGCATGGCCTGCCGGTTCCCGGGCGACGTCGACAGCCCCGAAGCGCTGTGGGAACTGGTGCTGGGGGAAAGGGACGTCATCGGAGCACCTCCCACGGACCGTGGCTGGGACTTCGACGCGATCTACTCCCCGGAGCCCGGCACACCTGGCAAGACGTACGCGCGTGAGGGTGGGTTCTTGCATGGGGCGGGGGAGTTTGATGCGGGGTTTTTTGGTATTTCGCCGCGTGAGGCGGTGGCGATGGATCCGCAGCAGCGGTTGTTGTTGGAGACGTCGTGGGAGGCGTTGGAGGGGGCGGGGATCGACCCCCACAGCCTGCGTGGCAGCCGCACCGGCGTCTACGCGGGGCTCACCCACCAGGAGTACGCAGCCCGCCTGCACGAGGCTTCCGAGGAACACGAGGGCTACCTGCTGACCGGCAAGTCGGCGAGTGTGGCGTCGGGTCGGATTTCGTATGTGTTGGGGCTTGAGGGTCCTGCGGTGTCGGTGGATACGGCGTGTTCGTCGTCGTTGGTGGCGTTGCATCTGGCCGTGCAGGCGTTGCGGCGCGGCGAGTGCGACCTCGCCCTGGCCGGCGGCGTCACCGTGATGGCGACTCCAACGGTCTTCGTGCAGTTCTCGCGCCAACGAGGTGTCGCCCCGGACGGCCGGTGCAAGGCGTTCTCGGACGCGGCGGACGGATTCGGCCCCGCTGAAGGTGTGGGGTTGTTGGTGGTGGAGCGGTTGTCGGATGCGCGGCGTCGTGGGCATCGGGTGTTGGGGGTGGTGCGGGGTTCGGCGGTGAATCAGGACGGTGCGTCCAATGGTTTGACGGCGCCGCATGGTCCGTCGCAGGAGCGGGTGATTCGTGGGGCGTTGGGGGATGCGCGTGTGTCTGCTGCTGAGGTGGATGTGGTGGAGGCGCATGGGACGGGGACCCGGTTGGGGGATCCGATCGAGGCCCAGGCGTTGCTTGCGGTCTACGGGCAGGACCGGCCGGTGGAGCGGCCTTTGTGGCTGGGGTCGTTGAAGTCGAACATCGGTCATGCGCAGGCTGCGGCGGGTGTTGCGGGTGTGATCAAGATGGTGATGGCGATGCGGCACGGTGTGCTGCCGAAGTCCCTGCATGCGGAGGTTGCGTCGTCGCAGGTGGACTGGTCGGCCGGTGGGGTGGAGGTGTTGTCGGAGGCGCGGGCGTGGCCGGTGGTGGAGCGGGCGCGCCGGGCGGGGGTATCTGCGTTCGGTGTGAGTGGGACCAATGCTCATGTGGTGCTGGAACAGGCGCCGTTGGACGATCCGGAGACGTTGACTGACTCCGCCGCGAACCCAGTCCCGGCACGGTCTGATGTTCCGGTTCCGGTGGTGGTGTCGGGTGCGTCGGCGGGTGCGTTGGATGCAGGGCTGGGGCGGCTTGCGTCGCGTCTGGTCGGGGACGCCGGGCTGGGTGTTGGTGAGGTGGGGTGGTCGGCTGCGCAGCGGTCGGTGTTCGCTCACCGGGCGGTGGTGGTGGCATCTGACCGCGACGGCCTGTTGGAGGGTTTGAGGTCGCCGGTTGTCTCCGGTGTGGCCGGGCCGGTGGGGCGCACGGTGTTGGTGTTTCCGGGTCAGGGAACGCAGTGGGCAGGTATGGGCGCGGCCTTGTTGGAGGACTCGCCGGTGTTCGCTGCGCGTATGGCCGAGTGTGCAGCGGCTCTGGCTCCGTTTGTGGAGTGGGATCTGCTGGAGGTGGTGCGTTCCGGTGATGGTCTGGAGCGGGTGGATGTGGTCCAGCCGGTGACGTGGGCGGTGATGGTGTCACTGGCTGCGGTGTGGGCTTCGGCGGGTGTCACGCCTGACGCGGTGGTGGGTCATTCGCAGGGTGAGATTGCTGCTGCGGTCGTGGCCGGCGCGTTGTCGTTGGGTGATGGTGCGCGGGTGGTGGCGTTGCGGTCGCAGGTGATCGGCCGGATGCTGGCGGGCGCGGGCGGCATGGCGTCGATTGCGCTCCCAGTGGAGGCTGTGGAGGAGCGTCTGTCCGGCTGGGCTGGCCGTTTGGGTGTCGCTGCGGTCAACGGCCCAGCCATCACCGTGGTCTCCGGCGAGGCGGAAGCGGTCGGCGAGTTCGTCACACTGTGCGAGGAGGAGGGGGTGCGGGCACGCCGTATCCCGGTGGACTACGCCTCCCACTCCGCCCAAGTGGAGGCCATCGAGGACGAGTTGGCGGGTCTGTTGGCGCCGGTGGTGGCCCGGGAGCCGTCGGTTCCGTTCTATTCCACTGTCGAGCCGGGCCGTGAGGCGCGCACGGACGCGGACTACTGGTACCGGAATCTGCGCCAGCCGGTCCGGTTCGCCGACACCATCGAGGCACTTCTGCATGACGGGTTCGGTGTGTTCATCGAGTCCAGCGCCCACCCCGTACTGACCATCGGCATCCAGGAGCTGGCCGATGCGGCGGGCCGTGAGGACACGGTCGTGGTGGGGAGTCTGCGCCGTGACGAGGGCGGCCTGCACCGCTGGTGGACCTCGGCGGCCGATGCATTCGTACGTGGTGTGGCGGTCGACTGGAAAGCCGCCTACACCGCGCACAACCTCACCACAGCCCACGTCGACCTGCCCACCTACCCCTTCCAACGCCACCACTACTGGGCCGAGACCTCTCCCGCCGGTGTCGGTGACGTCGCGGCCGCACGGTTCGGCATGACTTGGCAGGAGCATCCGCTTGTCGGCGGTGCCCTTCAACTGGCCGACTCCGGTGAGTTGCTGCTCGCGGGGCGGCTCTCGCTCGCGGCGCACGCGTGGATGACCGACCACGCGGTTCTGGGCACCGCACTGCTGCCGGGCACCGCCTTTGTCGAACTCGCCCTGCACGCCGCCTCGGTAGCCGGATGCGCTGCGGTCGAGGAGCTGGAGGTGCGGGCTCCGCTGGTCCTGCCTGAGCGCGGTGGGGTGCACGTCCAGGTGCGCGTCGGGGATGCCGACGACTCGGGTCGGCGTCACCTCTCCGTATACGCGCGGCCGGACGACCGTCTGGCTGCCGCCGGTATCGGCGGCCTCGGAGTGGAAACGGACGAGGTTCCCTGGACGCGGCACGCGGTCGGCGTGCTCAACCCGGTGTGCCCGCCGAAGCCGCAATCCGCTCACGTGGCATGGGACAGCGCGGAATGGCCGCCCACGGACGCCGTGGAGGTGGAGCCGGCGGTGCTGTACGACCGGTTCTCGGCACTCGGGTACGAGTACGGCGACGTGTTCGCCGGTATGGAGGCAGTCTGGTACCGCGAGGGGGAGGTCTTCGCGGAGGTGCGGCTCCCCGCTCGCGTGGCTGCCGACGCTGCCCACTACGCAGTGCATCCCGCGCTTCTGGACGCCGCGCTTCAGCCGTGGATCGCGGGCGGCCTGTTCGACGTACCTGCGGACAGCATGCTGTTGCCGTTCGCCTGGCGTGGCATCGCCGTGCACACGTCGGGTGCTGACACCGTGCGCGTCCGGCTGGCTCTGGACGACGACGGAGCGCTGTCGTGCCAGGCGGTGGATCTCGCGGGCAATCCGGTCTTCTCCCTCGAAGCGCTGGCCATGCGTCCCATCGAACGTGTCCGGCTGGCCGCCCTCCTGGGAAGCTCCACGGCTGCGGCTCCCCTCTATGAGGTCGCCTGGCGCGCCAGTGAGCCGTCGTCTGGCGGCGCGCCGGGCCGCTGGGCGCTGATCGGGAGCGACGACCGTTTCGGTCCGGCCGAGGTCTCCGGGCAGGTGGCGGGCGCTGGTGGCGGTGCGGAGTGCACCGTGTATCCGAACCTGGACGACCTCCGTCAGGCGCTCGACGCAGGCGGCCCCGCACCGGAGACGGTTGTGGTCTCCTTCGGGCAGGCGCCCGGGGCGCGGGCGCGGCAGCCTCTTGCCGAAGGGCTTCGGGAGGCGCTGTACGAGGGGCTGGCGTTCGTCCAGGAGTGGCTCGCCGACGCGCGGTTCGCGGACGTACGACTCGTCGTACTGACCGGGCGCGCGGTTGCGGTCGGTGCGGACGAGGATGTGACGGATCTGCCCGGCTCGGGCCTGTGGGGGCTGCTGCGGTCGGCACAGTCCGAGCATCCCGGGCGCTTCGGACTCGTCGACATGGACGTGGACGTGGCCTCGGTGGCGGCGCTCCCGGCCGCCCTGAGCATGATCTCCGAGGAGACGCCCCAGCTGGCGGTCCGTGGCGGCGCGATGTACGTGCCGTCGCTCGCGCGCGTGCACACGCCCGACGGCGAGCCCGGCGGAGCGGTCGGCAGTCCTCGCCTCGGTGACGGCACCGTGCTGGTCACCGGGGCGACGGGCACGCTGGGCAGGCTGCTCGCACGGCATCTGGTGGAGCATCACGGCGTACGTCATCTGCTCCTGCTGAGCCGCAGCGGTCCTGACGCACCGGGAGCACGCGAGTTGTTGGCGGAGTTGCGTGAGCGGGGCGCCGAGCCGGAAATCGTCGCCTGCGACGCGGGTGACCGCGGCGCGCTGCTCTCGGCGCTCTCGGGCATACCGGCCACGCGTCCGCTCACCGGCGTGGTGCACGCGGCCGGCGTTCTCGACGACGGCGCGGTCACGGCGCTCGACCCGGGGCGAATCGATGCAGTACTGCGTTCCAAGGCCGACGCCGCGATTTATTTGCACGAACTCACCGCGGACCGGCAGTTGGCGGTGTTCGCGCTGTTCTCCGGGGCGGCGGGTCTCCTAGGCAGGCCGGGACAGGGAAACTATGCCGCCGCGAACACGTTCGTCGACGCGTTGGCGCACCATCGTCGTGCCGCTGGACTGCCGGCGTTGTCCCTCGCGTGGGGCCTGTGGGGTGAGGCCAGCGGGATGACGGAGCACCTCGCCGAGCGGGATCTGCGGCGCATGAGGCGCTCGGGCATCGCACCGATGACGAACGAACAGGGGCTCGCCCTCTTCGACCGCGCCCTCGCTCTGGCACCGGACCACGCCCTCCTCGTACCGATGAGGCTGGATTCGGCCGCGCTGGGCAGGGAGCGGGCCGCGAGCGGTCCTGACGCCGTTCCCGTACTGCTGCGGGCACTGGTACCGGCGGCCGTGGTGCGGCGAACGGACAGGCATGGGCCGACGGCGCGGAACGAGGTGTCGGCCACCGAAGCCGCTGGTGCCTCGTCGGCCCTGCCGCCTCGGGAACTCGCCGAGCGGCTGGCGGCCCTGGCCGAACCGGCTCGCGGTCGTGAACTGCTCACTCTGGTCAGGACCCAGGTGGCGAAGGTCCTCGGCTCCTCCGGTCCCGACGCGGTGGAACCCGGGCGCCCCTTCCGGGAGAGCGGGTTCGACTCGCTCATGTCCGTGGAACTGCGGAACCGGCTGAACGCCGCCACCGGACTGCGGTTCCCCGCGACCGTCGTGTTCGACCACCCGACGCCCCAGGCCGTCGCGGAGCACATCGGCGCGGAACTGGGCCTCGACGCGGGACCCGAGGACGCGGGTGCCGCCGCCCTGATGAGCCTGGAGGCCCTGCTGACCGCCGTGGCCGGAATGGACGCGGACGACAGCAGGCGAGACGTGGTCCGTATGCATCTGCAGGAGGCGCTCACGGCGGTCGGTGCCACCGGCGCGGAACCGGCGGGGCCGGCCGGTGGGTCCGCCGGAGACCCTGCTGGTTCCCGGGCCGCGGTCGAGGAGCGGCTCAACTCCGCCAGCGATGACGACCTCTTCGCCTTCATCGAGGAGCAACTGTGAGCAGCGACGACCGACGCGAAGAGACCCGGAAGACCGACGCCACGAAAACCGACGCCAGGAAGACCGATGCCCGGAATCCTGGCAGCCGGAGCGTCGGCTCTCGTGACGCCGACGCCCGTGTCGACGCCCACTCCGACGCCGCGACTCGGGATTCCAAGGCGCGGGAGTACCTCAAGCGGCTCACCACCGAGCTGCTCGCCACCCGCGAGCGGCTCCAGGCGCTGGAGGACGGCGCCCGTGAACCCATCGCCATCGTGTCGATGAGCTGCCGGCTCCCCGGTGGCGTGACCAGCCCCGAGGATCTGTGGCGTCTGCTTGAAGCAGGCACGGATGCCGTGTCCGGCCTGCCCGAGGACCGCGGTTGGGACCTGGACGCGCTCTACGGCCCCGACCCGGACTCCCCGGGTACGAGCTACGCCCGTGAAGGGGGATTCCTCGACAACTTTGCCGATTTCGACCCCGAGTTCTTCGGCATCTCGCCGCGCGAGGCCCTCGCCATGGACCCGCAGCAACGCCTGCTGCTGGAGACTTCGTGGGAGGCCCTCGAACGTGCCGGGATCGACCCGACGACCGTACGGGGCAGCCGCACCGGCGTGTACGCGGGCGTGATGTACGACGACTACGGCGCACGCCTGATCCACCAGCCACGCTCCGGTGCTCCCGCCGACCTGGAGGGCTATCTGGTCAACGGCAGTGCGGGAAGCGTCGCTTCGGGCCGTGTCTCGTACACCCTCGGACTGCGCGGACCGGCCGTGACCATCGACACGGCGTGCTCGTCGTCGCTGGTCGCGCTGCATCTTGCCGCGCAGGCGCTTCGGCTGGGGGAGTGCGACCTCGCGCTGGCGGGCGGGGCGACCGTGCTGTCGACGCCGACGATGTTCATCGACTTCTCCCGGCAGCGCGGGCTGGCCGAGGACGGGCGCTGCAAGGCCTTCGCCGACGCCGCCGACGGCACGGGATTCGGTGAGGGCGCCGGGATGGTGCTGCTGCAGCGGCTCTCCGACGCCCGGCGCGAGGGCCGGCCCGTACTGGCCGTCATCCGTGGCTCGGCGGTCAACCAGGACGGTGCCGGAAACGGTCTGACCGCGCCGAACGGCCTGGCACAACAGCGGGTCGTCCGTGACGCGCTCAGCAACGCCGGCTTGCGCCCCGACCAGGTCGACGCGGTCGAGGCGCACGGTACGGGAACCCGGCTGGGCGACCCGATCGAGGCACAGGCCCTGCTGTCCACCTACGGCCGGGGGAGGCCTGCCGATCGGCCGCTGTGGCTCGGTTCGCTGAAGTCCAACATCGGACACACGCAGGCGGCGGCCGGTGTGGCGGGCGTCATCAAAACGGTGCTCGCCATGGGGCAGGGTGTGCTGCCGAAGACGCTGCATGTGGATGCGCCCTCATCGCATGTGGACTGGTCGGCGGGTGCGGTTCGCCTGCTGACCGGCGGCAGGCCCTGGCCCCGGCGAGCCGACGGCGAGCCGCTGCGGGCCGGTGTCTCGTCGTTCGGGGCGAGCGGCACCAACGCGCACGTGATCCTGGAGAGTTCTCCGGAGCCGGCGGCGGTGCCGGTGCCGGAACAGCCGACCGACTCCGGCACGACGCCCGTGCTCTGGACGCTCTCGGGCCGGGACAGCGATGCGCTGCGGGACCAGGCCGGCCGACTGCACACCCACCTCAGCGGTCTGTCAGCGGCTCCGGCCGCTCTGGCGAGTGTCCTTGCCCACCGCAGGACCGCCTTCCGTCACCGTGCTGTTGTCCTCGGCGACGATCGCGAGACCCTTCTGGGCGGGCTGCGGAAGCTCTCCGAGGGCGAGGAGGAGCCCGGCGCGCGCCTCGTCACCGGCGTGGCAACCGGGGACCGCCGGGTGGCGTTCCTCTTCTCCGGCCAGGGCAGCCAGCGTTCCGGCGCGGGACGGGAGCTCTACGCCCGTTTCCCGGTCTTCGCCAGGGCGATGGACGAGATCTGGGCCGAGATGGACCGCCACCTCGAACGACCTCTGCGAACCGTGATGTTCGGCGAAACGGAGTCGGAGACGGAGCGGGGGGCGGCTTTCAATCCGGCCGGAGCCGGAGCCGTGATCGAGACCGGAGCCGAAATCGGGTCTGGGACCGCGATCGGGTCCGGGTCCGGGATCGGGGATGCCGGTTTGCTCGACCGCACGGATTACACCCAACCCGCGCTCTTCGCCCTGGAGGTCGCCCTCTACCGGCTGCTGACCGAGGAATGGGGCATACGGCCGGACGCCGTCATGGGGCACTCCGTCGGCGAGATCACCGCCGCCCATGTTGCCGGAGTGCTCGACCTCGCCGACGCGTGCGCCCTGGTCACCGCACGCGGCCGGCTGATGCAGGGGTTGCCCCACGGCGGCGCGATGGCCGCAATCGCGGCGAGCGAGGCGGAGATGGCACCCTGCCTGGCGGGCCGGGAGACGGAGGTCGCGCTCGCGGCTGTCAACGGCCCGGCCTCAGTCGTCGTCGCGGGCGACGAACAGGCCGTACTGGAACTCGTGGAGCTCTGGCGATCACGGGGCCGGGACACCAAGCGGCTCACTGTCAGTCATGCGTTCCACTCGCCGCACATGGACGGCATGCTGACACAGTTCGAACGAGTTGCTCGCGCATTGCACTACCGGCGACCGACGCTTCCTGTCATGTCGAACCTGACCATGGAGAACGGCACCGCCGCTGATCCGCGTACCCCGGACCACTGGGTCCGCCATGTGCGTCAGCCGGTACGGTTCCTCGACGGCGTGCGCGCCCTGCGCGCCGACGGTATCGACACGTTCCTGGAACTGGGCCCCGACGCGGTGCTCACGGCCATGGCGCGCTCATGCCTGGACGAGGACGCACCAGAGGCCACCTCCCGCACTCCGCTCACGATTCCGGTGCTGCGGCGGGGCCACGGCGAGCGGGACACCGTGACCCGCGCGGTGGCCGAGGCGTACGTCCACGGGGTGCCCGTCACCCTCGCCGACCGCCCCGTCGGTGCCGTCGACCGGCTGGCGGCGGACCTGCCCACCTATCCCTTCCAGCGGCGGCGTTACTGGCTGGACGCTCCGACCGCCTTCGACCCGACCGCCATGGGGTTCGACGAGAGTCCGCATCCGCTGCTGTCGGCCTCCGTGGTCCTGCCCGAGGAGCAGGGCGTTGTCTGGACGGGCCGGCTGTCCACCTCCAGCCTCCCGTGGCTCGCCGAGCACACGGTGGGGGGTCAGGTGGTCGTACCCGGAACCGCCCTCCTGGAGCTGGCTCAGTACGCCGCCGACTCTGTTGCTCCTGCGGACAACACCGTCACTGAACTGACCTTCGAGACCCCGCTGGTGCTTCCGCCGGGCGCAGAAGTACGCCTGCGGGTCGTGCTCGGAGCCCCGGACGAGCACGGCAGCCGCACCCTTCGGATCCACTCGGAACAAGGCCACTCGGACGCGCCGGGAGGAAGCCGGTGGGTCCGCCATGCCTCCGGCACCCTGGGCCCGGGTGAACCGCATTCCGAGGACCCCGGACTCGACGGGGCCTGGCCGCCGGAAGACGCCGCACCGCTCGACATCACGACCGAGTACGAGCGTTTCGCCGACGCCGGGATCGGTTACGGTCCTGCCTTCCGCGGTCTGTCCGCCGCCTGGCGGCGCGGCATCGAGGTGTTCGCCGAAGTGCGGTTGCCCGGCGCGTACGCCGACGAAGCCGGTCGCTACGCCGTCCACCCTGCGCTCCTGGACGCCGCACTCCACGCCATCGCTTCCGGCCTCGGCCTGGAACACGGACTCCTGCCCTTCTCCTGGAGCGGCGCCAGGCTGCACGGCCGGGGCGCCGACATCCTGCGCGTACGCATCGCACCCACCGCCGCAGGACCCGAGACCGTCACGATCACGGCCGTCGACCCCCAGGGACGCCCGGTCCTCACCGTGGACGCGCTCGCCCTGCGCCGTACCGACGCCGACCGGCTCGCCGCCGCCGGAGCCGCCCACCTGCCACTCCACCGGCTGCAGTGGTCCGCCTCGCCCGCCTCGCCCGGCACGGAACCGGCCCAGGCTCGCCACGAGGACACCCGCGTCCGCTGGGCCGACCCCACCGACGAGAACCTCTTCGCCAAGGCGGCCGAGGAGAGCGGCCGGGACGGATTCCACCTCCTCGTCGACCTCGGTCCGGTCCCGGGCTCGCACCCCGGGCCGCCGGACGCGGCACGCCACATGGCCCTGCGCGCGCTCACCCTCGTCCAGGGATGGGTCACCGACGAGCGTCACGGCGATGCACGGCTCACCTTCGTCACCCGCCGAGCCGTGGACACGGGGGACGGCCGCATCGATCCCGCCGCCGCGACGGCATGGGGGCTGCTGCGCTCCGCGCAAGCCGAACACCCGGGCCGTATCGCCTTGGTGGACATCGACGAAGCACCCGCCTCACGGCGTGCCTTGACCGGCGCCGCCGCGCTCGGCGGCCAACTGGCGGTCCGCGAAGGTGTCTTGCTCCACCCCGCTCTCGTGCGCACCGACCCGGCCGCGAGCGCGCCGGCCTGGCCCGAAGAAGGCACCGTCCTCATCACCGGCGGCACCGGAAGCCTGGGCGCCATGGCGGCGAAGCACCTTGCGGCAACCCATGGTGTACGGAACCTGCTCCTGCTCAGCAGGCGTGGAGCCGAGACGCCAGGCGCCGGGCAGCTCGTGACCGAGCTGGCCGAACTGGGAGCCCATGCCGATGTCGTGGCGTGCGACGCGGCCGACCGTGATGCCTTGCTCGCCGTACTCGACAGCATCCCCGCCGACCGGCCGCTGACCGCCGTCGTCCACACCGCCGGAGTCCTGGATGACGGCATCGTCACCGCGCAGAACGCCGAGCGCCTGGACAGGGTGCTGCGCCCCAAGGCCGACGCGGCCTGGAACCTCCACGAACTGACCCTGGAGATGCCCCTCTCCGCCTTCGTGCTCTACTCCTCCGCCGCCGCGACCCTCGGCAGCGCGGGCCAGTCCGGATACGCGGCGGCCAACGCGTACCTCGACGCGCTCGCCGTATGGCGCAGGGCCGAGGGGCTGGCGGCGGTGTCACTGGCCTGGGGGCCGTGGGAAAGCGGCATGACCGAGACGCTCAACTCCGTGGACAGCGCCCGGCTACGGCGTATCGGGATCGCCCCACTGCGCCGTGTCGAGGGCCTCGCCGCCCTCGACGCCGCGGTCGGCGGCGACGCGGCGATGATCCTGCCCATGCGCGTCGACCCGACAGCCCTGGGGGACCACAACGCCGGAGACCGGATACCAGAAGTGCTGCGCTCCCTCGCCGCACCTGCCCGTGCCACGGTCCTGACGAGCGGGTTGAACGCGGCGAACGGCGTGAACGAGCCCGACCCGCGCCTCCAGGCCACCGCCACGCTCGCCGAACGCCTGGCCGGGACATCACGCTCCGAACGGACGGCCGTACTGGAAGACGTCGTACGGACCGACATCGCCGCCGTACTGGGACACGGGGACACAGCTGCGATCGTCTTCGACCGCAGCTTCAGGGAACTCGGCTTCGACTCACTGTCGGCGGTCGAACTGCGCAACCGCCTCACCGCCGCGACAGGGCTGCGCCTGCCGGCCACCGTGGTGTTCGACCATCCGACCCCACAGGCGCTCGCAGCCCACCTGGGCCGGGAAATGCCCGGTTCGGAAACCGCCGTACTCGACACCCTCGACCGGCTCCACGGCCAACTGGACGACGTGCTCGGGGCATCCACCGCCGACGATGACGAGCTGCGGACCCGAGTCGCCCGGCGACTCGAATCGCTGCTCGCGACGCTCACCGGAAACGAGCAGCCGGGTCTCGCAGATTCCGGTGCTGCCGCCGACGCCGTCGGCGATCGCCTACGGACGGCGTCCGACGACGAGTTGTTCGCCCTGCTCGACAACGGCTTTCGCCAGGACCCACCTCGGCAGTGACCACCCGGCCGATGTTCTCGGCCTGAGGCGACGACGACCGCACTCGACACCTTCTCAGGAGAGCTGTGTCCACGAACGACTCCGACTCCGCGAACGGTCCCACCGACCCCGAGGCGAAGCTGCGCGAATACCTGCGCCGCGCCATGGCGGAACTCCACGAAACCCAGGAGAGGCTGCGAGAGGCCGAGGAGCGGGTCACCGAGCCGATCGCGATTGTGGGTATGGGGTGTCGTTTCCCGGGTGGGGTGGCTTCCCCGGAGGACCTGTGGGACCTGGTGGTGGCGGGGACGGACGCGGTGTCGCCGTTCCCGGTGGACCGTGGGTGGGATGTCGCGGGTTTGTATGACCCTGATCCGGGTGCGGCTGGGAAGTCGTATGTCCGTGAGGGTGGGTTTCTGCATGGCGCGGCGGAGTTTGATGCGGGGTTTTTCGGTATTTCGCCGCGTGAGGCGGTGGCGATGGATCCGCAGCAGCGGTTGTTGTTGGAGACGTCGTGGGAGGCGTTGGAGGGGGCGGGGATTGACCCCCACAGCCTGCGTGGCAGCCGTACCGGCGTCTACGCGGGAGTGATGTACCACGACTACGGCAGCGGTCACGTCACCGCCGCCGACGACATGGGCGGGTACTTCGGCACCGGCACCTCGGGAAGTGTGGCGTCGGGTCGGATCTCGTATGTGTTGGGGCTTGAGGGTCCTGCGGTGTCGGTGGATACGGCGTGTTCGTCGTCGTTGGTGGCGTTGCATCTGGCCGTGCAGGCGTTGCGGCGCGGCGAGTGCGACCTCGCCCTGGCCGGCGGTGTGACGGTGATGGCGTCGCCCGGAACGTTTGTGGAGTTTTCGCGTCAGCGTGGGTTGGCGGTGGATGGGCGGTGCAAGGCGTTCTCGGATGCGGCGGATGGGACGGGTTGGGCCGAGGGTGTGGGGTTGTTGGTGGTGGAGCGGTTGTCGGATGCGCGGCGTCGTGGGCATCGGGTGTTGGGGGTGGTGCGGGGTTCGGCGGTGAATCAGGACGGTGCGTCGAATGGTTTGACGGCGCCGCATGGTCCGTCGCAGGAGCGGGTGATTCGTGGGGCGTTGGCGGATGCGCGGATCTCGGCTCCTGAGGTGGACGTCGTGGAGGCGCACGGCACGGGGACCCGGTTGGGAGATCCGATCGAGGCCCAGGCGTTGCTGGCGGTCTACGGGCAGGGCCGGCCGGTGGAGCGGCCGTTGTGGTTGGGGTCGTTGAAGTCGAACATCGGTCATGCGCAGGCTGCGGCGGGTGTCGCGGGTGTGATCAAGATGGTGATGGCGATGCGGCACGGTGTGCTGCCGAAGTCTTTGCATGCGGAGGTTGCGTCGTCGCAGGTGGACTGGTCGTCCGGTGGGGTGGAGGTGTTGTCGGAGGCGCGGGCGTGGCCGGTGGTGGAGCGGGCGCGTCGGGCGGGGGTGTCGGCGTTCGGTGTGAGTGGGACGAACGCGCATGTGGTGCTGGAACAGGCACCCGATGAGGCTGGTGCTGAGCCGCTGTCGGAAGCGAGGCCGGTGCCGGTGGTGGTGTCGGGTGTGTCGGCGGGTGCGTTGGATGCGGGGTTGGGGCGTCTGGCGTCGCGTCTGGTCGGGGACGGCGAGCTGGATGTTGCGGAGGTGGGGTGGTCGGCTGCGCAGCGGTCGGTGTTCGCTCACCGTGCGGTGGTGGTGGCGTCCGACCGCGATGGATTGCTGGAGGGCTTGAGGTCGCCGGTCGTCTCCGGTGTGTCCGGTCCGGTCGGGCGCACGGTGCTGGTGTTTCCGGGTCAGGGGACGCAGTGGTCGGGTATGGGCGCGGCGTTGTTGGAGTCGTCGCCGGTGTTCGCTGCCCGTATGGCCGAGTGTGCCGCGGCGTTGGCTCCGTTTGTGGAGTGGGACCTGCTGGAAGTCGTGCGCTCCGGTGATGGTCTCGAGCGGGTGGATGTGGTCCAGCCCGTGACGTGGGCGGTGATGGTGTCACTGGCTGCGGTGTGGGCTTCGGCGGGTGTCACCCCGGATGCGGTGGTGGGTCATTCGCAGGGTGAGATTGCTGCTGCTGTCGTGGCCGGCGCGTTGTCGCTGGAGGATGGTGCGCGGGTGGTGGCGTTGCGGTCTCAGGTGATCGGCCGGGTACTGGCCGGCGCGGGCGGTATGGCCTCGATTGCGCTCCCCGTGGAGGCGGTGGAGGAGCGTCTGTCCGGCTGGGCTGGCCGGTTGGGTGTCGCTGCGGTCAACGGCCCTGCCATCACCGTGGTCTCCGGCGAGGCGGACGCGGTCGGCGAGTTCGTCGCGCTGTGCGAGGAGGAGGGGGTGCGGGCGCGCCGTATCCCGGTCGACTACGCCTCCCACTCCGCCCAAGTGGAGGCCATCGAGGATGAGTTGGCGGGTCTGCTGGCGCCGGTGGTGGCCCGGGAGCCGTCGGTTCCGTTCCATTCCACCGTCGAGCCGGGCCGGCCGGTGGTGACCGACGGGGCTTACTGGTATCGGAATCTGCGCCAGCCGGTCCGGTTCGCCGACACCATCGAGGCACTTCTGCGTGACGGGTTCGGTGTGTTCATCGAGTCCAGTGCCCACCCCGTACTGACCATCGGCATCCAGGAGCTGGCCGATGCGGCGGGCCGTGAGGACACGGTCGTGGTGGGGAGTCTGCGCCGTGACGAAGGCGGCCTGCACCGCTGGTGGACCTCCGCGGCCGAAGCATTCGCACGCGGAGTCGCGGTCGACTGGAAAGCCGCCTACACCGCGCACAACCTCACCGCAGCCCACGTCAACCTGCCCACCTACCCCTTCCAACGCCGCCACTACTGGCTGGAGTCCAGTCCCCGGAGCCTGGACAGTGGCGTGCGTGATGCCGAGCCCGTTGGTGGTGAGGCGTGGCGTTACCGGGTGGTGTGGAAGGGGCTCTCGGCAGGCGGGAACCCCCAGTTGTCCGGGCGTTGGCTGCTGGTTGTCCCGGAAGGTATCGACCCGGGCCCGGCCGGTGACATCGCCGACGCACTCACCCACCACGGCGCCACCGTCGAGCGAATGGTGGCCGACCCGGTGGTCCTGGGGCGTAAGGGGCTTGCCGCACGGCTCGACGGGCAGTGGGACGGCGTCCTCTCCCTCCTCGCGACGGACGAGCGACCGCACCCGGACCACCCCGCTCTGGACCGTGCCACCGTCGGCACGATGCTGCTGGCACAGGCAATGTCCGACGCGGGTACCCGTGCGCGGCTGTGGGCCGTCACGCGTCGGGCTGTCGCCGTCTCGGCAGGAGAACGGCCGAGCCTGGCCGGCGCGCAGGCGTGGGGCGTAGGCCGGGGGATCGCGCTGGAACTGCCCGCCCTGTGGGGAGGCCTGGTGGACCTTCCCGACGCGCCGGACGCCAGGTGCCTGCGACTGCTGGCCTGGGTGTTGTCCGAGGCGGGTGCCGAGGACCAGGTGGCCGTACGCGCTTCCGGTGTCTACGGGCGCAGGCTCGCACCCGCCGGGGGAGCGCCCGGCGGCGGCTCGGCCTACACCCCGCGTGGGACGGTGTTGGTGACCGGTGGCACGGGTGCGCTCGGTGGTCATGTGGCGCGGTGGCTGGCCGCGAGCGGTGCGGAGCATGTGGTGCTCACCAGCCGTCGTGGGGAACAGGCGCCCGGGGCAGCCGAGTTGGTGGCGGAGCTGGGCGGACTCGGTGCCCGGGTCACAGTCGCAGCGTGTGATGTGGCCGACCGTGAGGCGCTGGCCGGGCTGTTGGACGAGCACCCGCCCACCGCCGTCTTCCACACCGCGGGAGTTCCGCATTCGGGTGAGTTCCTGGCCCTGCGGGTCGACGGTATGGCCGACGTGTACGGCGGCAAGGTCGCCGGGGCACACCACCTGGATCAGCTCACCCGTGACCGCGATCTGGATGCCTTCGTGCTGTTCACGTCGGGCGCCGGCGTGTGGGGCAGCGGCGGGCAGAGCGCGTACGGCGCGGCGAACGCGGCGCTCGACGCGCTGGCCGAACGTCGGCGTGCCGACGGCCGGCCGGCCACCGCGATCGCCTGGGGCCTGTGGGCCGGAGGAGGCATGGGCGAGGGCGAGGGCGAGGAGTTCCTCCGGGAACGCGGCCTGCGGGTCATGTCCCCCGAACGCGCTGTGGAAGCTCTTGGCGTCGCCCTGGACCGTGGCGACACCTGTGTGGCCGTGGCGGACCTCGACCTGCCCCGGTTCGCCCGGTCCTTCACCGTGTTCCGGCCGAGCCCTCTGATCGGCGACCTGCGGGGCGTGGGCGCGGTGGGTGAGCGGCATGAGGACACGAGGGCCGGCGAACGTGAGCTCTTGGCACGGTTCACCGCCGCGGGCCCGGCCGAGCGTCAGGAACTGCTGCTGGACCTCGTCCGCCGTCAGGTGGCCATCGTGCTGGGCCACTCGGGCCCCGAGTCCGTACCGGCCGACCAGGCATTCAGGGACCTCGGCTTCAGCTCCCTCACAGCCGTCGAAGTGGCGACTCGGCTGACCCGGGCGTTGGGAGCGAAGGTGCCGCCGACCCTGGTGTTCGATCATCCGACGGCGGAGGCGGTGGGCGTTCACCTGGCTCAGTTGCTGGAAGCCCGAGGCGAAGCGGCACGGTCGTCGAGCGAGGAACGGATCAGGGCGGCGCTCACATCGTTGCCCCTGGACACCCTGAGGGAAGCGGGCCTGCTCGACGAACTGCTCGCCCTCACCGAGGCCCACGAAGCGGCGGCCTCCCCGTTGGTACCCGTACCGGCACCGTCCCCTGCGGCGGTATCGGGATCGGTGGCGGTACCGGGACAGTCGGCGGGCTCCGCGATGCGTCTCGGGGGAAGCGACGCCACCGACCTGGACGCCATCGATGACCTGGACGCCATCGACGAGTTGGACAGCGACGCGCTGATCGCGCTCGCGCTCGGCGAATCCGGTTCCTGACCGCGTCGCCCCCTGAATTCCGCCCCTGCCGTCCGCCCCTGCCTTCCGCTCTCTTCCGCACCGGCCCCCCACGTCGCCCCACCGCACCGCCGCTCCGAGAGGAGAACCGCTCATGCCCATGTCCCCGTCCCAGACCTCCCCCGAGAAGTTGGTGGAGGCCCTGCGTACCTCCGTCAAGGAGGCGGAGAAGCTCAGACGGCGCAACCGTGAACTCGAGGCGGCCCAGCACGAGCCGATCGCCATCGTGGGAATGGCCTGCCGTTACCCCGGAGGCGTCGACTCGCCCGAGGCGCTGTGGGAACTGGTCGCCACGGGTACGGACGCGGTCGGGCCGTTTCCCACCGACCGGGGCTGGGACACCGACGGTGTGTACGACCCCGATCCGGACGCCCAGGGGACCACGTACTGCCGCGAGGGCGGGTTCCTGACCGCTGCCGCGGAGTTCGACGCGCCCTTCTTCGGCATATCGCCGAGGGAGGCCGTGGTGATGGACCCGCAGCAGCGCCAGCTCCTCGAAGTGTGCTGGGAGGCCCTCGAACGGGCCGAACTGGACCCCCACACGCTGCGTGGCAGCCGGACCGGGGTGTACGTCGGCGCGGCGCACGCCGACTACGTCTCCGAACCCGGCCGGGTGCCGGAGGGTTCGGAGGGCCACCTCCTGGCAGGCAGCGCGGACGCGGTGCTGTCGGGACGGGTGTCGTACGCCCTCGGGCTGGAAGGCCCCTCGATGACCATCGAGACGGCCTGCTCGTCGTCGCTGGTCGCCGTGCACGTGGCGGTCACGGCCCTGCGGCGCGGAGAGTGCGGGCTGGCATTGGGCGCGGGTGTGGCGGTCATGCCGGACCCGGCGGCGTTCGTCGAGTTCTCACGGCAGAAGGGACTGGCGGCCGACGGTCGGTGCAAGGCGTTCTCGGCGGACGCGGACGGCACCGGCTGGGCGGAGGGAGTCGGTGTGCTGGTGCTCCAGCGGCTGAGCGACGCACAGCGCGAGGGCCGCCCGGTGCTCGGCCTCGTACGAGGGTCGGCCGTCAACCAGGACGGCGCCAGCAACGGCCTGACCGCCCCCAACGGCCCCTCCCAGCAACGGGTCATCCGGCAGGCGCTCGCCGACGCCCGCCTGACACCGGACCAGGTCGACGCGGTGGAGGCGCACGGCACCGGCACGCGACTCGGTGACCCCATCGAGGCGAGTGCCCTCATCAGCACGTACGGCCAGGAACGGCCCTCCGGCCGCCCGTTGTGGCTGGGGTCGCTGAAATCCAATATCGGGCACGCCCAAGCTGCCGCAGGCGTCGGCGGTGTCATCAAGATGGTGCAGGCCATGCGCCAGGGGCTGCTGCCGCGCACGCTGCACGTCGAGACACCCACCCCGCACGTGGACTGGTCGGCCGGTGCCGTACGGCTGCTGACCGAGCCCGTCCCGTGGGAACACGCGAGCAGCCGCAGGCGAGCCGGCGTCTCGGCCTTCGGCGTCGGCGGGACCAACGCACACCTCATCCTGGAGGAGGCGCCGCCCGCCGAGCCGAAGCCGCCGACAGCCTCGCCGGCCAGCGGGGAGCCCGCGACAGGGCTGTCGGCCGACGGGGAGCCCGCGACAGCCCCCGTCGGCGACGCGGTGGGGCGTGTACCCGCCCCGGCCGCAGGTCTCCGTTCCGTCCCCGTGCCCCGGGACGGTTCCGTCCCCGTGCCATGGGTCGTTTCGGGGCGCGGTGAGGCCGCTCTGCGCGATCAGGCCGACCGTCTGCACCGTCACCTGGGCGGGGCACCGGACTCCGCTCCGCTCGACATCGGCTACTCACTGGCGACGACCCGCAGCGCCTTCGAACACCGTGCCGTGTTCCTCGGTTCCTCCCGCACCGAACTGATGGACACCCTGCGCGGGTTCGCGGACGGCCGCCGTTCTCCGGCAGTGGTCAGCGGTGTACGCCAACGCGACCGCAAGCTCGCCTTCATGTTCGCCGGGCAGGGCAGCCAGCGCACCGGGATGTCCGGCGATCTGCGCGCCGCCTTCCCGGTGTTCGCCGACGCGCTGGACGCCGTCACCGAACGGCTCGACCCGCAGCTGGACCGGCCGTTGTCGGCTGTGCTGGAGGCCGGGCCCGGTACCCCGGACGCGGAGCTGCTGCACCGTACGCGGTACACGCAGGCTGCGATCTTCGCCGTCGAGGTGGCACTGTTCCGACTGCTGGAGAACTGGGGCCTGCGCCCCGACCGGCTTCTCGGGCACTCCGTCGGCGAGATCACCGCCGCCCACGCCGCCGGGATCCTCGACCTCGACGACGCTTGCACCCTGGTCGCCGCGCGCGGTCGACTCATGGACCAACTGCCGGACGGCGGAACCATGGTGTCCCTCCGTGCGTCGGAGGCGGAGGTCCTTGACCTGCTGGCCGACAGCACCGGCCCGGTGGGTGTCGCGGCCGTCAACGGACCGGAATCCGTGGTGATATCCGGCGCGGACGAGGCGGTGACGGCGCTCGCGACACGGTTCGCCGCTCTGGGGCGTGCGACGAAACGGCTTCGGGTCAGCCACGCCTTCCACTCACCCCTCATGGACGCGATGCTGGACGACTTCCGTCGGGTCGCACAAGGGCTGCGCTACCACGCTCCGCGTATCCCGGTCATCTCCCACGCGACCGGCGGCACCGACGCGCGGGCCGCCACGGCCGACGAACTGCGCCGCCCCGACTACTGGGTGGACCATGCCCGGCGGACCGTCCGCTTCCACGACGGTGTGCTTACGGCACGCGCCCAAGGGGTCACCACGTTCGTGGAGATCGGCCCGGACGGAGCGCTGAGCGCGATGGCCGAGGAGTGCCTCGCGGGTGAGCCCGATGTGACGTTGGTGCCCCTGCTGCGCCGGCCCCCGGCAGGCGCTCGCGGCCTGGCAGCAGCGCCGAACTCCGGGGCCACGACCCTGCTCCGGGCGGTCGCCACGGCCTTCACCAGGGGCGCCACCGTGGACTGGGCCTCGCTCTTCGCGGGTTCCGGCGCCCGGCGTGTCCCCTTGCCGGTGTACGCATTCCAGCACCGCCGCTACTGGATCGAACCCGCCACCCCCGCCGGGCGTGCGCTCCCCGACTGGCGCTACCGCACCGCTTGGCAGCCGCTGCCCGCCGCCCGGACGGGCCGTCACCCGGCCGGCGCGGCGACGGCTCCGTCGGCCGCCCCTCGCCACTGGCTTCTCGTCCACCCCGACGAGAGCCGGGGCACTGCGCTCACCCAGGCTGCCGAGCGGGCCCTGAAGGGCATGGGCGCCGTCGTCACCAGGCTGCCCGTCGACGTGCCGTCCGCCGACCGTTCCTCGCTCGCCGCCGCCCTCGCCGGGTCCCTGCACCCGGCCGGAGGTGACATGGAGAGTGACACAGACGCTCCCGTGTCTGGGGTGCTTTCGCTGCTCGGCGCCGATGATCGGGAACATCCCCAGCACGGGCCGGTGGCCGCCGGAGTGCTGGCAACCGTGTTCCTGGCCCAGGCGATGGAGGATGAGGCGGTGCCCGCTCGCCTGTGGTGCCTGACTCAGGACGCGGTGGGCGTGGAGCGCGGGGAGCGGCCCACCCCGGCCGGCGCCCAGCTTTGGGGGCTCGGCCGCACGGCCGCACTGGAGATGCCCGCGCGCTGGGGCGGTTTGATCGACCTGCCCGGTTCCGCACAGGACGTCCACTGGGCCTCGGCGGCACGGCTGCTCGACGGCCCCGAGGACCAGATCGCGGTACGCGACTCCGGCGCCCACGGCCGCCGACTGGTCCGTGCCGCTACAGCCCCGGGCGCTCGCCGGTATCGGCCTCGCGGCACGGTCCTGGTCACCGGCGGCACCGGTGCCCTCGGCGCGCATCTCGCCCGTTGGCTGGCCCGTAACGGCGCCGAGCACCTGGTGCTCGTGGGCCGCCGTGGCGGGCGTGGGCCGGCGGGCGCCGCGCTCGAAGCCGAACTCCTCGAACTGGGGGTCAAGGTCACCATGGTCGCGTGCGACGTCGCGGACCGGGACGGGCTGGCAGGCGTGCTGGCCGCCGTACCGGCGGACACCCCGCTCACCGCGGTCTTCCACGCCGCGGGTGTCCCGCAGGTGAGCGCCCTCACCGACACCCGTGCCGGCCTCTTCGCCGAGGTGTATTCCGGCAAGGTCGCCGGCGCCCGGAACCTCGACGAGCTGACACGCTCCCACGACCTGGACGCGTTCGTGCTGTACGCGTCCGGCGCCGGAGTGTGGGGGAGTGCCGGACAGGGCGCGTACGCCGCGGCCAACGCCGAACTGGACGCTCTCGCCCAGCGCCGCCGCGCCGACGGCCTGCCCGCCACGTCAGTCGCCTGGGGAGTGTGGGAGGGCGAGGGCATGGGAGGTGGCGAAGGCGCCGAGTACCTGCGCCGCCGCGGAGTACGGCCCATGGCGGCCCGGACAGCGCTCGAACACCTCGTCCGCGCCATCGACGACGAAGAGCCCTGCCTGACCGTCACGGACATGGACTGGCCCCGCTTCGCCGACGGGTTCACCGCCTTCCGGCCCAGCCCGCTGATCTCCGGACTGCCGGAGGCGCGCCCCGCCCCCCAACCCCCGGATGGGCTCCTGGAGTCGGCGGTGACTGCGGCCCCGGGCCACCATGCGGCCACTCCCGGCCGGAACGCGACCGCTGTCACCCGGGCGCGTATCGAGGGGCTGAGTCCGGGCGACCGGCCGGCCGCCCTGCTCGCGCTGATCCGGGACGAGGCGGCCGACCTCCTCGGGTTCTCCGGTCCCGAGGAGGTCGCGGCCGACGAGCGGTTCCTGCTGCTCGGGTTCGACTCCCTTTCCATGGTCCAGCTGCGCCGGCGTCTCGGCGCGGCGCTGGACGTCGAACTCCCCGCGACCGTGGTCCTCGACCACGGCACCTCCCGTGCGCTCGCCGACCATCTGGCCGGCCTGTTCGCCGGCGACGGGCCGGGTGACACTCCGGCCGGCGTCATGGACCGGGCCCCGGCCGGTACCGGCACTGGCCCCGGCTCTCGTATCCCCGCCGCACGGCCGGTGGCGCGGACGGGCTTCACCGGCCTGTACGAGGAAGCCGTCCGCACCCGCCGGGTCGGCGAGGCCGTCGACGTGCTCGCCGCGGCGGCGTCCTTCCGCCCCTCCTTCGGGACCGCCGACGAGCAGCCACTGACTCCGGTCGTCATGAGTGGTGCCGGGGCCACCACCGGCCCGGGCCGCCCGCTGCTCGTCGGTTGCGCCGGCACGTCCGTCGCGTCGGGCCCGCACGAGTTCCTGGCCCTCGCCCGGGCGTTCGAGGGCCGGTGCGACTTCGCCGCACTGCCCCAACCCGGCTTCGAGCCGGGCGAGAAGCTGCCGGTATCGCTCGACGTGCTCCTCGAAGCACAGGCCGCCGCGCTCGCCCACCACACCGCCGGCCGGCCCTTCGTCCTCCTGGGACACTCCGCGGGCGCCAACCTTGCCCATGCCCTGACCCGTCATCTCGAAGCCCGTGGCGACGGCCCGGCAGCCCTCGTCCTCCTGGATGTCTACACACCCCGGGACCCCGGCGCGATGGGCGTGTGGCGCCACGAAATGCTGGACTGGGTGGCGCGTCGCGCGGCCGTCCCGCCCGACGACACCCGTCTGACCGCCATGGGCGCCTATCACCGCATGCTCCTGGACTGGTCGCCGCGAGCCACCTGTGCACCCGTACTGCACATCAGGGCCGCCGAGCCCCTGGGCGAGTGGACAGGAGAGCCGGGCGCCTGGCAGTCGCGCTGGGAGCACGCCCATACGGCCGCCGAACTGCCCGGCACCCACTTCACGTTGATGAGCGAGCACGCACCGCACACCGCACGAGCAGTGCTCGGCTGGCTCGACGGCCTGAGCCTCATGGGCGCGCACGGTCCTGCGGCCGACACCGCCGAGAACGAGGGGAACAAGTGAGCCTCGCACCGACCGTGATCGACCCGGCCGTCGTCGGCCGTCGACTGCAACTGACGCGCGCCGCCCAGTGGTTCGCGGGCGCCCAGGACGACCCCTACGCACTCGTCCTGCGGGCCGAGACCGCCGATCCCGCCCCCTACGAGGAGCGTGTACGGGCCCGGGGCCCGCTTTTCCACAGCGAACTCCTGGACACCTGGGTGACCGCGAGCCGGGCCGTCGCCGACGAGGTGATCGCCGCACCGGCGTTCGACGGGCTGACCACCGACGGCCGACGCCCCGGAGAGCGGCAACTGCCCCTCTCCGGCACCGCACTCGACGCGGACCGTGCGACATGGGAAAGGCTCGGCGCCCTCACTGTCCAGGACGGACCGCTGCTGTCGGGGCAGCACCGGACGGCGCTGCGCGAGTCGGCCGGGGCACACGCCCGCACCCTCCTCGACGGCCTGGCGGACTCCCTCTACGCCGACGGCGCGGTCGACCTCGTCGACACGTACGCCCGCAGGCTGGTGGCGCGGGTGATCCGCGAACAGCTCGGTGTGCCGCAGCCGCTGGCGAACGTCTTCGACGACGCGCTGACCGGGTGCCGCGGCACCTTCGACAGCGTGCTGTGCCCACAGCTCCTCCCCGACGCCGTCGCCGGGGCACGGGCGGAGGCCGAACTGACCGCTGTACTGAGCAAGTTGCCGACCGGGCGGGATCCCGAGGCGGTCACTGCCGCGCGTGCCCTGGCCGTGGGCACCGCCGAGCCCACCGCCACCCTCGTCGGCAACGCCGTACAGGCGCTGCTGGAGCGGCCCGGGCAATGGGCCGCCCTCGCCCAGGATCCAGGTCTGGCGGCAGCCGCGGTGACAGAGACACTGCGTGCCGCCCCGCCCGTGCGCCTGGAGTGGCGGGTCGCCCGTAAGGACACCGAGGTCGCGGGCGAGCCCGTCCCGGCAGGCGGCCGGCTCGTGATTCTCGTCGCCGCCGTGAACCGCGATGCCGCCGACGCCACCCCGTTCGACCTTTCACGGCCCGAGTCCGCGCCGTTCGGGCTTCCCGGCGATCTGTACTTCCGCTTCTGCGGTCCCCTCGTCACAGCGGTCGCCGAGGCCGCCCTCGGGGCGCTCGGCGAACGGTTCCCCGGCCTGTACACCGCGGGCCCGGCCGTCCGACGCCGTCGCTCGCCGGTACTGCACGGCTACGCCCGTCTCCCCGTCGCCGCCACCCGAGGGGCCCGTGCCCTGCCGACCGCTGCCGTATAGCACCCGAGGAGGGGAGTGCCCGCATGCGTATCCTGCTGACCTCGTTCGCGCACAACACGCACTACTACAACCTGGTCGCCCTGGGCTGGGCGCTGCGTTGCGCCGGGCACGACGTCCGGGTCGCCAGCCAGCCGTCGCTGACCGACACCATCACCGCTTCCGGGCTGACCGCCGTACCCGTGGGTGACGACGGGGCCATCATCGAGCTGATCACCGAGATCGGCGGGGACCTCGTCCTCTACCAGCAGGGCATGGACTTCGCCGACACCCGGGACGCGCCGCAGTCCTGGGAACATGCCCTGGGGCAGCAGACGATCATGTCCGCCATGTGCTTCGCGCCGCTCAACGGTGACAGCACCATCGACGACATGGTCGCCCTGGCCCGCTCCTGGCAGCCGGACCTTGTGCTGTGGGAGCCGTTCACCTATGCGGGCCCCATCGCCGCGCACGCCTGCGGCGCCGCCCACGCCCGGTTGTTGTGGGGACCCGACGTCGTACTCAACGCGCGGCAGCAGTTCAGGCGGCTGCTCGACGAGCGCCCCGCCGGGCAACGCGAGGACCCGGTCGGCGAATGGCTGACGTGGACGTTGGAGCGGCACGGCCTGGCGGCCGACGAGGACACCGTCGAGGAACTGTTCGCCGGCCAGTGGACGATCGACCCGAGCGCGCAGAGCCTTCGGCTGCCCGTTCGGGGCGAGGTCGTGCCGATGCGGTTCGTGCCGTACAACGGCGCGTCGGTCATTCCGGACTGGCTGTCCGAGCGGCCGGACCGGCCCAGGGTCTGCATCACGCTCGGGGTGTCCACGAGGGAGACGTACGGCGGAGACGACGTGCACTTCCACGAACTGCTCGCGGGACTGGCGGACGTGGACGCCGAGATCATCGCAACCCTGGACGCCGGACAGCTCCCGGACGCCGGGGATCTCCCCGCCAACGTGCGGGTCGTCGACTTCGTCCCGCTGGACGCCCTGCTGCCCAGCTGTGCCGCGATCGTGCACCACGGAGGCGCGGGCACCTGCTTCACGGCCACCCTGCACGGCGTCCCGCAGATCGTCGTCGCTTCGCTGTGGGACGCGCCGCTGAAGGCGCTGCAGCTCGCCGAGGCGGGCGCCGGTATCGCCCTGGCCCCCGAGAAGCTCGACGTGCACACGCTCCGGGACGCCGTCGTGCACGCCCTGGAGAGCCACGAGATGGCCGAGCGTGCGCGGTGCCTCAGCGAGGAGATGCTCGCCGCGCCCACCCCGGCCGCGCTCGTACCCCGACTCGAACGTCTCACCGCCGCGCACCGCCGCGTTTGACCCCGTTCAAGGAGCCAACACATGAACCTCGAATACACCGGCGACATCGCCCGGCTGTACGACCTGGCACACCAGGGCAAGGGCAAGGACTACCAGGCGGAGGCCAAGGAGCTGGCCGCGCTCGTCAACTCCCGGCTGCCGGAGGCTCGTTCGCTCCTGGACGTGGCCTGCGGCACAGGCATGCACCTGCGGTACCTCGGCGAGATCTTCGACGAGGTCGAGGGTGTCGACATGTCACCCGACATGCTGGCCATCGCCGAGCAGCGCAACCCGGACGTCCGTATCCACCGGGGAGACATGCGGGACTTCGCCCTCGATCGCCGCTTCGACGCCGTGATCTGCATGTTCAGCTCCATCGGCCACATGCGGGACCAGGAGGAACTGGACGCGGCGATCGGCCGGTTCGCCGCGCACCTCCCACCCGGCGGGGTCGTGATCGTCGATCCCTGGTGGTTCCCGGAGAACTTCACGCCGGGCTACGTCGGCACAAGTCTCGTCGAGGCGGAGGGCCGCTCGATCGCCCGCTTCTCCCACTCCGTCATCGAGGACGGAGCGACCCGGATCGACGTGAACTACCTCGTGGGCGTGCCGGGAGAGGGCGTGGCGCATCTGCAGGAGAGCCACCGGATCACGCTCTTCGAACGGGCGCAGTACGAAGCGGCCTTCGCGCGAGCGGAACTGTCCGTCGAGTACCTCGCGCACGCCGCCACCGAGCGCGGGCTCTTCATCGGCGTCCGGGTCTGAGGGGGAAGACGGTATGCGGCACATTCTTGAGGCGATCCACTCGCTCACCTCGTCGGGCGGCTCGGCGAAAGCTGTCTCGGCCGACTTCGCGGCCCTCGCGCTGCCCAAGTCCTACCGGGCCGTGACCCTCCAGAAGGAGGAGACGGACATGTTCGCGGGGCTCGACACCCGTGACAAGGACCCGCGCAAGTCGCTGCACATCCAGGACGTTCCGGTGCCGGAACTCGGCCCGGGCGAGGCCCTGGTGGCCGTGATGGCGTCCTCGGTCAACTACAACACGGTGTGGTCCTCGATCTTCGAGCCGCTCCCGACGTTCCACTTCCTGGAGCGGTACGGAAGGCTCTCGCCACTGGCCGAACGCCATGACCTGCCGTACCACGTCATCGGCTCGGACCTGGCGG
>NZ_LIQZ01000125.1 GCF_001418655.1 Streptomyces phaeochromogenes | reverse complement strand
GACGTACGCGCGGCCTGCCGCCCGTCCCCGCCCCTGTCCGCGTCCCCGCCCCCGTCAGACACACGCGCCGCCTGCCGCTCGTACCAGACCGTCGCGATCGCCGTGGCGATCAGGACGATCCCCGCCGCCACCAGCAGCGGCTGCAGCCCGGCCTTCACGTACCGCAGATAGAGGTCGGTGAGGGCGGCGTGCAGGATTGCGCCGCCGGTGAGGAAGAGGACGGCTGCCTGGGCCTGGCGGTTCACAGGACCACCGCCCCGACCAGGGCCGAGACCAGGACGGCCAGGGCGAAGGTGGCGGGTGCGAAGCGCAGGGCGAACTCGCGGCCGAACGTGGCCGTCTGCATCGCGAAGAGCTTGAGGTCGATCATCGGGCCGACCACGAGGAACGTCAGCCGGGCCGTGAGCGAGAACTGGGTCAGGGACGCCGCCACGAACGCGTCCGCCTCGGAGCAGATGGAGAGCAGGACGGCCAGGACCGCCAGGGCGAGGACCGACACCACCGGGTTGTCCGCCGCGAGGCTCAGCCACTCCTCCGGGACCACTGCCTTCAGCGTGGCCGCGGCCATCGCGCCCACGACCAGGAAGCCGCCCGCGTGCATCACGTCGTGCCGTACGGATCCCCAGAACGCCGCACCCTTGCCGAGGCCGTCGGACGCCGGGCGGGTCGGCGGGCGCAACCAGTCGGCGCGGCCCAGCCGTTGCCACAGCCAGCCCATCGTGCAGGCCACCAGCAGGCTCGCCACGAAACGGGCCGCCACCATCTGCGGTTTTCCGGGGAACGCGACGGCCGTCGCGGTCAGCACGATCGGGTTGATCGCCGGCGCGGACAGCAGGAACGCCAGCGCCGCCGCGGGCGTGACACCCCGGCGCACCAACGCCCCCGCCACCGGCACGGACGCGCACTCGCAGCCCGGCAGCACCGCCCCGGCCATCCCCGCGACCGGCACCGCCAGAGCGGGCCGCGCCGGCAGCGCGCGGGCGAAGAACGACGGCGGGACGAACACCGCGATGACCGCCGACAGCAGTACGCCGAGCACGAGGAAGGGCAGCGCCTGCACCATCACCGCGACGAACACGGTCATCCAGCTCTGCATCACCGGCGCGGACAGCGCCCCGCGGATCGGGCCCTGGAGCACGATCCCCACGAGCAGCAGCATGATCAGGACGAGGGGCGAGTTGAACTGCCAGCCCCGCGGTTCGCTCGGCTCGGCGTCCTCAACCCTGGGCGGTGCCGTGTCGGTTGTGGTCACGGGAGAGGTACCTCCGGTAGGGAAGGGCTTCCTGGATGGGTTGCCCTCCACCTTCAGTACGCCCGTTCCGGCACAGCTTCTCATCCCGATGTTCCGGCCGGGCGGGCGCGTGTTCCGGCCAGGGCACGCCCGCCTTCCGGCCAAGGCGCGCCCGAGCCATCACTTCCTGCGGCGCAGCGCCCCGATGATCCCGGGAAGCGCGCTGCCGAGTGCGACCACCGCCAGCGGGACGAAGACATCGACCCAGGGGTCGCGGATCGGGCGGTACGTGGCGAAGCCCTCCTGGATCTCGATGAAGCCGATGGGCTTCGCTCCCACGCCGCCACCGCCGCCACCGCCCTCGCCGGTCTTGGCGGCGCCGGCCTCGCGGCCCACGCCGGCCCCGAAGCCGAACCCGACCTTGGCGACGGGGATGACCGTGACACCGTCCCTGGTCACGGGTTCGCCGTAGACGGCGGACACCGAGGCACGCCCGCCCAGCTTCTCGGCCAGCCGCTCCAGCAGCACGACAGCCGGGTTGCCCTTGGGGACGTCCGCAAGGACATCCGCAGGGACATCCGCAGGGACGCTCCCGGGCGGCTGCGCCGACGCGGTCTCCACGGGCTTCACCGGCTCCACGGGCTCCACGGGCTGTACGGGCTCGTCGTTGGGCATCACTCGTCACCATCCTTCTGGCAGTACGGTCCACGGTCGGCTCGGGCGGCCAGTGTCCCGCGGAACCCCTGCCTCAACTCCCTTGCGGCAGGCCCCTGTGCAACCGTCCGTGCCGGTGAGGCACTCTGTGCTGTTGTGGCGAGCCTTCCTAATCAGAGCGGGTCGGACGATCGCGGTGCGCACATGGTGGTGTGCGGGGACGATGCCCTCGCGCACCGGCTGGCGGCCGAGTTGCGTGGTGTCTACGGCGAACGGGTGACGCTGGTCGTACCGTCCGCCGAAGGCACCGTACGGCCGCCGGTCGTCGGGCGGGCCCGTGCCTCGGCGCTGCTCGACCGCGTGTCGGCGGCGGTGACCCGGGCGACGGCCAACGGCGGCATCGGCGGCGGTGGAAGCGGCAACAGCGGTGGCACCGGCGGGAACGTGGGCGGCGGCGAGGGCGGCGCGGCGGGCCGGGCCACCGTCTCCCTGACCCGTGGAGCCACGTCTCCCCGCGGAACCGCCTCGGCGAATCGGTCCGCCACCTCCGAGGAGCCGCGCCCCGCCCGGGTGTTGGAGGCCGCCGTCCTGACCGAGGCCGTGCTCGCCGAAGCCGGTGTCGAGCATGCCGCCGCACTGGCACTCGTCCATGACGACGACGAGACGAACATCCGCGCCGCGCTGATGGCACGCCGCCTCAACCCCCGTCTTCGCCTGGTCGTCCGGCTCTACAACCGCCGTCTCGGCCAGCACATCGAGGCCCTCCTCGACCAGGCCTCCGCCCTCGCCATGGCGGGCATCGCGGACACCGGAGAGGCCGCCGGAGCGAGTAACGGGACCAATGCCGGAGGGGACGGAGGTCCATCCCGGCCCGTACTCCTCGACGCCTCCACCACCGTGCTCTCCGACGCCGACACCGCCGCGCCCGCGCTGGCGGCGACCGCGGTCGCCGGGACCAGCAAGGTCGTACAGACCGACGGGCTGATGCTCCGGGCCGTGGAACGGCAGCCCCCGGGGCCCGGTGAGGTCGCCGACCCAGGCCTGTGCACGCTGGCCCTGCTCTCGGCCACCACCAACGACCCGGCCGGCGCGGACGGTTCGGAGAGCAGTGGCGAGAACGGGCCCCGGCTCCTGCCCGACGAACGCTCCGTGGCCGCCGCGACCGGCCGCGGCACCATCGTCCTGGAGACGGTGTCGTACTCCGGGCCACCGCTTCCCGCCGGACGCAGTGTCCTGCCCTTCGGCAGGCTGTTCTCCCGGCGGCTGCGCTGGTCGTTCGCGGGCCTGGTGGCCTGCGTGGTGGCGCTCGCGGTCGCGTCCATGGTGACGACGGGCGACCATCCGCTGCACGCCACCTACCTGACCCTCCTCGATCTCTTCGCCATCAACGAACCCGCGCTCGAAGGACCCCTCGGCCGCCAGATCCTCCAACTCCTCTCCGGTCTGGTCGGGTTGCTGCTGCTCCCCGTGCTCCTTGCCGCCGTACTGGAGGGCCTCGGTACGTTCCGCAGCGGGACCGCGCTACGGAAGCCGCCCCGCGGGCTCTCCGACCACGTCGTGCTCCTCGGGCTCGGCAAGATCGGCACACGTGTCCTCGCCCGCCTGCGCGAACTGCACATCCCCGTCGTGTGCGTCGAGGCCGACCCCGAGGCGCGCGGGCTCGCGCTGGCGCGCCGGCTGCGCGTGCCCGTCGTCCTCGGTGACGTCACCCAGGAAGGTGTCCTGGAAGCCGCCAAGATCCACCGTGCGCACGCCCTGCTCGCCCTGACCAGCGCGGACACCACCAACCTGGAAGCCTCCCTGTACGCCAGGTCGGTGCGGCCCGATCTGCGCGTCGTACTGCGGCTGTACGACGACGACTTCGCCACCGCCGTCTACCGCACCCTGCGCGCCACCCACCCGCACGCGCTCACCCGCAGCCGCAGCGTCTCCCATCTGGCCGCGCCCGCCTTCGCCGGAGCGATGATGGGCCGCCAGATCCTGGGCGCGATCCCGGTCGAACGCCGGGTCCTGCTCTTCGCCGCCCTGGACGTCGCCGGGCATCCGCACCTGGAGGGCCGTACGGTCGCCAAGGCGTTCCGCGCGGGAGCGTGGCGGGTGCTGGCCCTGGACAGCGCCTCCCCCGAGGAACGCCGGCCCGACCTGGCCACCGCCCCCGCTCCCGCCCCGGGCTCGCCGGAGCGGCCGTCGGGCCTGGTCTGGGACCTGCCTCCCACCTATGTGCTCGGCTCCGAGGACCGCGTCGTCATCGCGGCCACCCGACGAGGCCTCGCCGAACTGCTGGGACGACGCCCGCGGGACCGTACGGGCGCGTAGTCCCGGGAACGTACAGGCGCGTAGCACCGGTCGGCGGTCCAGGTCTGTCCCCGCGGCGCGCCCCGCCCCACAATGGGCCGATGGAATTCGCCGTGTTCGCCTCCCTCCCCGGGCTGGTCATCCTGCTGACGGTCATCGCGTTCGTCGATCAGTTGATGTTGCGGGCCGGGCGGGCCGGGGTGTTGCCCTGGCGCAACGGGGCGCGGGTCGGACAGGTGTCGGCCACCGGCTTCGAGCAGCTGCACGGCGCGCTGTCACCGGGCAAGCAGAACGAACTCAAGGAGCGGGAGTCCGCCCTCGTCCTCCGGGACGACGAGGAGGACGGCGCGCCCCCGCACCGGACACGCGTCGACCTGGACAGCGGGGTCGCGGTGGTGGTCATACCGACGCCAGCCCGAGCCCAAGCCCAAGTCCGGAACGACGGAGACGGCTCGCCTCAGTAGCGCTCCACCGATCAGTAACGCTCCACCTCAGTACCGCTCCACCAAGTGCTCCCGCCCCGCCGGAGGTTCGTACGGCTCGGGCCAGAAGTCCGTCATCGTCAGGACGCGACCCTCCGAGTCACCCGTGAAGAATGAGATCCCATACATCTCCTCCAGGCCCACCGTGAAGTGCACCCAGGTGACGACCTGGCCGGGCTCGGCGACTATGCGCTCGATCCGCAGATGCCAGTCGCCGGGATACTCCCGGTTGAACCGGACAAAGCTCTCCCGCCCGCTGACGCGCTCGCGCGTTTGGGGCAGGGTGTAGACGACGTCCTCCGCGAGGGTGTCCGCGAAGGCCGTCCAGTTCCTCTCCTCGGCCGTGGCCCAGAAGGTCTCCACTGTCTTGCGCAGATCGTTCGATGAGGTCATGGCGCCATGGTGCACCCGGCCACTGACAATCGGTCCTGACCTGCACGGACCCGGACATTGCCCCTGCCTCGACGGACTCGGCGCGGGCTCGGCACGAGCTCGGTCCGCGGAGTTTTCCACAGGCTGAGGACCTTGGGAGCGCATTGTCGTCCAGTGCGGGCAGTATGGGGCCATGACTGAGAGCAACGGGTCCGTCCCGCACGAGGGAAGCATGCCGGACTGGGAAAAGCGCTTCCGGGCGCCGCGGGTGTCCTTGCCGGACTGGGCGGAGGACGCGCCGCACCGGTCCTTGTTCGTGTCGAACGCGACAGGGACGTACGAGTTGTACGCGTGGGACCGCGAGACGGGCGACCAGCGCCAGGTCACGGACCGGCCCAACGGGACGACGGACGGCGTGATGTCGCCGGACGGCGAGTGGATCTGGTGGTTCGACGACAAGGACGGCGACGAGTTCGGGATCTGGCGACGACAGCCGTTCGCCGGGGCCGGCGACAAGGGCGGCAAGGGTGGTGAGGGCGGCGCGCCCGTTCTCGACGAGCCCGCGGCTCCCGGGCTCGACCCCTCCTATCCCGCGGGGCTCGCGCTCGGCCGGGACGGACGGACGGCGATCGTCGGCCGGTCGACCGACGAGGACGGTTCGACGATCTACGTCAGCCGGATCGGCGAAGACCCCGTGGAGGTCTACCGGCACCGCGAGTCGGCGGGTGTCGGCGATCTCTCGCACGACGGATCGCTGATCGCGATCGAGCACACCGAGCACGGTGACGCGATGCACTCGGCGGTCCGGGTGCTGCGGATGGACGGCTCGGCGGTCGCGGAGCTCGACGACACCAAGGGCGGCACGGCCGAGCTCGGCCTGGAGGTGCTCGGCTTCGCCCCGGTCGACGGGGACACCCGGCTGCTCGTCGGGCATCAGCGGCGAGGGCGCTGGGAGCCGATGGTGTGGGACGCGGCGTCCGGCGAGGAGACGGACCTGGCGCTGGCCGCCCGCCTGGACGGCGACCTGAGCGCCGAGTGGTATCCGGACGGTTCCGCGCTGCTCGTGGTGAACAGCTTCGAGGCGCGCAGCCAGCTGTGGCGGTACGACCTGGCGACCCGCGGCCTGGAGCAGGTGCACACGCCGAAGGGCACGGTGTCGGGAGCGACGGCCCGCCCGGACGGCAGTGTGGAGTACCTGTGGTCGTCGGCCGCCGAGCCGCCGGTGGTCCGCTCGACGTCCGGCGAGGTCGTCCTCGACCCGCCCGGCATGAAGGCCCCGGCGTCGGTGTCCGTCCAGGACGAGTGGGTGACCGGTCCCGGCGGCCGTATCCACGCACTGGTCCAGCGGCCGGCCGGGGTGACGGGTCCGCTGCCGACCGTCTTCGACATCCACGGCGGCCCGACCTGGCACGACAGCGACTCGTTCGCGGCGGGCCCGGCGGCCTGGGTGGACCACGGGTACATGGTCGTCCGGGTCAACTACCGCGGCTCCACGGGCTACGGGCGCGAGTGGACGGACGCGCTCAAGCACCGGGTCGGCCTGATCGAACTGGAGGACATCGCGGCCGTCCGGGAGTGGGCGGTCTCGTCCGGTCTCGCCGACCCGGACCGGCTGATCCTCACTGGCGGCTCCTGGGGCGGCTACCTCACCCTGCTCGGCGTCGGAATGCAGCCCGAGGCGTGGGCGCTCGGCATCGCCGCGGTGCCGGTCGCGGACTACGTGACGGCGTACCACGACGAGATGGAGGCCCTGAAGGCGATGGACCGCACGCTGCTCGGCGGCACACCGGAGGAGGTCCCGGAGCGCTTCGAGGCGTCGTCCCCGCTGACGTACGTCGACGCGGTGAAGGCCCCGGTCTACATCTCCGCCGGGGTCAACGACCCGCGCTGCCCGATCCGTCAGGTCGAGAACTACGTGACCAGACTCGCCGCGCGCGACGCCGTCCACGAGGTGTACCGCTATGACGCGGGGCACGGTTCGCTGGTCGTGGACGAGCGGATCAAGCAGGTCCGTCTGGAGCTGGACTTCGCGGAGCGACACCTGGGCAGGTGAGCGCACCGGGTCCCCTCGCGGGCGGGTCGGCCGAGAGGCACCCCTCGGCCGAGCCTCCCGCGAGGGCCCCGTACCTTTGAGGTTGTGTACCGGTTCCTGCTGACGCCCCGCTGGTGGGGGATCAACGTCTTCGTGCTGTTGGCCATCCCCTTCTGCATCTTCATGGGGTCATGGCAGTTGAGCCGGTTCGAGGACCGGGTCCAGGACCACCGTGACGCGGGCGAGCAGGCCACGGCGGCCAAGACCGATCCGGCCAGGCCGCTCGCCGAGCTGCTGCCCGTGGACAAGAAGACGTCCGGCAAGCAGACCACGGCGACGGGCCGGTACGGGAAGCAGTTGCTCGTGCCGGGCCGGGAGCTGGACGACAAGCGCGGCTTCTACGTTCTGACGTTGCTGCGTACGGACGACGGCAGGGCCCTGCCGGTGGTCCGGGGGTGGCTCCCCGGAGCAGCGGACCCCTCGAAGGCCCCGGCCGCTCCGACCGGTGAGGTCACCGTGACCGGCGCGCTGCAGGCGTCGGAGACACCCGGTTCGAACGGCGTGCCCGCGGCCGGTGGTCTCCCCTCCGGCCAGACCGGCGCGATCAGCTCGGCGGCGCTGGTGAACCTCGTGCCGTACGACGTGTACGACGCCTGGGTCACGCTCGCCAAGGCCGACGCGGGGATGAAGGCGGTGCCCGCGGCTGCTCCGGCGGACACGGGCCTGGACCTGAAGGCGTTCCAGAACCTGGGCTACACCGGCGAGTGGTTCGTCTTCGCGGGCTTCGTGGTCTTCATGTGGTTCCGGCTGATCCGGCGCGAGGTGGAGTTCGCACAGGACGCGGAACTGGGCCTTGTGGAGAGCGACGACGAGGGCACGCCCTCCGGCCGGGAGAGCGACGGAGGCGACGGCGACACCGCCTCCGCCGACAACACGAAGGTGTCGGCCTCTCCCACGGCCTGACCCGTCGATCGACCGGCCCTCAGGAATTGGGGGCGCGGGGAACGGCGCAGACTTTCAGGGGCGCGGGGAACTGCGCGACCAGCCACAACGCACCCGCACCCGCACCCGCACCCGCACCCGGCGCGAACGACCCCAAGGCCGCAACGGACCCCCGTCGGCTCTCAGGACCCCGCCAGCACCCCGGTCCGGTAGACCGTTCCGGCGCACGCGTTGGACACGGTCGTGGAGACCGTCGGGCCGCCGCCCTCGGCCGAGTAGGAGACGACGACGCTTCCGTCGGCGGCTCCGTCCTCCTTCATGAGCTGCGAGCTCACGCCGCTGGTGCCCTCGGAGGCCGTACCGCCGCTGTCGCCGGTGGTGCCGGTCGGCGTCGGGTCGGGCGAGGGCTCCCCGCCGCCGCTGTCACCGGTGGTCGGACACGTGCTCGACGGCACCCAGGCGAACTCGACCTGGTAGGCCGAGCCGGGCGGGAGCACCAGCGCGGCGGAGTACGTGGACTGGTCGGGCAGTCCGGCCGCCGCGTCACCCGTGGCGTGCAGGGCCGTGCCGATCGCGGACTGGCTCGCCGCACCCTGGGCTGCCAGGGCGACCGAGCCGTCGCCGGAGACCGTACAGCTGGCGGCGGAGACGTTGGTGACCCGGAAGGTGCCGTAGACCGCGCCACTGGCGTCGGGCGAGCCGGCGCTCCCGGAGGCGCTGCCGAGCTGCAGGGACGTACAGGCGGGCACGTTCGCGGCGGAGGCGGACGGCTGGGTGCCGGCGGTGCCGCCGTTGGCACCCTCACCCTTGTCGGGCTTGTCTGTCTTGTCGCCCTTGTCCTTGTCGTTGTCCTTGCCCGAGGAGCCGCCGGAGCCGCCCCCCGTGCCGCCCTGCTTGCCCTCGTTCGCGCCGCCCTGGGTCTGTGAGGCGTTGGCCGCGATGGACGGGTCGGCGTTGGGGCCGGTGGAGTTCGAGACATGGATGAGGGCGGGGACGGCCGTGCCGATGAAGAGTGCGGCGGCGGCCATGCCGACGACGGCCTGGCGCTTGCGCGCCCGCCTGGCCGGTACCGCGCGCCGCAGATGGTCCAACGTGCCGTCGGTCGGCTCGATCTCCTCGACGGCCTGGTGCAGGAGCCGCCGCAGGGCCAGTTCGTCGGACCCGAGCGCTCCCAGCGTGAGGCCGTCGGTATCGAACCCGCCCGAGTCCCCCGGCTCCGGGCCCGCGGCCTCCGCGTCCGAGTGGACCGAAGACGTCGACTGGGCCGAACGGGTCGAATGGACCGAAGGGTCCGACTGGCCCGGCGTGCCCGAAGGGCTCGACGAGCGCGGCGAAGCACCGGACGGGCGGTCCGCCGAGCGGCCGTCCGTGTCCGAGACACCCGATTCTTCCGGGCCCGAATTCCCCGAGGGGCCGTGATTCACAATTCCGTTCCCAGCGTGCTGGTCATGCTCGTTGTCGTCGCTGTAGCCGCGACCGTACTCATCATGGCGTGCCCGATCGTCTTTCGCGCTCATGCCGGCGCCTCCATGGCGACACGGAGCGCCGCGATGCCGCGCGAGCCGTACGCCTTCACCGAACCCAGCGAGATGCCGAGCGTCTCGGCGACCTGCGCCTCGGTCATGTCCGCGAAGTACCGGAGCACGAGGACCTCGCGCTGGCGCCTCTGGAGCCCCTTCATCGCCTTGATCAGGGCGTCGCGCTCCAGCAGGTCGTACGCGCCCTCCTCCGCGCTCGCCATGTCGGGCATGGGCTTGGAGAGGAGCTTCAGACCGAGGATGCGCCGACGCAGGGCCGAGCGCGAGAGGTTGACGACGGTCTGCCGCAGATAGGCGAGCGTCTTCTCCTGGTCACGCACGCGCTTGCGCGCCGAGTGCACCCGGATGAAGGCCTCCTGGACGACGTCCTCGCAGGAGGCGGTGTCGTCGAGGAGGAGCGCCGCGAGACCGAGGAGCGATCTGTAGTGGGCGCGATAGGTCTCGGTGAGATGGTCGACGGTCGTACCGGCCGCCAGGGCTTCGTCGGCGCCCTCGCGCTGGTTCGGTATGCGGGTCGGCCGCGCTGCGGGCATGGGGGCGATCACCGGCATGCCGCCGCCGGACGCGCCGGACATGCGGGGTCGGCGGGGCGGGCGCAGGGTCGTGCCCCGCGCCGCCACAGTGAATTCGAGTACCTCAGCCACGCCAGTTGGACACGCGTCCCCCCGTTGGGGTTGTACGCGACAGGCATCACTTTTGCGTCAGGCTGCACGCCAGACAGTGCGTCAAATGCCCTCATACGTAAAAGCTCATCCCCTATGCCCCATGTGAACGTGGCGTCCGGACGCCCCCTGAAGGGCGACCGCAAAGACGCTCCCCGCCCTCCGCGCGGTTGCGGAGAACGGGGAGAAAAATCTTCGAACGCCAGAAGCCTCGGTCGTCGGAAGCCTCGATTCAAGTGGTCCGGACCATTTTCCGACCACGAAAGTCACACAGATCCTACAAACGATTCAACTTTCGACCAGAAAATTTCCGGCCGGACCCCCTCCGGACCCGTCTGGATCCCTCTGGCGCCCCTCCCCGGAACCCCTCGGTCCCGGTGGGCCGTCACAGCTCTGCCGCCACCAGCTCCGCGATCTGGGCCGTGTTCAGCGCGGCCCCCTTGCGCAGGTTGTCCCCGCACACGAAGAGCTCCAGCGCCGTCGGATCGTCGAGCGCCCGCCGTACCCGCCCCACCCAGGTGGGGTCCGTACCGACCACGTCGGCCGGCGTCGGGAACTCCCCCGCCGCCGGATTGTCGAAGAGCACGACGCCGGGTGCCGTGGCGATGATCTCCCGCGCCCGGTCCACCGTCACCTCGCCCTGGAAGCGGGCGTGGACGGTCAGCGAGTGCGTGGTGACGACCGGCACCCGTACGCACGTGACGGCGACGGGCAGGTTCGGCAGTCCGAGGATCTTGCGGGACTCGTCCCGCACCTTCATCTCCTCCGAGGACCAGCCGTCCTCGCGCACGGTCCCGGCCCACGGCACCACGTTGAGCGCCACCGGCTCCGGGAAGGGGCCCGTGTTGTCCCCCACCGCCCTGCGTACGTCACCGGGGGTCGTCCCCAGCTCCGTACCCGCGACGAGCGCGAGCTGCTGGCGCAGGGTGTCGACACCGCGGCGCCCGGCCCCGCTCACCGCCTGGTACGAGGAGACCACCAGCTCGCGCAGGCCGAACTCGGCGTGCAGCGCGCCCAGGGCCACGATCATGGACAGGGTCGTGCAGTTGGGGTTCGCGATGATGCCGCGCGGGCGCACCCGGGCGGCGTGCGGATTGACCTCGGGCACCACCAGGGGCACCTCGGGGTCCATCCGGAAGGCGCCGGAGTTGTCGACGACGATCGCGCCCTTGGACGCGGCCAGCGGCGCCCAGCGCTCGGCGACTTCGTCCGGTACGTCGAACATGGCGACGTCGACCCCGTCGAAGGCCTCCTCCGTCAGGGCCACCACCTCGACCTGCTCGCCGCGCACGGCCAGCTTGCGGCCGGCCGAGCGCGGTGAGGCGATGAGGCGGATCTCGCCCCAGATGTCCGCGTGCTGGGACAGGATCTGGAGCATCACAGTGCCGACGGCCCCGGTCGCTCCCACGACCGCGAGCGTCGGCCCCACGGACCCGGGTCGCACGGTCCCGGGTCCCACAGTGCTGGCCATCAGCGGCCGGTGCCTCCGTAGACGACTGCCTCGTCGCTGTCGGAGTCGAGCCCGAAGGCGCTGTGCACGGCGCGCACGGCCTCGTTGACGTCGTCCTGGCGGGTCACCACCGAGATGCGGATCTCGGAGGTCGAGATCAGCTCGATGTTGACGCCCGCGTCGGACAGCGCCTGGAAGAACGAGGCGGTGACGCCCGGGTTGGTCTTCATCCCGGCGCCGACCAGCGAGATCTTGCCGATCTGGTCGTCGTAGCGCAGCGAGTCGAAGCCGATCGCGCTCTTCGCCTTCTCCAGAGCCTCGATGGCCTTGTGGCCCTCGGTCTTGGGGAGGGTGAAGGAGATGTCGGTGAGGCCCGTGGAGGCCGCCGACACGTTCTGCACGATCATGTCGATGTTGATCTGGGCGTCCGCGATGGCGCGGAAGATCACCGCGGCCTCGCCCGGCTTGTCCGGGACGCCGACGACCGTGATCTTGGCTTCGGAGATGTCGTGCGCGACTCCGGAGATGATGGCGTGCTCCACCTGCGCGTCCCCTTGCGGATTCTCGTTGCTGACCCAGGTGCCCGGCAGTCCCGAGAAGGACGAGCGGACGTGGATCGGGATGTTGTATCGGCGTGCGTACTCGACGCAGCGGTGCAGCAGCACCTTGGAACCGGAGGCGGCGAGCTCCAGCATGTCCTCGGAGGAGATCCAGTCGATCTTCCGGGCCTTCTTCACCACGCGCGGGTCGGCGGTGAACACACCGTCGACGTCCGTGTAGATCTCGCAGACCTCGGCGTCGAGGGCGGCGGCGAGCGCGACGGCGGTCGTGTCGGACCCGCCCCGCCCCAGCGTGGTGATGTCCTTCTTGTCCTGGCTCACGCCCTGGAACCCGGCGACGATGGCGATGTTGCCCTCGTCCAGCGCGGTCCTGATGCGGCCGGGCGTGACATCGATGATGCGCGCTTTGTTGTGGACGGAGTCGGTGATCACGCCTGCCTGGCTGCCGGTGAAGCTCTGGGCCTCGTGGCCCAGGTTTTTGATCGCCATCGCCAAAAGGGCCATGGAGATCCGCTCTCCTGCGGTCAGCAGCATGTCGAACTCACGCCCGGCAGGGATCGGGGATACCTGCTCGGCGAGATCGATCAGCTCATCCGTCGTGTCACCCATCGCCGACACCACGACAACGACCTGATGGCCGTTCTTCTTGGCGTCGACGATCCGCTTGGCGACACGCTTGATGCCCTCGGCATCGGCTACGGAGGAGCCTCCGTACTTCTGCACGACAAGGCCCACGTGCGCTCCTCGCTCAATCCGTCTCGTACCGCACGACTGCGGTCGGCTCAGTCTAACGAGCGGCCGAATTCCACCCGGGCGATATCGCATCGTGAGATGTCCCGCTCACGAGTTGATCACCCGGGCCCGTCCGGCTTTCGGTCGTCCGATCGGTCGGCTTCCGTCGGCCGGCCCTTCGGCCGCTCCAGGACCGCATCTGCCCTGCCCGGGCGCACCTCACTCGGAAAGTGCGCCGCGTCACACTCACGAGCCGTCGCGTTAAATTTCAAGCATTAGGGTTCCGCTTGTGCGCGTACTCCTGGTGGAAGACGACGAGCCGGTAGCCCAGTCGCTCCGGCGCGGGCTGCTGCGTTACGGCTTCGAGGTGGCCTGGGTCGCCACGGGCGGTGACGCGCTGGCCCACGAGGACCCGTACGACGTCGTGCTGCTCGATCTCGGGCTGCCCGACACCGACGGTCTGGACGTCTGCAAGGCGCTGCGCGGGCGCGGTGACGTGCCGATCATCGTGATCAGCGCGCGCAGTGACGAGACGGACCGGGTGGTCGGCCTGGAGCTCGGCGCCGACGACTACGTCACCAAACCGTTCGGGGTGCGCGAGGTCATCGCGCGGATAAGGGCGGTGATGCGGCGCGCCCAGCCGCGTACGGCAGCCGAGGCCGCGGCGGCGGGACCCGACCGGTACGGGTCCCGGCTGACCATCGACCGCAAGGCCGCCCGCGTCCGGCTGGACGGCGAGGAGGTCGCCCTCGCGCCCAAGGAGTACGACCTGCTGGCCTTCCTCACCGAGGAGCCGGGCGCGCTGATGTCGCGCGAACAGATCATGGAAGCGGTCTGGGACGCGAACTGGTTCGGGCCGACCAAGACGCTGGACGTGCATGTGGCGGCGCTGCGGCGGAAGCTCGCGGGCGCGATCACGATCGAGGCGGTCCGCGGGGTCGGCTTCCGCCTGGAGATCGACAAGGACGGCGACCGCGGCGACGGCAGCACAAGCGGCGCGAGCGGCAACAAGGGTGACGCCGCCTCATGATCCGGCAGCTGATCGTCAGTTACGTACTCCTGGTGGCCATCGCGCTGGCCGCCTTCACCGTGCCGGTGGCCTTCACACTGACCGCGCAGCTGCGCGGGGACACCGAGGAGTCGGTGGAGCGCGAGGCCACCACCATGGCGCTGCTGCTGGGCGAGGGGGACGCGTCCTCGCGGCAGGCGCTCGCGCGGATGGCCGGGGCCTACTCCAAGGACACCCCCGGCACCGTCCAGGTGACCGACGCCGGCGGCGCGGCGGTGGCCTCGCTCCCCCTCCCCTCCGACGACAAGGCGATCACGCGGGCCCTCAAGGACCATGAGCCGACGGTCGACTGGGGATCGTCCTGGGTCTGGGGCCGGCACCTCGTGGTGACCGTGCCCGCCGAGTCCGCGGACGACAAGGACCGGATCGTCGGCGCGGTACGCATCAAGTACGCGACCTCCGACCTCAGCGGCCGGCTGTGGAGCATCTGGGGCTTCCGGGCCATACTCGCGGTCAGCGTGCTGGCCGTGGCCGCCTTCATCGGCGCCTTCGTGGCCCGCCGCCTCACCCGGCCGCTCCGCCAGCTCAACGACATGGCGACCCGGTTCAGCAACGGCGACCTGACGGCACGCTCGCCGGTGGAGGGCCCGCACGAGACCCAGCAGCTGGCCCGCACGCTCAACTCGGCCGGTGAACGCCTCGACAGCCTGGTCGCCGCCCAGCGGATCTTCGTCGCGGACGCCTCCCACCAGCTGCGTACGCCGCTGACGGCTCTGCGGCTCTCCCTGGACAACATCGCGGACGGCACCGACGACGAGTTCGTACGGGAGGACGTGGAGCAGGCCACCTCCGAGGTGGTCCGGATGAGCCGCCTGGTGAACGGGCTGCTGGTGCTCGCGCGCGCGGAGGCGAAGGTGTCCGCGGCCGAACCGCTGTCGCTGCTCGACGTGATCGAGGAGCGCTTCGCGGTGTGGAGACCGGCCGCCGACGAGCGCGGAGTCACCGTCGCTCTGGGGGGAGTTGCCGGCGGCCGGCCGTTCGTGCTGGCCAGCCCGGGTCACTTGGACCAGGTGCTGGACAACGTCCTGTCGAATGCTCTGGAGGTCTCACCGGACGGCGGGACGATCACCGTGGAGGTGTCGTCCCACCCCGACGAGGTCGTGATGTCGGTACTGGACCAGGGGCCCGGCATGTCCGACGCCGAGAAGTCCCGCGCCTTCGACCGCTTCTGGCGCGGCCAGGGCCTGACGGGCCGGGCCGGCTCGGGGCTCGGCCTGGCCATCGTCAAGCAGCTGGTCACCGATGACGGCGGTACGGTGGCGCTGCGGGACGCCCCTGGTGGGGGGCTGTGCGTCCGGTTCAGCCTGCGGCGGGCAGCACCGAGGAGTGGTGGTTGACGATCAGCCACTTGCCACCGCGCTTCTCGTACTCGTACGTGTAGCGGGCCTCGACGTTCTTCTTCTCGCCGGTCTTGGGGTCGGTCAGGTTGAAGACGTACAGCCCCGCGTCGATCGCCGAGTTGCTGTCCAGGACGTTGATCACGGACTTGATCTTCGTGCCCTTGGGCTTGTTCAGCAGGAAGTGGTCGAAGTAGTCGACGATCTCGGCGTGGTTCGTGCGGATCTTGGGCGAGGCGGTGGGCAGGAGTACGGCGTCCGAGGCGTAGCGGGCGGCGACCTTCTTCGAGTCCCCGGTCTGCAGGGCCTTGTTCCAGCCGTCGAACAGCGCGGCGATCTCCGCCTTGGAGGCCTTCTTCGCGTGCTTGGTCGCGGAGGGCTTCGACTGCTGCTCCGGGGCGGCCTGGCTGACACCGACGGTGACGGCTCCGGCGGCCACGAGGGCGACGGTGACGATCGCCGCGCGGGTCCGTATGTGACGCTGCATCACAACTCCTGTGTGGTGGGGTGGACTTGCTCCCCTGGGGGAGTGCTCCAACCCTCGCTTCACACCGGTTAGGCCCCGTGCAGCACAGATGCAGCGCACGGACAACGTTCGTACAAAACAGCAAAAGCACCAGGTCACGGGGAGGGCCGACCATGGCAGGTGGCTGGGAGGCCGGCTTGTTGCTGAGCGGCATCGTGCTGCTCGGTTCCTGTGTGCAGTGGCTCACCGGCATGGGCTTCGCGCTCGTCGCCGTGCCCGCGCTGGTGCTGCTGCTCGACCCGGCGCAGGGTGTCGTCCTCGCCAACTGCGTCTCGTGCGCCATCTGCCTGGTCGGCCTCGCGGGCGGCCTGCGCGAGGTCCGGCTGCGCGCGATGGTGCCGCTCTGCGTCGCGGCGGCCTGCACGGTCCCCGTGGGCACCTGGCTGGCCCGCCGGCTCCCCGAACCCGTCCTGCTCGCCTGCATGGGCACCCTGGTGACGGCCGCCGTCCTCCTCGTGATGCGGGGCGCCCGGCTGCCGTCCCTGCGCGGAAGCGGCGGCGCGGTGGCCGCGGGCGCGGTCGGCGGCTTCATGAACTCCGCGGCGGGCGTCGGCGGCCCCCCGATATCCCTGTACGCCCTCAACGCGGGCTGGACCGTACGGGAGTTCGTGCCCAACGCGCTGTTCTACGGGGTGGTGGTGAACACCTTCTCCATCGCCGCGAACGGAGTGCCCCGACTCGCCGCGCCTGTGTGGGCGTTGGTGGTGGCGGGGATGGTCGTCGGAGGGTCGATCGGCAGATGGCTCGCGGGACGGGTACCGGAGAGGCAGGCCCGCCTGCTGGTCCTGCTGCTGGCGTTGGTGGGCGGGGTCATGACCCTGGGGAAGGGGCTGTGGGAGTTGCTGAGATGAAGGCGGACCAGGCGGGGGCCCGTACCTTCAACTGAGGGCTGTCGAAGGCCAGTTTGGTGTCACGTATGTGGGTTGTGGTGGGGGTGAGGGCGACTTCGACGCACGCGCCACCTTCAGAGTCGCTGTAGCTGGACTTGGACCACTTCAACTCGTCGTTCATAGCTCATCCACCATCCCCTCGATGAAGCGGGCCGACTCGTCAGGGCCGAGGGCCAGCATGCGGATCATGCTAAGCCGCTCAGTATGCGCACTGACCACTTCCGGGTCAGAGGTCAACTGACTCGTCGACGGCGCCTCCGTATAGGCGAAGCGCTCGTGATCCCGGTTCTCCAGGAGCACCATCGGGCCGAGGAGGGCGACAGCCACCGCCCTGCGGTAGGGCAGCACCTGGATCGCGACGTTGCGCAGCTTGGCCATCTCCAAGAGGTGCAGCAGTTGCTCCTTGTCGACGTATGGTCCGCGCAATGCCGCCTCGTACAGCGCATAGCTGCAAGCCGCCAACGGCTTGCGCGTGTGGATGCCCTGGCGCTCCATCCTCGCCATGACCCGCTCTTCGACGGTGTCCTCGTCGAGGGGCGGAGTGTGGTCGCCGATCAGCGACCGCGCATAGGTCTCGGTCTGCAACAGGCCCGGGATCAGGGCGACTTCGTACCACCAGAGGTTGATCGCCTCGCGCTCGTACTCCATGTAGTCCTGAGCCCTCGCCGGAAGCTTCTCCCGCTTCAGGTAGTCCTTGGCCGCACTCAGCAACCCCTCCGCATGACACAACTCATCCGCCGCGTCCAGGACGCGCGGCGTCGGCATGCGTACGCCCTGTTCCATGGACTTGATGGTGTCCGGGGAGTAGTTGGCGGCGGCGGCCAGCTCCTCGCGGGTCACGTTCGCCTTCGTGCGCCAGCGCTTCAACTGGTTTCCGCTGTATCGCCAGTTGAGCGGCGACGGCGTGGAGGAGTTGTACTGGACTGACACTGCGGCCACCTCCGGCTGATACACCCCGGCGTGTATCTCCTCGGTCACTACCGAGCGTAGCGGGACGGCCGTCATCGTGTGACCATGACGAACGCAATCCCCCACCACCGCCCCGAGTGGGTCCCCCTCGCCGGTCACCAACTCCGCCTGTCCGGCATCCACTTCGACACGATCCGGATCCAGGGCGTACGCGGGGAGCAGATCGCCTCGGACCTCGTCGAGGCGACGGACGGCGACGCGGGGCCCGTCGTCTGCGAGGCGGTCGGGTTCCGGTGGATGTACTTCCTGCTCGCACCCGGAGCCGCGAGGACGCACACGTGGCCGTTGGGTGTGCAGCGGTTCGGCGGGGCCGGGTGCCGCACGGTCACGTACATCGGGATTCCGGCGCTGGACGGCAACACCTGGCCACTGCAGTGGTACAGCGAGCCGACGCCCACCACGCCGTACGTGGACCCGGACCGGCTGCACGCGACGCTCGGCCTACGTTGCGCGTGAGTGCGCTGTGCGAAGGCCGCGGCGACTCCCGTCGGGCCGGGGCTACTTGACCTCGCGCAGCCCCAGCGGACCCGCGATCTCCTCCGCCATCACCTTGCCGGCGGCCTCGGCGAGGGCGTCCTCGCTGAGGTCCTGGTCGGTGTCGAGGCCGTCCAGTTCCTCCAAGGGCTGGTTGAGGCGGACGTGGGCGACCAGGGACTGGAGGGCGCGCAGGGTGGCCGAGGCGGTGGAGCCCCAGTTGGAGAAGTACGAGAACTGCCACCACCACATGGCCTCGGTGGTGCGGCCCGCCTTGTAGTGGGCCATGCCGTGACGGAGGTCCGCCATGACGTCGGCCAGGTCGTCCGAGATACGGGCCGGAACGGGGGGCTTGCGGGGCTCGTACGGGTCGAAGACCTCGGAGTAGACGTCGACCGGGTCGAGCATCAACGCGAGGCGCTCGCGGAGTTCGTCGACGTCCGGCTCGGGGCCCAGGTCGGGCTCGTAGCGCTCGTCCGGGACGATGTCCTCGTGCGCGCCCAGCCGGCCGCCGGCCAGCAGGAGCTGGGAGACCTCCAGGAGGAGGAAGGGGACCGCCGAGTCCGGCTCGTCGCCCTTGGCGACCTCTGTGACCGCGACGAGGAAGCTCTCCACCTGGTCCGCGATCTGGACCGCGAAGTTGTCGGGGTCCTGCCCCGTCGCATGCAGCGTGGCGTCAGACATCTAGAAGCCGGCCTTCCTCAAGGACTTCGACAGGAACGTCGAGAAGGGCGTCGAGAAGAGCTTCGTCTCGCGCGTCTCGTGCATCTCGTGCATCTCGTGCATCAACTACTCGTTCAGACATCCAGCAGCCGCCTTCCCTCGAAGGCGCGCCCCAGAGTGACCTCGTCGGCGTATTCGAGGTCACCGCCCACCGGCAGCCCGCTGGCGAGGCGGGTGACCCTGAGGCCCATGGGCTTGATCATGCGGGCGAGGTACGTGGCCGTGGCCTCGCCCTCCAGGTTCGGGTCCGTGGCCAGGATGAGCTCCGTGACCGTGCCGTCCGCCAGGCGCGCGAGCAGTTCCCTTATACGCAGGTCGTCGGGGCCCACGCCCTCGATCGGGCTGATCGCGCCGCCCAGGACGTGGTACTTGCCCCGGAACTCGCGCGTCCGCTCGATCGCGACGACGTCCTTGGGCTCCTCGACCACACAGATGACCGTGAGGTCGCGGCGCGGGTCGCGGCAGATGTTGCACAGCTCCTCCTGCGCCACGTTCCCGCAGGTGGCGCAGAAGCGGACCTTCGCCTTGACCTCCATCAGGCACTGCGCGAGACGGCGTACGTCCGTCGGCTCGGCCTGGAGGATGTGGAAGGCGATCCGCTGCGCGCTCTTGGGACCGACGCCGGGGAGCCGCCCCAGTTCGTCGATGAGGTCCTGGACCACGCCTTCGTACACGGATTGCCTTCCTGTTCCTGCTCGTTGCGTTACTCGTCGCGCTGCTCGTTCTACCGCTCGTCCGCTGCTCGCCCAGTACGTACCGTAGTCGCGCTCGCTCTCTTGGTACGTACGGTAGTTGGCGGTCGGCCGTCTTAGAAGGGACCGCCGGGTTGACTTAGAACGGCAGGCCGGGGATGCCGCCGCCGCCCAGGCCCTGGGCGAGCGGGCCGAGCTTCTGCTGCTGGAGGGTCTGGGCGTTCTCGTTGGCCGCCTGGACCGCCGCGACGATCAGGTCCGCGAGGGTCTCGGTGTCCTCGGGGTCCACGGCCTTGGGGTCGATGACCAGGCCGCGCAGCTCGCCGGAACCCGTCACCGTCGCCTTCACCAGGCCGCCGCCCGCCTGTCCTTCGACCTCCGTCCGCGCCAGCTCCTCCTGCGCGTTCGCGAGGTCCTGCTGCATCTTCTGGGCCTGCTGGAGCAGCTGCTGCATATTGGGCTGGCCACCACCGGGAATCACGATCAGCTCCTGGTTTCGTACGGCTGTGTGTACGGCTTGCCGGACGGCCGCGAGTACGACCGTCCGTACCGCTTGAGTACGGCTGTCCGGCGGGGTTTTCCCGCCTTGGGACGAGCCTACGTGGTCTGCCGAGCGGTCGCTCCAGCACTCTTTCGAGTGAGACGGCGGATTGGCCTATACCTGATCAACGCCCACGTCCGAGCGGAAAACCCCCGAAACCGGGTCCATCGCCACCCATTGGGAGGTAGTAAGGGGGCGGCGCAGCAGCATCTCGTGAACCTTGCGCCACGTTACCGTCACGCAACGTCACGAGTAGGGAGCGTCGGGTGAGCCAGCCGGACATGCAGCCCGAGGGGTCGGCCCAGGACGGGAACGGTCGGGGTGATGGTGCGCGGGCCGGTGGTCCGAGGCCGGGGCCGGGAGGGTTCAGGCCCGGCGGGCCCGGGCGGAGCGGTCCGCGACGCGGTGTTCCCGGCCGGGGCGCGCTCGGGTCCGGCGGGCCGAGGCACAGCGACCTCATGGGGCGTACGTTCCCTCTCGGGGACTGGGGTGAGCCGGCCGAGCGGCTCCACGAGCTGTACCGGTGGGTGGAGGCGGGGGCGCTCACCACGGCGTCCTGGTATCTCGCCGAGCGGGTGTGGAAGCGGCGGGGGGCGCGGGCTGGCGCTTATACACATCT
>NZ_LIQZ01000124.1 GCF_001418655.1 Streptomyces phaeochromogenes | reverse complement strand
GCCCGGCCGCGCAATCTTCAGCCCCTCCGGCGTTTGAGGAGCGGGGGTTCGGGGGCGGAGCCCCTGAGTCAGGGACGGGAATGGGTAGGGGCGGCGGGGGCGAGATCGATGACTGACGACGGGCCGCGGAACCTGTACGAGGCCATGGCGCTGGCCGCCCCGGACGGCATCGTCGCGGTGGACGCCGACGGATGCGTCCGGGCATGCAACCCGGCCGCGGCGACACTGCTGGAGCGCCCCGCGGACGAACTGATCGGCTCGGTGTTCGGCTTCCCGCTGGTCCACGGGGAGGCCACCGAGGTCACACTGGTCCTGCCGAACGGCCGCAGCAAGGTCGTCGAGATGCGCGTCACCCTGGCCAGCCTCGACGACCGCCGGCTGTACGTGGCCGCCCTGCGCGACGGAACCCGCCGACGGCAGGCGGACCACGTCCTCCAGTCCGCCCTGGAACACCAGAGCGTGGTCGCCGCGGTGGCCGCGCACCAACTGCACAACCCGCTCGCCGCCCTGGGCGCCCTGGTGCACGTACTGAAGGAGCCGCCGCCCGACCTGACGGACGAGGGGCGGGCGCAGCTGGTCGAGCGGATCGCCGAGCGCACGGACCGGCTGCAGTCGCTCGTCCGCAAGCTGCTCACCGCCGCCCGCATCGACGGCGCGTGGCAGCAGGGCGTGCCGGAAGCGGTGGCGGTGCTGGGCTTCCTTCTGGAGCGGCTCGCCGAGTCCGCGGCCCGCGGCCGTGATCTGCGGCTGGCCGTCCCGGCGCATCTGGTGGCCCGCGTCGACCGGGTCGGCTTCGCCGAGATCATCACCAACTACCTGGAGAACGCCCTCGCCTACGGCCGGGAGCCCGTGGAGATCACGGCGCGCGCCACCGGCGGACACATCGAACTGTCCGTCGCGGACCACGGTCCCGGTGTGCCCGAGTCCTTCGTCCCGCACCTCTTCGAGCGCTACCGCCGCGACCCCGCCACGGCGGCGGCCACCGAGGGCACCGGCCTCGGCCTGTGGATCGCCCGCAGCCTGGCCCGCGCGAACGGCGGCGACGCCTGGTACGAGCCCGGCCGGCCGAGCGGCGCCGTGTTCTGTGTGAGCCTCCCTCAGGAACCGCCCAGCACACGGGCGTAACGCACCTCCGGCACCTCGACACCGTCCACCTCGAAGGGCTCCTCCGCGCCGTCCGGTGCGAAACCGGCCTTCTCGTAGAAGCGGCGCGCGCTCGCGTTCTCCCGGAGCACCCACAGCAGCATCCGGCCGTGTCCCGCGGCCGTGCAGCGGGCGACGGACTCCCGCAGCAGGGCGCGGCCCACACCGTGCGCGAGCCGGTCGGGGGCCACGTAGATCGCGTACAACTCGGCGTCCGCGGTGCGGACTTCGCCGTCCCGGTACGGGCCGTGGCACGCCCAGCCGACGACGTCGCCGTCCCACTCCGCGACCAGGCTCTCCACGCCCACACCGGCCCCTTCGAAGCGGGCCCGCAGCCGCTCGACGTCCTCCGCAGGGTCGAGCCCGTCGAGGTACGCCTGCGGCATCATGCCCTGGTACGCCGTCTGCCAGCCGCGCACGCGGATCTCGGCCACGCGGGGACAGTCGGCCAGGGCCATCTCGCGGACGTGGAGGGTGGCGAAAGGGGCGCGGAGGCGTTCGTCCATGGCGGCACCCTAGGCGGCCGTGGGGGAGGGGTCCCGTGAATTTCGGCGGGCCCGTGGACGCCCGGGCGGCACCCGCTACTTGCCCCGGCGGCACCCTCGGCCCACTCGGGCGGCACCCGCGACTCACTCGGGCAGCAGCGCGAACGCCTCGATCTCCATCAGGAAGTCCGGGCTCACCAGGGCGGCGACCTGCACGGCCGAGGCGGCCGGGAGGCGGCCTGGGGATATGTGCTCGTCCCGGGCCGCGCGGACGGCCGGCATGTACGCCATGTCCGTGACGAAGAAGGTCAGCTTGACCACGTCGTCGAAGGTGGCCCCGGCCGAGGCCAGACAGCGCCGCAGGTTCTCGAAGACCTGACGGGCCTGCGCAGCCGGGTCGCCCTCCCCGACGAGCTTGCCGTCCTCGTCGAGCGCGAGCTGGCCCGAGACCGCCACGAAGCGGCCCGTGCCCATGACGACGTGGGTGTACGCGGCGGCGGGGGCGACCCCGTCGGGGGCGGAGATGCGCGTCAGTTCGGCCATGGATCAATCCTGCACCACGCCACTGACAACGCCCCCGACGGGCGCCGCCGCTCACCTTCCGGGGCTCAGCCCCGGAACCCGAGCAGCCCGTGCAGCGTCGTGCCGCGCGAGGCCGAGGCCTTCTTGCTCAGCGGCTTGGGGTCGGGCAGCGGCTTGCACACCGCGTCGACCTCACCGCCGCTGCGCGGCACCCTGCCGTCGGCCAGATACGTGGCCAGGTGCTTGTCCAGGCAGGCGTTCCCGCTCAGCGTGATGCCGTGGTTGCCGCCGCCCTGCTCGACCACCAGGCTGGAACCGCGCAGCAGGTGATGGAGGATGCGGCCGCCCTCGTACGGGGTGGCCGCGTCGTTCGTCGCCTGGAACAGCAGCACCGGCGGCACCGAGTCGTTGGAGACGTCCTCGGGCTCCAGGGAGTCCGTCGGCCAGAACGCGCACGGCGCGTTGTACCAGGCGTTGCTCCAGGTCATGAAGGGCGCCTTCTCGTACACCTCCCAGTTGTCCTCGCGCCACTGCTCCCAGTCGCGCGGCCAGGACGCGTCACGGCACTGCACCGAGGTGTAGACGCTGTAGCTGTTGTCGCCCGCGGGGTCGACGGCACCGAAGTTCTCGTACGCCTCGACCAGCGGGTCGTCGTTCTTGTCGTTCACGAAGGCCGCGAACGCCTCGGCGAGATACGGCCAGTAGCCGTTGTAGTAGCCGCCGGGGACGAACGTGTCCTCCAGTTCGGAGGCGCCCACCGTCTTGTCCGCGGGCTTCTTCGCCAGGGCCGCCCTCATCGCGTACCACTTGGTCTCGATCTTCTCCGGATCGGTGCCGAGCCTGTACTTCGCGTTGTGTTTGGCGACCCAGGCCATGAAGGCCCGGTGACGGTCGTTGAAGGCGTGGTCCTGCGCGAGGTTGTCCTCGTACCAGACACCGGTCGGGTCGACGATGGAGTCGAGCACCATGCGCCGTACGCGGTCCGGGTGGAGCTTCGCGTAGACGGCGCCCAGGTAGGTGCCGTACGAGTACCCGAAGTAGTTGATCTTCTTGGCGCCGAGTGCGTGCCGGATCGCGTCCATGTCATGGACCGCGCTCACGGTGTCGAGGTACGGCAGGAGCTTTCCGTACTTCGTGCCGCACGCCTTCGCGAAGGCCTTGACCCGGTCGAGGTTGGCCTTCTCCAGGGCGGGGGTGCTCGGCAGGGAGTCGGGGCGTACGGGCGTGAAGTGCCCCGGCTTGCAGTTCGGGGCGGGCTTGCTGGCGCCCACGCCGCGCGGGTCGAAGCCGATGACGTCGTACTGCGAGGCCACCGCCTTCGGCAGCGTGGCCGCGACGAAGCCGGCGAGCGTGAGACCGCTGCCGCCGGGGCCGCCCGGGTTCACCAGGAGCGGTCCCTGGGACTTCTTCGCGGTGTGCGGGACCCGTGACAGCGCGAGCGTGATGCGCTCGCCGTGCGGGTCCGTGTGGTCGAGCGGCACCTTCAGGGACGCGCACTGGAGCGTCGGATAGGAGGTGGTGCCGCACTTCTTCCAGGTGAGCTTCGCCTGGTCGGCGGAGGGAGTGGTGCGCGGTGCGGTCGCGGAGTCCGCGCTCGCGCCGGCCGGGATCGCGGTGATCAGTCCGGCCACCACGGCAGCGGCACCGCACAGAGCAACTGCGCGTCGGTTCACGATGAATCGCCTCGCATCGATGTTCCGGGCAGGGATTCTGGCCTGATGCTCGAGCCGGGGGCCGGGGATCGTCCCCCGGGGAGGTGCAGCATCGGACCTCCCAGGACGGAGGGTGTGGGCCGTGCACGCCACGGCCTTCGCCGTATCGTCCCGGGGTGGGCGCCCGGAAGAACCGGTTCCGACAGGAGTTTGACCCGATCGGGCCGCGCGATGCGCCCGGATGCAGCTGAGAAGCGCTGGTCGGAGCGGGTGGCGGTGCCGGTCGGAGAAAGGCGCGCTGCCGGTCGGAGAAGGGTGAACTGCCGGTCAGAGAAGAGTGAGCTGGGTCGGCTCCGGGAGGGCCGGTTCGGCGGGTGCCGGGATCCTGCGCGGCATCCCCGCGCGCGTGGGGCCTATCCCGTACTCCTCGGCCAGTTCGTGGACCTGGCGGGTGATCCGGCGCTGGTACCACTTCGGGGCGTAGGCACCCTCCGCGTACAGCCGCTCGTAACGGCGCACCAGATAAGGGTGGTGGTGTGCCAGCCAGCTCATGAACCACTCGCGCGCCCCCGGCCGCAGATGCAGCACGAGCGGTGTGACCGAGGTGGCGCCGGAGGCCGCGATCGCCCGTACCGTCGCGCGCAGCTGGGACGGGTCGTCGCCCAGGAAGGGGATCACCGGGGCCATCAGGACCCCGCAGTCGATGCCGTGCTCGCTCAGCGTGCGGACGGCGTCGAGGCGGCGTTCCGGGGCGGGCGTGCCCGGCTCCACGGTCCGCCACAGCTCGTGGTCGATGAAGCCCACCGAGACGGAGATCCCGACCTCGGTCACCGAAGCGGCCTGCTTGAGGAGGTCGAGGTCACGCAGGATCAGCGTGCCCTTGGTGAGGATGGAGAAGGGGTTCGCGTGGTCGCGCAGGGCCGCGATGATGCCGGGCATCAGCTGGTAGCGGCCCTCGGCGCGCTGGTAGCAGTCCACGTTCGTGCCCATCGCTATGTGGTCGCCGAGCCAGCGCCGCGAGCCGAGATGCCGTCGCAGCAGCTCCGGGGCGTTCACCTTCACCACGATCTGGCTGTCGAAGCCGAGGCCCGTGTCGAGGTCCAGATAGCTGTGGGTCTTGCGGGCGAAACAGTAGACACATGCGTGCGTGCATCCCCGATACGGGTTGACCGTCCACTCGAAGGGCATGCGCGAGGCGCCCGGCACCCGGTTCACGATCGACTTGGCCCGGATCTCGTGGAACGTGATTCCACGGAACTCCGGGGTGTCGAACGTACGTGTGGTCACCGCGTCCGCGCCGAACAGCGCGGCGTCCCTCGGCAGGTTGCCGCCGGACTCCACTGTGAGGTTCTCCCAGCGCATGACGCCTCCTCGGTAGCACTGAACACAGAATAGAACACATGTTCCCTTGATCGTGCGAACTCACATTCGACGGGCGCGGCGTCCGAGGCGTCAGGGCCTTGAGGGGACCCCGATTTGGGCGGCTCGACCGCCTGATGGTTGGCTGAGCGCTGACCCCCGAGATCCCGAGTGCTGGAGGAACGCAATGGCGCAGGTCGAGGCCACCACTGAGCGAGTCGTAGCGGCTCAGCCCGACGACGTGTTCGACGCGCTGGCCGACTACACCGGCACGCGTCCGAAGGTCCTGAGCGAGCACTTCAGCGAGTACGAGGTGCGCGAGGGCGGTGACGGAGAGGGCAGCCTCGTCCACTGGAAGCTCCAGGCCACGAGCAAGCGTGTCCGCGACTGCCTGGTCGAGGTGAGCGAGCCCACCGACGGCGAACTCGTCGAGAAGGACCGCAACTCCTCGATGGTGACGACCTGGCGCGTCACCCCGGCCGGCGAGGGCAAGTCCCGTGTCGTCGTGACCTCGGTGTGGAACGGCGCCGGCGGCATCGGCGGCTTCTTCGAGAAGACCTTCGCGCCCAAGGGTCTCGGGCGGATCTACGACGAGGTGCTGGCGAAGCTCGCCACCGAGGTGGAGAAGTAGCCCTCGGCGCAGTCCCGGTGAGCGCCCGGAGGTTCTCGGCCGGGCGATTCTCACGCTCACCGTTTCGAGTGGTTTTCGGTATGGCTCCGTCGTACGCCGTAGGGCTCCCACCGGCGGTTACGCCCGTTGAGCTCCACTGACGGGCGACTCGTCGCGCTTGCTCCCAGTTGTCGCGTAATGCGAGAAATGGGCCGCGCAGGCGCGACGAGGGGAGCAGCACGTGGGCGGGACGACTCTGGCGGCGGGCGAACGCGGCGTTTCGGCTCCGGCCCCTGACACACCCCAAGGGCCGCCGGAGCCACCGCAGTTCGAGGAGCTCAGCCCGGCCCGCGTGCGGATGGTGTTCTTCGCGCTGATGCTGGCCCTGCTGCTCGCCGCGCTGGAGCAGATGATCGTCGCCACCGCTCTCCCGAAGATCGTCGGGGAGCTGCACGGCCTGGACAGGATGTCCTGGGCGATCACCGCGTATCTGCTCACCGCCACCGTCGGACTGCCCGTCTACGGCAAGTTCGGCGACCTCTACGGCCGCAAGGGCGTCTTCCAGTTCGCGATCGTCGTCTTCGTGATCGGCTCCGCGCTGGCCGGATGGTCGCGCACCATGGACCAGTTGATCGCCTTCCGCGCACTCCAGGGCGTCGGCGCCGGCGGACTCATGATCGGCGTGCAGGCGATCATCGCGGACATCGTGCCGCCCCGGGAACGCGGCCGGTTCATGGGCCTGATCGGCGCCGCCTTCGGCCTCGCGTCGGTCGCGGGACCGCTGCTCGGCGGCTACTTCACCGACCACCTCTCCTGGCGCTGGTGCTTCTACGTCAACGTGCCTTTCGGCCTGGTCACGCTCGCCGTCGTCGCCGTCGTGCTCAAACTCCCGAAGCCGACCGCCCGGCCCCGCCTCGACGTCCTCGGCGCCCTGCTGCTCGCCGCCGCCTCGACCTGCCTGGTCCTGCTGACGAGTTGGGGCGGAACGGAGTACGCGTGGGACTCGCGCGTCATCCTCGGGCTCGGCGTCGGAGCAGTCGCCGCCACGGCCCTGTTCCTCGTCGCCGAGCACTTCGCGGCCGAACCCCTCATGCCCCTGCGGCTGTTCCGCGACGGGGTCTTCAACGTCACCGGCCTGGTCGGCGTGATCGTCGGGGTCGCCCTCTTCGGAGCGGCCAGCTATCTGCCCACGTACCTGCAGATGGTCGACGGCGCCACCGCCACCGAGTCCGGTCTGCTCATGCTCCCGATGATGGCCGGCATCGTCGGCGCCTCGGTCGTCTCGGGCCAACTCATCAGCCGCAGCGGCCACTACAAGATCTACCCGATCCTCGGCGGCTTCCTCTCCGTCCTCGGCATGTGGCTCCTGTCGCGGCTGGAGGTCGACACGCCCCGGCTGCACTACAGCGTCTGGATGGCCGTACTCGGCGCCGGGATCGGGCTGGTCATGCCCGTACTGATCCTCGCCGTGCAGAACTCCGTGGACCCCCGCGACCTCGGCACCGCGACCAGCGCGAACAACTACTTCCGGCAGATCGGCGGCAGCGTCGGCGCCGCGATCTTCGGCACGCTCTTCGCCGACCGGCTCGCCGACTCCCTCGCCGAACGGCTGCCCGCCGGGGCCGGCCTGCCCGACCCCGAGTCCATCACCCCGCAGCTCGTCCACGCACTGCCCGCCGAGCTCCGCGACGGCTACATCGCGGCCTACGCCGACGCCATGCCGCGGATCTTCCTCTACCTCGTGCCGGTGCTCGTCCTGGGCCTGCTCGTCGCCTTCTTCCTCAAGGAGAAACCGCTGGTGTCCCACCACACCTCAGCCGCCCCCGAGACCACCGCGTCCTACAACTCCTCGGTCCCGCAGGCGCGTTCGTCGTACGCCGCCGGAGTGCCCGTCTGCGGCACCGTCCAGCACCCCGACGGCACCGTCGTGCCCCGCGCCGCGCTCACCCTCATCGACGTCGCGGGACAGCAGATCGGCCGGGGCGCGAGCGGGGACGACGGACGGTACGCGCTGTCGACGCCCGGCGCCGGGTCGTACGTCCTCATCGCCGCGGCCGGCGGGCATCAGCCGCAGGCCGTCAGCGTCACCGTCGGGGAGCGGCCGGTCGAGCTGGACGTCGTCCTCGGCGGCGCCGGACGGCTGGCCGGGAGCGTGGTGACGGCGGACGGGACGCCCGTACGGGACGCGATCGTCACGCTCACCAATGTGCACGGCGAGGTCGTCGCCACGACGCGCAGTGGGCGTGAAGGGGGTTACGTCATCACGGAGTTGGTGGCGGGGGAGTACACGCTGGCGGGGAGCGCGCCGGCGTTCCGTCCCGCCGCGCTGCCCGTGAGCGTGCAGGCCGCCAGGGAGACTCGGCAGGATGTCGAGCTCGCCGGTGGGGCGGTGCTTCGGGGGGCCGTGCGGGCCAGTGGGGGGCGGCCGGTCGAGGATGCGCGGGTGACGCTGCTGGACGCCGCGGGGAATGTGGTGGACACGTTGACCACCGGGGGTGACGGAACGTTCCGGTTCATTGATCTTTCCTCGGGGGAGTACACGGTGATCGCTGCCGGATACCCGCCGGTGGCTACCGTTTTGCAGGTGGCCGGGGGTGGGAGGACCGAACGGGATCTTCAGTTGGGGCATGAAGACTGAATACGGGGGGAGGGGCCGTCGTTGGGTGCGGGTTCGTGG
>NZ_LIQZ01000123.1 GCF_001418655.1 Streptomyces phaeochromogenes | reverse complement strand
CGGATCGCGGCACGCGCGCGTAATCGACCCGCACGCGCGCGTGCCGCGATCCGGAGTGCCGTACGACGTTGGTCAGCGCCTCCTGGATGACGCGGAAGGCGGCGAGGTCGGCGCCCGGCGGCAGGGCTCCGCGCTCGCCCCCGCTCTCGACGTCGACCGTCAGTCCGGCGCCCGCCGCCTGCTCGACGAGTTCGGGGAGCCGGTCGAGGCCGGGCGCCGGCGCGCGCGGCGCGTCTCCGGGCGTACGGAGCGTGTCGAGCACCTGGCGCACCTCCCCCAGGGCCTCCTTGCTCGCGGCCTTGATGGTGGTGAGCGCGGTGCGCGCCTGTTCGGGGTCGGAGTCGAGCAGCGCGAGGCCGACACCCGCCTGGACGTTGATGACGGAGATGCTGTGCGCCAGGACGTCGTGCAGTTCCCGGGCGATCCGCAGCCGCTCCTCGTCGGCGCGCCGCTTGGCCGCCTGCCGACGCTCCACCCGGTCGCGGTCCCACTGCTCACGGCGTACCCGGGCGAGTTCGGAGACCGCGAGGATGGCGATCATCCAGGCGGCGATGGCGACCTCCTCGCCCCACGAGGAGACCGGGTCGCCCTTCGGCGGCAGCCACCGGTAGAGCCAGTGACCCACCAGCAGGTGGACCACCCACAGCGTGCCGAGCGCGGTCCAGGCCGCCCAGCGCTGCCCTGCGACGATCGCGCTGAAGCAGGCGAGCGCGACCGTGAGGAAGATCGGCCCGTACGGATATCCGGCGCTGAAGTAGACGAGGGCCGTGGCCGCGGTGCCGAACACCACGGCCACGGGATACCGCTGCCGCCACAGGAGCAGAGCGGCGCCCCCGAAGAGAAGTAGCCGCGCGAGGACGTCGAGCTTTTCCCGGTCGGGCTGCTGCTGCGCGGCGAAGATGCTGCCGACGAGGACGAACACGGTGAGGAGCAGCGTCGAACGCCACGGCCAACGCGGACGGCCGCCGCCCTCTTCCTCCTCCTCGCGGCGGTTCCACCACGGGGGCCCCGGCCACCGGCGCTGCGGCGGTCCGCCCCTGGCCCAGGGGGGTCCACCGCACCGGCGTGTGCGCTGCTCTTCCATGCCTGCCACGCTAGACGCCGCGGGTCGCCGGAGGCGTCAGCCGAGCGTGGTGATCACACGTACTCCCGGCGGAGTACCTGGTCCGGCTCGGGCTCGGGCACCTCCTTGATCCGGAAGCGGCGCAGCGGCTTCGGCGCCCACCAGTTCGCGCGCCCCGCGAGCCGCATGGTCACCGGCAGCAGGACCACCCGAATGAGGGTCGCGTCGACGAGGATCGTCAGGGCCGTGCCGATGCCCATCTCCTTCAGGAAGACGACGCCTCCGGTGGCGTACGACAGGAAGGACAGCGCGAGGATGCCGGCCGCCGCCGTGATCAGCGGGGCGCTGCGCCGGATGCCCTCCGCGACCGCGCGCCCGGTGTCGCCGGTGCGGTCGTGCTCCTCCTTGATGCGGGACAGCAGGAACACCTCGTAGTCCATGGACAGGCCGTACGCCACGCAGAACATCAGCACCGGGATGCTCGGCTCGATCGAACCGGTCGGCGTGAAACCGAGCGCTCCGGAGAGGTTCCCGTCCTGGAAGACCCACACCAGGCAGCCGAACATCACAGACAGGCTGAGCAGGTTCAGAACCGTCGCCTTCAGGGGGAGCAGGACACTGCCGGTCATCAGGAAGAGGATCAGGTACGTCGCCCCGAGGACGAGCCCGGCGGCGAGCGGCAGCCGGTCGAGGAGCGTGGCGCGGAAGTCGGTGGTCTCGCCCGGGTAGCCGCCGACCAGTACGCCGTCGGGTGCGGGGAGGTCACGGACGCGCTCGACGAGCGCGGGTACGTCCCCGCGCATCGCCTCCTGAGTGGGCACCAGCGCCAGTCGTACGCGGCCGTCGGGCGCCGTCAGCCGGTCCTGGCCCGGCGCTCCCGTCCGCTGCCCGTCGCGGAAGGTGCCGGAGGGGGCGTCGACCTGGAACACGCCCTGGATCGAGGAGAGTTCGGCTGCGTAGGCGCGCGTGGCGGCCGTGGTCGCGGTTGTGGTCGTCCCCGCGGGTGATTTCGTGAGGACGACCTGGATGGTGTCGGTCGGCTCGGCGGGGAACTCCTCGTGCACGATCTCGGAGGTGGTGCGCGAGGAGGTCCCTTCGGGGAGGGTCCGCTCGTCGGGGAGTCCGAAGCGCAGCCCCAGGAGGGGCGAGGCGGCAAGGAGCAGCACGGTGAGCACTCCGGCGCCGGCGAGCAGCGGGCGGCGCATGGCCGCGAGTGCCGTGCGGTGCCAGAAGCCGGACGTCGTGCGTGCGGCGGGCCGTTCGACCCGGTGGCCCCAGCGGGCGAGGGCCGCCGGCAGGAAGACCACAGCTCCGGCCACCGCGGTCACCACGACGAGGACACCGGCGTACGCGAACGAGCTGAGGAAGAAGAACGGGAACACCAGCAGCGCGCACAGCGACACCGCCACCGTCACTCCGCTGAACACCACTGTGCGCCCGGCGACCGCGGTGGCCCGCACGACGGCGTCGGGCCCCGGGCGCCCGGCCGCGCGTTCTTCGCGGTAGCGGCTGATCACGAACAGGCTGTAGTCGACGCCGAGTCCGAGGCCCAGGACGAGGGCGAGGTTCGCCGCGAACGTCGACACCTCGGTGAACTGCGCGATCGCGCGCAGCCCGGCGAGTGTGCCGAGGACGGACAGCAGACCGACCGCGACGGTCAACAGGGCGGCCGTGGTGCGTCGGTAGACCAGGACGAGGAGGAGCAGGACTGCGGGCAGTGCGAAGAGTTCGGCGCGCAGGAAGTCGGTGCGGGCCTGTTCGCCGACCTGGCGCGAGATCTCCTCCTGGCCGCCCACCTGGACGGTGAGTTCGTCGGTCGTGCGCGTCAACCGCGGTGAGAGCGTGGCGAGTTGTTCGCGTGCTTCCGTGGCGCCGCCTTCGAGGCGGACGAGGACGAGCGCGCGACGGCCGTCGGTGCCGCGCAGGGCGAGGCTGTCGGAGTCCCAGTACGAGGTGACGTCGGTGACCAGGGGCAGCCCCTCCACCTCCTGGGCGAGCGCGCGGGCCGCGTCCCGTGTGCGGGCGCTGTCCACGTCGCCGTCGCGTGCCGTGACGAGCAGGGCCAGGTTGGGGTTGCCGGTGCCGAACTCCTCACGCAGTACGTCTCCCGCGCGCACCGACTCCGTGCCGGGCGAGCTCCAGCGCGCGAGGTCCAGGTCGTTCTGGGCGCCCGCCCCGTAGGCGGCTAGGCCGAGGAAGGTGAGGAGTACGCCGATGAGGACGGCGCGACTGCGCCGCACCGCCAGGCGGCCGAGCCGGGTGAGCATCGTGGTGTGGCCTTTCTCCGGGATCCGTAGCGGCCACGGTCGTCGGCCCCGCTGACCGTCCGCTGGAAGATCCACTGGAACGCCGGTGCCGGGATACTCTCGACGCATGGGTGAGGGGACACCGAAGGGCTTGCGCAAGAGCGGTCCGGCCAAGGCCGAGGGGGCGCCCGACGGCCTGCGATTCGAACTGCTCGGCCCGCTCAGGGCGTTGCGCGACGGAGTCGAGGTGCCGCTCGGCCCTCCGAAGCAGCGCGCGGTGCTCGCCGTACTGCTCCTCCAGGAGGGGCGCTCCATCTCGTACGACGCCCTGGTCGAGGCCGTGTGGGGAGGCGCCCCGCCCCTGCATGTACGCAACCTTGTGCAGAAGTACGTCTCCGGGCTGCGCCGAGCCCTGGGCGGCGCCGCGGAGTTGGCGTGGACGGGCAGCGGCTACCGGCTCACCGGCGCGGACGCCGACGACCTGCGCGAGCGGCGACGGTGGGTGGACGAGGCGCTCGCCGCTCGCGACGCCGGTGAGCTGCGGCGCGCGGGTGAACTGGTCGAGCGCGCCGAGGAGTTGTGGCGCGGCGAGTTCGCGGAGGGCCTGCGGGCGCCCTACCTGGCGGCGGAACGGCTGCGCTGGGCCGAGAAGCGACTCACGGTGCTTGAGGCCCGGCTGGCCGGGGAGATCGAACTCGGCAGGTCCTTCGAGTACGTCCATGAGCTGGTCCGGCTCGTCGCCGCGCACCCGTTGCGGGAACGGCTCGTGGAGCTGCTGATGCTCGCGCTGTACCGGACGGGCCGCTCCTCGGACGCGCTGACCGCCTACGAGGCCGCACGTCAGCGGCTCGCCGAGGCGCTGGGCGCGGACCCGGGGCCACCGCTCCGGTCACTGCACGCGCGGATGCTCCGTCAGGATCCCGCCCTGCTGCCCCGGCCGCCCGTGCCGGTGTCCTGAGGGAACACGAGGCCCACACCATGACCGAGTTGGGCGACCGCGTGCCGGAAGAACGGCTCGCGGTCCTCCACGACCCGGTTGAACTGCCCGAACAGCTCGAAGCCGACGAGCCCGTAGAGCTGTGCCCAGGCCGCGACGAGCGCGGTGACCACAGCGGGCGGCAGGTCCGGGGCCAGGTCGTCGGCCAACCGCCGTGCCTCGGGCCCGAGTTCGGCGGGCAGCGGAGGAAGGGCGACACCTGCGCCCTGGTGCGCGCCCCGGACGATGCCGATGAGGAGCAGCCCGACGCGGGACGCCGCCGGCACGGTGGTGGCGGGTGCGACGTACCCGGGCACGGGCGATCCGTAGATCAGCGCGTACTCGTGGGGGTGCCCCAGTGCCCACTCGCGCACCGCCTCGCACACCGTGGTCCAACGGCGGATCGGTTCGGCGTCGGCGACCTTGGCGTGCGCCGCCTCGGCGTCGGCGCCGAGCGAGTCGTAGGCGTCGATGATGAGTGCGGTCAGCAGGTCGTCGCGGCTCGGGAAGTAGCGGTACAGCGCGGAGGAGACCATGCCGAGCTCGCGGGCCACGGCCCGCAGGGAGAGCTTGGCCGCGCCGTCCTCGGCGAGCTGTCTGCGCGCCTCGTCCTTGATGGCCGCGGTGACCTCGATCCGGGCGCGGGCGCGGGCTCCTTTGGCGGTACTCATGCGCACCAGTGTTCCATAACTTCAGAGCAGTGCACACAAACGAGAGCGGTGCACGCAAACGTGAGCAGTGCGCCATTACGAGATCACTGCTCTTGCTTTGGATCACCGATCTCGTGCACACTGCTCTCAAGCGAGAGCAGTGCTCACACTTTCCACTTTCCGCTTCCGGAGGAAGTCACCATGGCCACGTCCACGCACGTGAAGAAGCCCGGCTGGTTCACCGTGAACGTCCTCAACCGGACCGTCGCCTGGATGACCCGCCGCGGCCTCAGCGTCTGGGGCTCCAGGGTCCTCGCCGTCCGCGGCCGCAAGAGCGGCGAGTGGCGCACCACGCCCGTCAACCTGCTGACCTTCGACGGCCGGCAGTACCTCGTCGCCCCGCGCGGCCACGTCCAGTGGACGCACAACATGCGGGTCGCGGGCGGCGGCGAGCTGCACCTCGGCAAGAAGGTGGACACGTTCACCGCCGTGGAGGTCGCCGACGACGACAAGGTCCCGCTGCTGCGCGCCTACCTCAAGCGCTGGAAGGCCGAGGTGGGCGTGTTCTTCAACGGCGTCGGCCCCGACTCGTCCAACGAGGAGCTGCGGCGCATCGCCCCCGACCACCCGGTCTTCCGGATCACGGTCAAGAGCTGAGCCCCTCGGAGGCCCAGCTCCTGGTCCCCTCAGGTCACCGGTCGAGCGCCGTCAGCGCACGCCCCGCCATCGGATGCGACCGCACGATCTCGCCCAGCGAGGTGGATCCTCGGGTGATGCCCGCGAACACCTTCCAGGCGGGCCGGAAACCGGTCAGCGCGGCATGGAACATGCCGGGCCGCCGCTGGAAGATCGTGAGCATGCTCTTGCCGACGCTCATCTCGACGCCGAGACCCGCCTTGATCGCGAAGGCGTAGTTCAGCGCCTGCCGTCGCGCGTCCACCGCGTCGTGCGCCTCCGCGATCCGCACCGCCCACTCCCCCGCGAGCCGCCCCGAGCGCAGCGCGAAGGAGATGCCCTCGCGGGTCCACGGCTCCAGGAGCCCCGCCGCATCCCCGCACACCAGCACCCGCCCCCGCGACAGCGGCGAGTCGTCGGCACGGCAGCGCGTCAGATGCCCGGACGAGATGCTCGGCTCGAAACCGGCGAGCCCGAGCCGGGCGACGAAGTCCTCCAAGTACCGCTTGGTGGCGGCGCCTTCACCGCGCGCCGAGATCACTCCGACGGTGAGCGTGTCGCCCTTGGGGAACACCCATCCGTAACTGCCGGGCAGGGGACCCCAGTCGATGAGGACCCGCCCCTTCCAGTCCTCCGCGACCGTCTCCGGCACCGGGATCTCCACTTCCAGGCCGAGGTCGACCTGGTCGAGCTTCACCCCGACGTGTGCCCCTATCCGGCTGGCGCTGCCGTCCGCGCCGACCACGGCCCTGGCCAGCACCGTCTCGCCGTCCTGGAGAACCACGGCCACCGTGCGCCGGTCGGGGACGGCAGAGCCGTGCTGCTCCACCCGCGAGACCGTGACGCCCGTACGCAGTTCGGCGCCCGCCTTCTGGGCGTGCTCGACGAGCTGCTGGTCGAACTCGGGCCGGTTGATGAGCCCGAAGAGCATCTGCTTGGAGCGACGGGTGCGCGTGAACCTCCCGTCGAGCGAGAACGTGACCGCGTGCACCCGGTCCTGGAACGGCAGCTCGAAGCCGGGGGGCAGCGCGTCTCGCGTGGGTCCGATGATGCCGCCGCCGCACGTTTTGTAACGGGGCAGCTCCGCTTTCTCCAGCAACAGGACGCGGCGCCCCGCGACCGCTGCCGCATAGGCGGCCGAGGCGCCCGCGGGCCCCGCACCGACCACGACGACGTCCCACACCCGCTGTGCGTCGTCCGAAGAGTTCTCGCTGCTCACGATGGTCTGCTGCTCCGATCCAGCCGCCTGCCGCACCTGCTCCACGCATCCTACGGCGACGTCCGGCGAGGACCGCTGTGGGAGGATCTACAGCGAATGCAGCGCGCACACCCGTATGCGCGCATCGCAGACGTACCCAGCCGTACAACGTCGCACCCACGAGGAGCGTGCCCATGTCGTCGAATCCGGTCGCCGAGACCGTCGCCTCGTTGATGCCGAGGGCGAAGGCGGAGCTCACCGAGCTGGTGGCCTTCAAGTCGGTGGCGGACTTCGACCAGTTCCCCAGGAGCGAGAGCGAGGGCGCCGCGAACTGGGTGGCCGACGCGCTGCGCGCCGAGGGCTTCCAGGACGTCGCGCTGCTCGACACCCCCGACGGCACACAGTCGGTGTACGGCAGCCTGCCGGGCCCCGAAGGCGCGAAGACCGTCCTCCTGTACGCGCACTACGACGTGCAGCCCCCGCTCGACGAGGCCGGCTGGGCGACCCCGCCGTTCGAGCTGACGGAGCGGGACGGCCGCTGGTACGGGCGCGGGTCCGCCGACTGCAAGGGCGGCCTGGTCATGCACCTGCTGGCGCTGCGCGCGCTCAAGGCCAACGGCGGGGTCCCGGTCAACGTCAAGGTGATCGCGGAGGGTTCCGAGGAGCAGGGCACGGGCGGCCTGGAGCGGTACGCCGAGGAGCACCCCGAGCTGCTGGCCGCCGACACGATCATCATCGGCGACGCGGGCAACTTCCGGGTCGGCGTCCCCACGGTGACGACCGCGCTGCGCGGCATGACGCTCGTCCGCGTCCGGGTCGACACCCTCGAAGGCAACCTGCACTCCGGCCAGTTCGGCGGCGCCGCCCCCGACGCGCTGGGCGCGCTGATCCGCGTACTGGACTCGCTGCGCGCCGAGGACGGTTCGACGACGGTCGACGGGCTCACGGGCACCTCGCGCTGGGACGGCCTGCAGTACGACGAGGCGCAGTTCCGCAAGGACGCCAAGGTGCTCGACGGTGTGGAGCTGATCGGTTCGGGCACGGTCGCCGACCGCATCTGGGCGCGGCCGGCCGTGACCGTGCTGGGCATCGACTGCCCGCCGGTGGTCGGCGCCACCCCGTCCGTGCAGGCGGGCGCCCGCGCGCTGGTCAGCCTGCGGGTGCCGCCGGGCGTGGACACGGTCGAGGCGACCAAGCTGCTCCAGGCCCATCTGGAGGCGCACACCCCGTGGGGCGCGCGCGTGCAGCTCGAACAGATCGGCCAGGGTCAGCCGTTCCGCGCCGACACGACCAGTCCCGCGTACGCGGCGATGGCCCAGGCGATGAGCGACGCGTACGACGGGGCGGAGATGCAGTACGCCGGTCAGGGCGGCTCCATCCCGCTGTGCAACACCCTCGCGTCGCTCTATCCGCAGGCGGAGATCCTGCTCATCGGGCTGAGCGAGCCGGAGGCCCAGATCCACGCCGTGAACGAGAGCGTGTCGCCGGAGGAACTGGAGCGGCTGTCCGTCGCCGAGGCACTGTTCCTGCGCAACTACGCGGCGAACTGAGCGAGTCGGTCCGACGGGCGTGCCCCACAGCACAACCGGGGCACGCCCGTCGTCCCTCGTACACTCACGGCCGTCGGTCTTCGGCCGTCGCCGGGGCAGCTACCCCGTGGGCACCCCGGCCTCCAGATACAGCGCGGCTCCCCGCTCCCGTGCGCGCAGTGCCCAGCGCAGGCGCTCGTAGCGGACGGGCGGCAGGAGTCCGGCCGCCTCCTCCTCGGTGACGAAGCGCCAGGCGCGCAGTTCGGGGCCCGGCAGCAGCATCCGCCGGGCCTCGTCGCTGTCGAGCCGGCCGCCGTCGTAGAGGAGGCGCAGTCCGCCGTAGGCGGGGGGTACCGGCGGCTCCCAGTCGACGACCAACAGGCTGGGTACGTCGACGAGTTGGATGCCCGTCTCCTCGGCGACCTCGCGGATGCCCGCGCGCGCGGGTGCCTCGCCGGATTCGACGACTCCGCCCGGGAACTCCCAGCCGGCCTTGTAGGTCGGGTCGACGAGCAGCACCCGGTCCTGCTCGTCGAAGAGAAGCACGCCCGCGGCAACGGTCTCCGAGGTGGGCTCGGGGGTCTGCACGATGTCGCAGACGGGGACAGTTCCGCCGCTCACGGCACCGGCGATGCGCACGGCGGCCTCGTACGGGGTGAGCGCGCTGGTGTCGACCGGATGGGCGTCGGCGGTGAGCCAGCCCGCGAGGGCGGCGTGGTACGGCTCGATGTGGTCGTACGACCACTGCCGCACTCGTATCTCCCCGTCGGGGAGGTCCGGCGGGACCTCCCGGTCGGCTATTCGCTCGCGCAGGATCGTTTCCGCCGGGGCGAGAAGCACATGGCGTACCGCGATCCTGCGGGATGCGAGTCCGCCGAAGATCTCGTCACGGTAGTCCTGGCGGAGCAGCGTCATGGGGACCACGAGTACGCCCCCGAGTTCGGCGAGCATCGCGGCGGCGGTGTCGACCACGAGCCGTCGCCAGATCGGCAGATCCTGGAAGTCGCCGACCTCGGCGAGGCGCTTGGCGGGCAGGAGCTGCGTCAGCCCGGCGCCGATGAGCTCGGGGTCGAAGAGTGTGCTGTTCGGGATCAGGTCGATCAGTTCCCGTGCGGTGGTGGTCTTCCCCGCACCGAACGCACCGTTGATCCAAACGATCACGGTTCCCCCTCTGCTGTTGGCCCCCTGAGGCTTGCCCGCTCCACCCTGCCACGGAAACCAGGCCCTGAAGAGGTCGCGTTCGACGGGTCGGACGCATGCGAAAGCCCGGCCCTCGACGGGCCGGGCTGATGGTCGGGACGGTCCTGACTGGCGGGTCAGCCCCGCTGCTCCTCGGGCTTGTCGTCCGTGGCCAGACTGCCGTCGCTGATCGTCTGGTCGAGGCTGCTGAGCGTGTTCTGTACGTCGAGGCTGCCAAGGGCGTCGCCGCCCTCCGCGGAGTGGGACGGCGTGACGGCCGCGACCACGAATCCGGCGGCGAGGGAGGCGATGGCGAGCATGCTGCGCTTCTTCATGCCCGGTTCAACTGCCGACCCGCCCAGGGGTCACGGTCGGCCTTTCGGTCGTTCCACGGTACGGCCGGGCCACGCGAGGGATTTCGCCGGGACATCCGATGTCCCGCAGCACTTCCGGTCATCACAGGCCCCGTGGGCGAGAGCCGTGCCGTGACCTCCTCCGCAGGGCGCAACTCAACACAAACGCACGCGGGGCTCGGGTCCCACTCCCTAGTGGGAGCATCGTCTAGGGTTTTGACGGGATATCGAACAAACTTTACCGCACCTCTTCCACCACAGTGCGACACGTCCTACCGTAAGCGCGCACGGATGACGCGGACATGAAGACATCCAACCTTTCGCGAGTACGGAGGACGTAACGATGCGTCACTTTCTCACCCGCACGACTCGCCGAAGAGTGGTCGGAGCACTCACCGCAGGGTTGCTCGGCACCTTGGGGATGACCGGGCCCGCCCCGGCCGCCCACGCCCAGACACCGGCCGGAGCCTCGGCCGAAACCCCGGCGGCACCGGCCGCACCCACCCCGGACGCCGGCCTCGCCCTCACCCCGCCCATGGGCTTCAACAACTGGAACTCCACGCACTGCCGTGCGGAGTTCAACGAGGAGATGGTCAAGGGGATCGCGGACATCTTCGTGACCAAGGGGCTCAAGGAGGCCGGATACGAGTACGTCAACCTGGACGACTGCTGGGCACTGCCCACCCGTGACACGAATGGCAAGCTGGTGCCCGACCCGGTCCGCTTCCCGGGCGGGATCAAGGCGGTCGCGGACTACGTGCACTCCAAGGGGCTCAAGCTCGGCATTTACACCAGCGCGGGCACGAAGACGTGCAACGACGCGGGCTTCCCCGGTGCGCTCGGCCACGAGTTCAGCGACGCCCAGCAGTTCGCGGACTGGGGTGTCGACTACCTGAAGTACGACAACTGCAACAACCAGGGCGTGGACGCCAAGCAGCGCTACACGACGATGCGTGACGCCCTGAAGGCCGCCTCCGAGACAACCGGCCGACCCATCGTCTACAGCATCTGCGAGTGGGGCGAGAACAAGCCCTGGGAGTGGGCGGCCGACGTCGGCCAACTGTGGCGTACGACCGGGGACATCAGCGACAACTGGGGCTCGATGCTCTCGATCATGAAGCAGAACCTGCCGCTCTCGCAGTACGCGGGTCCCGGACGCTGGAACGACCCCGACATGCTGGAGGTCGGCAACGGCGGCATGACGGACACCGAGTACCGCACGCACTTCTCGATGTGGTCGATCATGGCCGCGCCGCTGCTCATCGGCTCGGACCTGCGCTCCGTCCCCGAGGAGACCTTCGACATCCTCGGCAACAAGGAGGTCATCGCGGTCGACCAGGACCCGCTCGGCAAGCAGGGCGCGGTGCTCTCCTCCGAGGGCGGTCGCTGGGTCGTCGCCAAGGAGATGAAGGACGGCAGCCGCACGGTCGCCCTGTTCAACGAGACCGGCAGCGCCCAGCGCATCGCCACGACCGCGAAGGCCGTCGGATTGCCCGAGGCGGACGCCTACACGCTGCGCGACCTGTGGCAGCACAAGAGCTACAACACGGCGGGCGCGATCTCGGCGACCGTCCCGGCCCACGGCACGGTCCTCGTACGCGTCTCGGCGGACGGCCGCTGGGCCAAGAACCCGCCCGCCGTCGAACTCGGCCTGGACGGCAGCACGTTGATCGAGGCGGGCAGGCCGACCGCCCTGACGACCTCGGTCACCGACCTGGGCCGCACGCCCGCGAAGCGCGTCTCCGTCTCCGTGAGCGGACCCCAGGGCTGGAAGGTGAAGGCCAAGTCACCGACCACCACAGGCTCCCTCCCGACCGGCAGGGCGCTGCGCACCAAGTGGACGGTGACCGCGCCGGCGAGCACGCCCGCGGGGTCGTACGAGCTGACGCTGAAGGCGACCTACCGCTCGCCGAAGGGAGTGCGGGCCGAGAGCGTGCTGCCGCTGACGGCGTCCGTCGTGGTGGCCCCGCCCTCGGGAGCCTCGAACCTCGGTGATCTCCCCTGGCTCTCGACGACCAACGGCTGGGGACCGGTCGAGCGCAACACCAGCAATGGCGAGAGCGACGCGGGCGACGGCACCCCGATCACGATCAACGGCGTCGTGTACGCCACCGGGCTCGGCGTCCATGCGGAGAGCACCGTCGAGTACTACACGGGCAAGGCCTGCGAGACCGTCACCGCGAAGGTCGGCGTGGACGACGAGGAGGGCGCGGACGGGTCCGTCGCCTTCGAGATCTGGGCCGACGGCACAAAGGTGGCCTCGACCGGCGTCCTCACCAACGCCCAGCCGGCACAGGCCATTTCGGCCGACGTGAGCGGTGCCCAGGTGGTCCGCCTCGTCGTCACCGACGGCGGAGACGGAGTCACCTCGGACCACGGCGACTGGGCAGACACCCAACTCACCTGCTGACACCAGCAGACCGACAGGGCTCGACCGAACAGTTCCCCGCACCCCCGAGGGACCTTCCTTCAGGGGCGCGGGGAACTGCGCGGCCAGCCCCGACCGGCCCGCACACAACAACGCTCGTACCTAATCGCCACCCAAGCGGCACGGGTCGGCTCAGCCGCCAACCACCGCCGTGGTGGCGCTCGACTTACGACTGAGCGCAGCCGCCGCCGCGCCCACGAGCCCGGCATCCGTCCCCATCTGTGCAGGCGTCACCGTGAGCCGCTGCACGAACGACAACGTGGCGTAGTCGCGCAACGCGGCACGCAGCGGTGTGAACAGGACGTCGCCCGCCTTCCCCACTCCCCCGCCGATCACCGCGATGTCGATCTCCACCAGCGTCGCGGTCGCCGCGATTCCGGCGGCCAGGGCCTGGGCGGCACGCTCGAAGGACGCCACCGCGACGGGGTCGCCGGCGCGGGCGGAGGCGGCCACGGCGGCTGCGGAGGCGTCACCCTCGGCCCCGGGCTGCCAGCCGCCCTCGATGGCGCGGCGCGCGATGTTCGGCCCGCTCGCGATGCGCTCGACACAGCCGCGGGACCCGCACGGGCACCGGTCGCCGTCGAGCTCCACGCTGATGTGGCCGATGTGACCGGCGTTGCCGGTGGGTCCGGGGTGCAGCTGTCCGCCCAGGACGAGGCCGCCTCCGACGCCGGTCGAGACGACCATGCAGAGCGCGTTGTCGTGTCCGCGGGCCGCGCCCTGCCAGTGCTCGGCCGCGGTGATCGCCACGCCGTCGCCGATCAGCTCGACGGGCAGCCCGGCCGTGGCGGCCCGGACCCGCTCGACCAGGGGGTAGTCGCGCCAGCCGGGCACGTTCACGGGGCTCACGGTGCCCGCGGAGGCGTCCACCGGGCCCGCGCTGCCGATGCCGATGGCCGTGGCGCGGCTCCACAGGGGCGAGACGGTGAGCTCGCCGAGCACGGCGTCGACGGCCGCCATGACGGTCTCGCCGCCCTCCTGCGCGGGCGTCGGCCGCTGGGCGCGCAGCAGGATCCGGCCGTGGCCGTCCACCAGCGCTCCGGCGATCTTGGTGCCGCCGATGTCGAGCGCGGCCACGAGGTCGGTGTGCATCAGTGTCTGATCTCCCGTTTGGATCCCATTTGGACCATGAGAAAAGGGCAGGCCGGTCTCGCAGTGAGGAAGGGTAGGCCGGAGATTGCGATGGACAGTCTCTCCCGCATCTGACAACGTTGTCCAGGCTCTATGCTCGACGCCACACCCCGATCTGGCGACCAACCGAGCATCCTCAGGACCGACGCAGCCCCATGGACTACAGGACAGGACAGCGCATCGTGGCCGAGACCGCCCGCCGAACCGAGAGCCGCTACGGCAACCGTCCCACGATGAAGGACGTCGCGGCGCGTGCCGGGGTCGGTCTGAAGACCGTATCGCGTGTAGTCAACGGCGAGCCAGGAGTCACCCCGGACACCGAGCGCCGGGTACAGGAGGCGATCGACGCGCTGGGCTTCCGGCGCAACGACAGCGCGCGGGTGCTCCGCAAGGGGCGTACGGCGAGCATCGGTCTCGTACTGGAGGATCTGGCGGACCCGTTCTACGGTCCGCTGAGCCGGGCGGTGGAGGAAGTGGCCCGCGCCCACGGCGCCCTGTTGATCAACGGCTCCAGCGCCGAGGACCCGGACCGCGAGCAGGAGCTGGTCCTCGCACTGTGCGCGCGCCGTGTGGACGGGCTCGTGATCATCCCGGCCGGTGACGACCACCGCTATCTGGAGCCCGAGATAAAGGCGGGTGTCGCCACGGTCTTCGTGGACCGCCCCGCCGGACAGATCGACGCGGACGTCGTCCTCTCCGACAGCTTCGGCGGTGCGCGCGACGGCGTCGCCCACCTCATCGCGCACGGCCACCGCCGGATCGGGTTCATCGGTGACATGCCGCGCATCCACACCTCCGCCGAGCGTCTGCGCGGCTATCGCGCCGCCATGGAGGACGCCGGCATTCCGGTGGAGGACGCCTGGATGTCCCTGGGCGTCACCGACCCGCAGCGGGTGCGCAAGGCGGCCGAGGACATGCTCTCGGGCCCCTCCCCCGTCACGGCGATCTTCGCGGGCAACAACCGTGTGACGGTCACGGCCGTACGTGTCATCGCCGAGGGCTCGCGCCCGGTGGCCCTGGTCGGCTTCGACGACATCGAGCTCGCCGACCTCCTCCAGCCCGGGGTCACCGTCGTCGCCCAGGACGCCGCGCAGCTCGGCCGCACCGCCGCGGAGCGCCTCTTCCGTCAGCTCGACGGCTCGCTCGTCCTTCCCGAACGCATCGAACTCCCGACGCGTCTGATCACCCGCGGCTCGGGCGAACTGCCGCCCTCGGACTGACGCATGACGGCCCCCGACCCGTACGCCGACCGCACGCTGGAAGCGCTCGGTCTCGACGAGGCGCCACGCGACCATCCACTGACGTATCCGGGCGCCTGGCCCGAGGAATCCGGACTCCTGGACGGGGACCGGCTGTTGCCCCTCACCGGCCACACGTTCCCGGGCCGCGTACCGGTCCTCGCGGTCGGCTCCAACGCCTGCCCCGCGCAACTCCGGCACAAGATGCGGGAGTACGAGCTGTCGTCCCCGCTCCCGCTGGCGAAGGCGCGGGTCACCGGGTTGGAGGTGGGCGTCTCGGCGCACGTCAGCGCGATGGGGTACGTGTCCGCGTCGCCCTTTCGCGCGCCCGGGCACACCCGCGAGCTGTTCGTCACCTGGCTGGACCCGGCGCAACTCGCGGCCGTGGACGCGAGCGAGGGCGTCACGGCGCCGACGGGAGCGTACGACCGGGTGTCGCTGCCCGCCGCCGACGTCCGGATCGAGCTGGAGTCGGGCGCCACGCTCGACGGCGCCCATCTCTACGTCAACCGGCGCGGAGTCCTCCACGACGGTACGGGGACGCCGCTGAGGCATCCCGGCGAGCGAGCGCTGCTCACCCAACTCCTCGGCCGGTCACCGCGGTTGCGGGACCTGTTCGGCACCACGCCCGAGGAGTTCTGCGCCCGGGCGCGCGCCGATCTGCGGCTCTGCACCGCGGGCACCCGGCTGTTCGCCGAGGAGGGGTGGACGACGGCCTCCGGGCTGGAGAAGTACCTGCCCGGTCAGCAGACCGGCAGCCCGGGAACCGGCGCGTCGTTGTCGCCGCCCTTGATGTAGACGTCACTGACGAAGACGTTCGTGTTGCCGCTGTCGTCGTCGGTCTTCGCCCACCAGACGTTCGTCCACTCGCCGTAGGTCTCGCGGCGGCCGAGGTTCTGCTGGCAGTAGAAGTAGTTGGTACCCGCGTTGAGGGTGCCCGCCTCGGCGCCGCCCGCGGTGTAGGACTTGGACGTCTTCCAGACCTCGCAGTTGTACTTGCCGCCGCCGATGGCGTTGCAGACCGGGGCGGGGCTGGGATCGCCGCCTCCGCCGGTGGTGCCGCCGTCGGAACCGCCGCCTGTGGTACCCCCGTTGGTGGGCTCGGCCGAGGGGGTCGATGCCTTGTCCGTGGGCTTGGTGTCCTCGGTGCGGTCCGGCTTCTCGCTCGGCTTCGCGGACTCCTTCTTGTCGCCCTGTTCCGTGGGCTTGGTGTCGTCCGACACGTCGATCGAGCCGCGGCTCGCGCCCTCGGACGGGGTGGCGTCGCCGCCCTGGGAGGCCCCGGGCCCGGCTGTGGGCTTGGACTCGTCGCCGCCGTTCATGAGGGCGACGGTGACGCCGGTCGCGGCCAGCACGACGGTGACCGCGGCGGCGGCGAGAAGGACCCGGCCCTTGCGGCGCCGGGGGCCGGCCGGAACGGCGGGCTGAGCCATCGACTCGGGCGGCCCGAAGCCCGGCCCGGTCATCGGGGGCGGTACGGAGGAACCCGCGGCCGACGGTATGCCGTGGCTGCCTGCCTGTTGGGAACCGGGTGCTGTCGGGCCCGCGTCCGGGAATCCGGAGCCGTATCCGCCGTTCCCTTCGGAGGCGGAGGCCGACACTGAGGCGGATGTCGAGGCGCCCGTCCCACCAGTCCCGTCCGTCCCGTCCGACGCCGGACTCGCGGCCCCCGGCCAACCCTCCCCGGGGGCTCCAGGCCCGGATCCACCGACGCCCGCGGCGCCGAATGCGGCTTCTCCCGTACCGGTACCAGAACCCGCAGGCCCGGCCCCGCCCACTTCCGGGGCGCCGAAACCCGCATGCCCCGTCGCCGGAACGCCGGACGCGGAGCCGCCGGAGGAACCGGCCTCCGCCCTGCCCTCGCCCGCGGGCCCGAAGCCCGCGCCGGCCGACTCCGGCGGGCCGAAGCCCGGCGGTACCGCCGGCACGCTCCGCTCGGTCGCCTCGCGCGGCCGGGGTGCGGGCGGGCGCAGGCCCCTGGTCGCCGAGTCCGGGCCGGTAGTGGCGTCCGCCACCGCTTGCAGCAGGCGGCTCGCCTCGTCGGCGTCCGGGCGGGACTCCGGCTGCTTGTGCATCAATTGCTGCAGGACAGGGCCGAGCGGTCCGGCGCGCTGCGGCTCCGGCAGCGGTTCGACCACGATCGCCGTGAGCGTGGACCAGGTCGACGTACGCCGGAAGGGCGAGGCTCCCTCGACGGCCGCGTACAGCGTGGCGCCCAGGGCCCAGATGTCGGAGGCGGGGCCCGGTTCGTGGCCCTGGGCCCGCTCGGGTGCCAAGTAGTCCAGGGAGCCGACCAGTTCGCCGCTGCGGGTGAGATGGGTGGCGGAGCCGTCACCCGGGTCGTCCATCGTGGCGATGCCGAAGTCGGTGAGGACGACCCGGCCGGAGCGGTCGAGCAGGATGTTGCCGGGCTTCACGTCACGGTGGAGCACTCCGGCGCGGTGGGCCGCGGAGAGCGCGTCCATGACCTTCGCACCGATCCCGGCCACCTCGCGTGCGTCGAGGGTGCCGCGCTCGCGCAGGACGTCGTCCAGGGACGGTCCGTCCACCAGCTCCATGACGATCAGCGGCCGGCCGTCGACCTCCGCCACATCGTGCACGGCGACGACTCCGGGGTGGCGCACGCGGGCCGCCGCGCGCGCCTCGCGCTGCATGCGCAGCCCCAGGTCGGCCAGTTCGGGCGCGCCCGCGTCCGAGTACGTACGCAGTTCCTTGACCGCGACCTCGCGGCCCAGGACCTCGTCGAGTGCCCGCCAGACGACGCCCATGCCGCCGCGGCCCAGTTGGGCGACGACGCGGTAGCGTCCGACGAGGAGCCGGCCGATACCGTCGGGCTGGTCGGGCCCGTCCGGTCGGTCCTTCTCCCCTGGTTGTTGGTTTTCCCCCGAAGACACCGCTGCCCCGTTCCTGAGTCACACCTATGAGTGGCGTCCAGAGTACGGGGCGGAAGTGACACCCGGGGCGGGGGCGCCATCGCTGTGACCTGGTCGCTACGTGCGGGCCGCCACGGGCCGTTCCGAACCCGCGGGGCGGGCCCCTACGGGGTCGAGATCGTGAGGTCCGCCCGCCTCGGGGTCGCGAAGGCCTCCAGGTCGGCGCGGGTCAGGCCGGCCGCTCGGGCCACCTCGGCGATGTCGAGGGCGCCGCAGTCCAGGCCGCGCAGGAGGTAGCCGCTGAGGGCCTTGGCGGTGGCGGGCTCGTCCATGACGTCGCCGCCGGCGCGGTTGGCGTACCGGGCGAGGCGCCCCGCGGCCTGCTCGAAGCCCTCACGGTAGAACGCGAACACGGCCGCGTAGCGCGTGGGGATGTGGCCGGGGTGCATGTCCCAGCCCTGGTAGTAGGCGCGGGCGAGCGCGCGGCGGGTGAGGCCGAAGTGCAGCCGCCAGGCGTCGTGGACCTTCGGGGTCGGGCCGACCGGCAGGACGTTCGTGGAGCCGTCCGAGACGCGGACGCCGGTGCCCGCCGCCGCGACCTGCATGATCGCCTTGGCGTGGTCGGCGGCCGGGTGGTCGCTGGCCTGGTAGGCGGCGGAGACACCGAGGCAGGCGCTGTAGTCGAAGGTGCCGTAGTGCAGGCCCGTGGCCCGCCCCTCCGCCGCCTGGATCATGCGGGCGACGGTCGCGGTGCCGTCGGTGGCGAGGATGGACTGGCTGGTCTCGATCTGGATCTCGAAGCCGATCCGGCCCTGCTCCAGGCCGCGCGACTTCTCGAACTCCTCCAGGAGCCGCACCATGGCCGTGACCTGCTCGGCATAGGTCACCTTGGGCAGGGTCAGCACCAGCCCGTCGGGCAGGCCGCCCGCCTCCATCAGGCCGGTCAGGAAGATGTCGAGGGTGCGGATGCCCCGGTCGCGGACCGGCGCCTCCATGCACTTCATGCGGATGCCCATGTACGGGGCCGCCGTGCCGTTCTCGTACGCCTCCGAGACCAGCCGTGCCGCGCGGGCCGCCGCCTCGTCCTCCTCGGCGTCCGGGCGCGGGCCGTAGCCGTCCTCGAAGTCGACGCGGAGGTCCTCGACGGGCTCGCGCTCCAGCTTGGCGCGTACGCGGTCGTACACGGGCGCGGCGAGGTCGTCGGAGAGACCGAGGACCGCGGCGAAGGCGGCGGCGTCGGGTGCGTGTTCGTCGAGTGCGGCGAGTGCCTGGTCGCCCCAGGAGCGGATGGTGTCGGCGGCGAAGACGTCACCGGGGACGTACACGGTGTGGACGGGCTGGCGGGTGCCGGGGTCGCCGGGGTAGCGGCGCTCCAACTCGGCGTCGACCGGGGCGAGGGAGGCACTGATCTCCTCGCTGACCGCGCCCGCGAGGCTCGTCGCCACCTTCTCCTGCTGGCCCTGACCCATTCCAAGCCCTCCTGTTTTCCGCTCCACGGAATCAAATATCCGTAGAGCGAAGTTATCCGCGGACCTTCCCGCCGGTCAACACCCTCCGGGCTCCCGGTCACCCCCCGGGCTCCGGCCCTGAGCGCATCGGATACCCTGCCGGGCCACGTCCGTATTCCTTCCCTGGTCGTCGCCGGATCCCTTCCCCGGCGGCCCGGGACTCGCACCGCGGCCGCCCCTGAATTCCCTCGGGGCCGCCCTCGGGACTTCCTTCGGGGTCCACCCCGGGATCTCGACATGTTCACGCCCAGCTTCGAAACTGCGATGCGCACGACTCGCCGCCATCCGCAGCAGAACCGGTGTCCCTCACAGGACCCGGCCTCCGCCAGAGAAGGAGCCACCCGTGCCCCATCGCAGCCGAGTCACGCGTCGCCTGGGCCTCAAGACCGCTCTCGCAGCGGCGGTCACGCTGCCTCTGTCCAGTACAGCACTGTCGACCTCACCCGCCGCCGCCGCGAACCGAATATCGCGGAGCCGCCGGCTGGAGGTCATGTCGTTCAATCTGCGGTACGCGAGCACCGCCGAACCGAACAGCTGGGCCGTCCGCCGCTCCGTGATGCGCGAACTGCTGCGCCAGGAGCAGCCGCACGTCATGGGTACCCAGGAGGGGCTCTACCAGCAGGTGCGCGACATAGAGGCCGACCTCGGGCCGCACTACGACTGGATCGGCACGGGCCGCGCGGGCGGCAGCCGCGACGAGTTCATGGCGGTCTACTACGACACCCGCAGACTCGCCCCGGTCGAGTACGACCACTTCTGGCTCTCCGACACCCCCAATGTCATCGGCTCGAACACCTGGGGCGGCGGGTCCATACGCATGGTGACCTGGGTCCGCTTCCGTGACCTGGGCGACGGCGAGCGGCAGTTCTACTTCCTCAACACCCACCTCGACAACGCGAGCCAGAACGCACGCGCGCGCGCCGCGTCCCTGATCACCGCACGGATCGCCGGTCTCGACCGGACCCTGCCTCTCCTCGTGACCGGCGACTTCAACATCGCCGCCCACAAGAACCCGGTCTACGACACGATGCTGGCCGCCGGACTCACCGACACCTGGGACACCGCGGCCCAGCGGAGCAAGCTGTACGCCACCTTCCACGGCTACCAGCCCCTGACCCCGGACGGCGACCGCATCGACTGGATACTCGCCACGCCCGGCGTGACCGCCCACCGGGCGTCGATCAACACGTTCTCCGCGCACGGACAGTTCCCGAGCGACCATCTGCCCGTACAGGCGTCACTGACCCTGGGCTGACCCCGGCATGGGGCGAGGCCCCGGTGACCGTGACGGTCACCGGGGCCTCGTAGGTCACGGGGTACCCGCGAAACACCCGCGGGGTACCCGTGGAGCCGATCAGCCCTTGCGGGTGTTGATCTCCTCGGTGAGCTGCGGGACGACCTCGAAGAGGTCGCCGACGACGCCGTAGTCGACGAGGTCGAAGATCGGCGCCTCGGCGTCCTTGTTGACCGCGACGATCGTCTTCGAGGTCTGCATGCCCGCGCGGTGCTGGATCGCGCCGGAGATGCCGGAGGCGATGTACAGCTGCGGGGAGACCGACTTGCCGGTCTGGCCAACCTGGTTGGTGTGCGGGTACCAGCCGGCGTCCACCGCGGCACGCGAGGCGCCGACGGCCGCGCCGAGCGAGTCGGCGAGGGCCTCGATGATCGAGAAGTTCTCGGCGCCGTTGACGCCACGGCCGCCGGAGACCACGATCGCGGCCTCGGTCAGCTCGGGGCGGCCCGTCGACTCGCGCGGAGTGCGGCCGGTGACCTTGGTGCCGGTCGCCTTGTCCGAGAAGGAGACCGCGAGGGCCTCGACGGCGCCGGCGGCCGGGGCGGCCTCCACGGCGGCCGAGTTCGGCTTGACCGTGATGACCGGGGTGCCCTTGGAGATGCGGGACTTGGTGGTGAAGGAGGCGGCGAACGCGGACTGCGTGGCCACCGGGCCCTCGTCGCCGGCCTCCAGGTCGACGGCGTCGGTGATGATGCCCGAGCCGATGCGGACCGCGAGACGGGCGGCGATCTCCTTGCCCTCGGCGGAGGACGGCACGAGCACGGCGGCCGGGGAGACGGCCTCGTACGCGGCCTGCAGCGCGTCCACCTTCGGGACGACCAGGTAGTCGGCGTACTCCGCGGCGTCGTGCGTGAGGACCTTGACCGCGCCGTGCTCGGCGAGCGCGGCGGCGGTGTCGGCGGCGCCGGGGCCCAGCGCGACGGCGACGGGCTCGCCGATGCGGCGGGCCAGCGTCAGCAGCTCAAGGGTGGGCTTGCGGACGGCACCGTCCACGTGGTCGACATAGACGAGAACTTCAGCCATGGGAATGCTCTCCTGCTTGCGAAAGATGAGGGGCGGTCGGCGGATGGAGGTTCAGCGAGCCTCGATGGGGCTCTAGATGAACTTCTGGCCCGCGAGGAACTCGGCGAGCTGCTTGCCGCCCTCGCCCTCGTCCTTGACGATCGTGCCGGCGGTGCGTGCCGGGCGCTCGGTGGCGGAGTCGACCTTGGTCCAGGAGCCTTCGAGACCGACCTCGTCCGTCTCGATCTCCAGGTCCTCCAGGTCCCAGGACTGAACCGGCTTCTTCTTGGCGGCCATGATGCCCTTGAAGGAGGGGTAACGCGCCTCGCCCGACTGGTCGGTGACCGACACGACGGCCGGCAGGGAGGCCTCCAGCTGCTCGGAGGCGGTGTCGCCGTCGCGGCGGCCCTTGACCACGCCGTCCTCGACGGAGACCTCGGAGAGCAGCGTGACCTGTGGAACACCCAGACGCTCGGCGAGCAGTGCCGGGACGACGCCGGCGGTGCCGTCGGTGGACGCCATGCCGGAGATGACCAGGTCGTAGCCGGCCTTCTCGATGGCCTTGGCCAGCACCAGCGACGTACCGATGATGTCCGTGCCGTGCAGGTCGTCGTCCTCGACGTGGATCGCCTTGTCGGCGCCCATGGACAGCGCCTTGCGCAGGGCGTCCTTGGCGTCCTCGGGGCCGACGGTCAGCACGGTGATCTCCGCGTCGTCCGCCTCGTCGGCGATCTGCAGGGCCTGCTCGACCGCGTACTCGTCGAGCTCCGACAGCAGGCCGTCCACGTCGTCACGGTCGACGGTCAGGTCATCGGCGAAGTGCCGGTCGCCAGTGGCGTCGGGCACGTACTTCACGGTGACAACGATCCTCAAGCTCACGCCGGCTCTCCTACTGCATCGTCTTTTTTCTGGGCTGCCTGCTTAGGGGCAGCATAGGCGCCTGAAGCGGCCGTTCCCGGTGGGGGCGAGCCGCGCTCCGGGCGAAATATTACTCGCCAGTACGCACATCTACGCTCCCGCAGGTGGTTCCCTCTAAGCAAGCGCTTTGAACTGTGACCTTCGCAACGCAGCGTAATCGGAACTCGACGCCCACGCAGGCGAGGTGGGCCGTACGGCCCGACGCGTCATTCCCGCAGCGCCTTGAAGTCGCCCTGGTGGTACAGGAGTGGGCGGCCGGCACCGGCGGGGTCCCCGAGGACCACCTCGGCCAGCACGATGCGGTGATCCCCGGCCGGCACGCGCGCGACGACCCGGCAGACGAGCCAGGCGAGAACATCGTCGAGTACGGGGACGCCCTCGGGGCCCTCCCGCCAGGCGGTGGGCGCACCGAAGCGGTCGGCGCCGCTGCGGGCGAAGGTGGCCGCCAGCTCCCGCTGGTGCTCGCCGAGTATGTGGACGCCGACGTGGTCCCTCTCGGCGATCGCCGGCCAGCTGGACGCGCCGGTGCCGACGCCGAAGGAGACCAGCGGGGGCTCGGCGGACACCGAGGTGAGCGAGGTGGCGGTGAAGCCCACCGGACCCTCGCCGCCCTGGGCGGTGATCACGGCGACTCCGGCCGCGTGGCGCCGGAAGACGGAGCGCAGGAGGTCCGGGGAGGCGAGTTCGGGAGAAGTGAGTCGAGGGGTTCCGAGATCGGGCGTGGCCGTCATGGAGTTGTCCTTCTGCGGGAGGCGACGAGCAGGTCCTGGGCTGGTCAACAGCCCGGACAGTGCGCGCTCGCGCAACGGCCGGGAGCCGCGGTCCGAGGGCGTTCGCGCTCGACGAGAAGGAGTTCCAGGGGCATACGGTCAGGCTGACGATAGGTGGTGCGTGCAGTCAAGTGCGTCCCGGCATATGGGAGATGCGTCACCGGCGGCCTCCAGCCTCATCCAGCGTCACTGGTCAGGATGTTCCGACCGCCTCGCCGAGCGCGGCGATCACGTCCGCCTTGCGCGGCTGTCCCGTCGCGCGCCGGACCACGCGTCCGTCCGCGTCGAGGACGAGCACGGTCGGCGTCTTGAGGATGTCGAGTTCCCGTACGAGGTCGAGGTGGTCCTCGGCGTCGATCTCGACGTGCGTCACGCCCGGGACCAGGCCGGCGACCTCGCCGAGGACCCTGCGGGTCGCCCTGCAGGGGGCGCAGAAGGCACTGGAGAACTGGACGAGCGTGGCCCGCTCACCGAGGTCCTCGCCCAACTCGGCCGCGCCCAGCCGTTTTCCGCCGTCCCGCCCGCGCACTCTGACTCTCCCGCTCCGCCGTCGGTTCAGCGCTCCGAAGGCGCTCGCCGCCACGAGCACCACCACACACACCACGATTCCGGCCATCTACGGCTTCAGCATTCACGAGACTGCAAAGATTCCCGCGGCGGCGGATCGTTTTCCATGCGGAATGCTTGATCCATGGACATCGATGCAAGAGGGCCGCGTTTCGGAGCGGCCGTGACGACCGTCGTGCTGGCGGTCGTACTGATCACCGGCAGCGCCTGGCTGCTGGCCTGGCAGACAGTGGCGTTCGCGCTCGGCGCCGCCGGTGGCGTGGCGCGTTCCCCGTACGGCTGGCTGTTCCGCAAGGCGGTGCGTCCCCGGATCGGGCCGCCGACGGAGTTCGAGGCGCCGGAGCCGCCGCGGTTCGCGCAGGCGGTCGGTTTCGGGTTCGCGGCGGTGGGACTGATCGGTTACGGAGTGGGGCCCGAGTGGCTGGGACTGGCGGCGACCGGGGCGGCGCTCGCGGCGGCGTTTCTGAACGCTGCGTTCGGGTACTGCCTCGGGTGCGAGATGTACCTGCTCGTACGTCGGCTCACGGTTCGCGCAGAGTAAAGGCGGCTTAAAACTCCGAGGTGGATCAAGGGGTGACGTGACGAGGATCTCGCCCTGGCGCGGCACGAGGACTGGCCACTCGTCCGTTCTTGGGGCACGATCTGCGCAATGCCGTAAACCTACGGCAGCGTAACTTCCCGCCGGGAGCACCCCTTCCCAGGCAGACCAGAGAGAAGGGTCAACTCCGTCCATGGCTGAGCTTGCCTACCGTCCCGCCATCGGTCTCGCCCAGACGTTGTTCAAGGCCTGGGACCTGAAGATCGACCTCAAGGGAACGGAGAACATCCCGCGCTCCGGCGGTGCGGTGCTGGTGAGCAACCACATCAGCTATCTCGACTTCATCTTCGACGGTCTGGCCGCCCTTCCGCAGAAGCGCCTGGTCCGCTTCATGGCCAAGGAGTCGGTGTTCCGGCACAAGATCTCCGGCCCGCTGATGCGCAACATGAAGCACATCCCGGTGGACCGCGAGAACGGCGAGGTGGCGTACGCCCACGCGCTGGACTCGCTGCGCTCCGGCGAGATCGTCGGCGTCTTCCCCGAGGCCACGATCTCTCAGTCGTTCACGCTGAAGAGCTTCAAGTCGGGTGCCGCGCGCATGGCCCAGGAGGCCGGCGTCCCGCTGATCCCGATGGCGGTGTGGGGCACGCAGCGGCTGTGGACCAAGGGCCACCCGCGCCACTTCAAGCGCAGCCACATCCCGATCACCATCCGCGTCGGCGAGGCCATAGAGGCCTCGCGCGACAAGTACGCGGGCGCGATCACCCGCCAGTTGCGTGAGCGTGTGCAGGAACTCCTGGAAGCCGCGCAGCGCGCCTATCCCGTACGCCCCAAGGGCCCGAACGACACCTGGTGGATGCCGGCCCACCTCGGCGGCACGGCCCCGACCCCCGAAGAGGTCAAGGCCTCCGAGGCCCGCTGAGCGGCCACTCGTACCGAGCCGCTACCGAGGCGCGTGGACAGTGATCCGCGCCCCGGGGCTGAACTTCTCCAGCAGTTCGGCGAGTTCGGCGCCCGCGACCTCGACGTCCGCCACCGGCATCGGTGTGAGGCTCTCCAGGAGGAAGACCGCCGAGGTCGACTCCTCGGTGAGGCGGGTGCGCGGACCCTGGCGCCAGTTCCAGCGGCGGCAGGTCACGCCCTTCTCGTCGCACCACACCACCTCCCCGGCGTCGGGGTGTTCGACGGCCTGCTCCCCCGCCGCGACGGTCACGAAGTCCTCGTCGCCCGTGGCCCGCACGAGACGCATTCCGCCCTGGATGCGGTCGAGGTCCTCACCGCCGACCGGGATCAGATGGGCGACGCTGATCGCGTTGTAGAGGTCGACCAGCACGTTGATCCGGGGCAGCCCGGCCTCCGAGAGGGCCCTCTTCGCCAGCGCCTCCGCCGAGTTGCGCGTACGCGAGGGCTTTGAGCCGAACGCCGTGTAGACCTCGCGCCACGCGGCCATGTGCGGGTCCTCGTGCGGGGCGCGTCCGTCGAGGCGGGCGGCGAGCCGTCGGGCCGCGTCGTCGAGGAGTTCCGAGGTGCCGTCCGTACTGGGCCCGTTGACGAGTCCGTACGCCTCGACGGTGACGTGCGTGAAACCGGGCGCGAGGGCGCGCACCTCGTCGGACACGGTGAGCGGGAGGGTCATCTTCTGCCTTGCCTCAGAGTGCGGTGGGGAGGGTCTTCCACAGGTGCGGCCGGTCGGGGGCTGCCTTGAGGGCGCGCAGGACGACCGGATGTGGTTCAGCGTACAGGACCGGGTAGTCCATCTCATTGGACTGCGGGTCGACAGGGAAGGCCAGCCGTTCGCCGTCGAGTGAGAACCGGGCGTCCACGCCCGGCTTGTTGCCGCGGCAGTCCTGCCGGTGCCAGGCCCCGTTGAACCGCACGGCGACCAGGCCGTGCACGACATGCCCGCCCCCGTCGTCATGGAGAAGCGACTGGTAACAGAAGGCGGTGGGGATGTCCTCGGCCCGCAGGAGCGCGGCGAGCGCGTGCGCCTTGGCGTGGCAGATGCCGGTGCGCAGTTCCAGGACGTCGGAGGCGCGCCAGGTGACACGCGGGTCGCCCGCGTCCTGGGAGTGCGGGACGGTGTCGCGCACGAACTCGTACGCGGCGCGCGCATAGTCATACGAGTCCGCCACCCCCTCGGTGAGACGCGCGGCCGTCTCCCGCACGAGCGGATGGTGGTGGTCGATCACCTCGTCAGCGGCCAAGTACGCGGACAGGTCGGGGGTGTTCTGGATCAGCTCCATGCCCGCAGAGCATAGGAATGCGGCCACCCGGGAGTCAATGACTTTTCGGGTGGCCGCATATTTATGCACGCGATGCTGGGTCGCTAGCGGGCCATTTCCTCCTTGAGCGCCGCCACGAAGCCGTCGACATCGTCCTCGCTCGTGTCGAAGGCGCACATCCAGCGGACATCGCCCGCGGCCTCGTCCCAGAAGTAGAAGCGGTAGCGCTTCTGCAGGCGCTCGCTCACGTCGTGGGGCAGTCGGGCGAAGACGGCGTTGGCCTGCACGGGGTGGAGGATCTCGACGCCGTGCACTGCGCGCACGCCCTCGGCGAGGCGCTGGGCCATCTCGTTCGCGTGGCGGGCGTTGCGCAGCCACAGGTCCTTGGCGAGCAGCGCCTCCAACTGCACGGAGACGAAGCGCATCTTGGAGGCGAGCTGCATCGACAGCTTGCGCAGGTGCTTCATGTGGCTGACGGCGTCCTGGTTGAGGACGACGACGGCCTCGCCGAACAGCGCGCCGTTCTTCGTGCCGCCGAAGGAGAGGACGTCCACGCCGACCGCGTTGGTGAACGCCCGCATCGGGACGTCCAGGGAGGCGGCGGCGTTGGCTATCCGGGCGCCGTCGAGGTGCACCTTCATGCCGTGCGCGTGGGCGTGCTCGCAGATCGCGCGGACCTCGTCGGGCGTGTAGACGGTACCCAGCTCGGTGTTCTGGGTGATCGACACGACCTGCGGCATCGCACGGTGCTCGTCGTCCCAGCCGTACGCCTGCCGGTCGATCAGCTCGGGGGTGAGCTTGCCGTCGGGCGTGGGCACCGTGAGCAGCTTGAGCCCGCCCATGCGCTCGGGGGCGCCGCCCTCGTCGACGTTGATGTGCGCGCTCTCCGCGCAGATCACCGCGCCCCAGCGGTCCGTGAGCGCCTGGAGAGCGGTGACGTTCGCACCGGTGCCGTTGAAGACGGGGAACGCCTCGGCACTCGCGCCGAAGTGGCCCCGGATCACCTGCTGGAGGTGGTCGGTGTAGTCGTCCTCGCCGTACGCGATCTGGTGCCCGCCGTTGGCCAGGGCCAGGGCGGCGAGCACCTCGGGGTGGGCCCCCGCGTAGTTGTCGCTGGCGAATCCGCGGATCTCCGGGTCGTGACGACGCCGGGCGTCGGTCTTCGGAGGGTTCACCGCTTCTCGGTCAGCCACAGACGCTTTCCGTTCACTTCGGAGGCGGGCCGCTCCCAGACGCCGGTGATGGCCTCGGCCAGCTCCTTGACGTCCGTGAAGCCCGCGAACTTCGCGTTCGGGCGCTCGGCGCGCATCGCGTCGTGCACCAACGCCTTCACCACCAGGATCGCAGCCGCGGACGTCGCCCCGTCCGCGCCCTCGGAGACTCCGGCCTTGCGGAAGAAGTCGGCCATGGCAAGCGTCCAGGCCTCGGCCGCGGCCTTGGCGGCGGAGTAGGCCGCGTTGCCCGCGGTGGGCTTGCTCGCCCCCGCCGCGCTGATCAGGACGTACCGGCCGCGCTCGCTGCGCTGCAGCGCCTCGTGGAAGGCGAGGGAGGTGTGCTGCACGGTCCGGATGAGCAGCATCTCCAGGAGATCCCAGTCGTCGAGAACCGTCTTGGTGAAGGTCTCGCTGCCCCGCCAGCCGCCCACGAGGTGGACCAGGCCGTCGACCCGCCCGAAGTCCTTCTCGATGCGGGCGGCCCACTCATGGCTGGACTGCAGATCCAGCAGGTCGACCGTGTCGCCGACGACCGTGGAGCCGCCGTGCGCGTACCGGGCCGCGTCCACCGCCTCCGCGAGCCGCTCGGGATCGTTGTCCGCGCCGACGACGGTCGCACCCGCCTCGGCAAGCCGCAGAAGCGCAGCCCGGCCCGCGGGTCCGCCCGCGCCGGCCACCGCGATCACCGCACCGCTGAGAGCCCCGTTCCCCATGATCTTCGCCTCCTGAGCAGTGATATTGGCGCGGTCGCTCACGCGGCCACCCGCTCGGCGCTCTCCGCCGTGATGCCCTTCGTGGAGGCGATCACGTTCTTCAGCTTCTTGGAGAGGGCCTCATAGAACATGCTCAGGGGAAACTCGTCCGGAAGCACGTCGTCCACGAGCTTTCGCGGCGGCTGGTTCAGATCGAGGGCGTCCGGACCCTTGGCCCAGCGGGAGCCCGGGTGCGGGGCGAGGTACTGGGACACCATGTCGTACGCGGCGAACCAGTGGACCAGCTTCGGACGGTCGATGCCGTCGCGGTACAGCTTCTCGATCTCGGCGCACAGCTCATTGGTGACCTGCGGGGCGCGCTGCCAGTCGATGTGCAGCTTGTTGTCGGTCCAGCGGACGACGTCGTGCTTGTGCAGGTAGGCGAAGAGAAGCTGGCCGCCGAGCCCGTCGTAGTTGCGGACGCGGTCACCGGTCACCGGGAAGCGGAACATGCGGTCGAACAGCACCGCGTACTGCACGTCACGGCCCTGCGGGAAGCCGTCGGCCTCCAGCTTCACGGCCTCCCTGAAGGCGGTGAGGTCACAGCGCAGCTCCTCCAGGCCGTACATCCAGAACGGCTGGCGCTGCTTGATCATGAAGGGGTCGAAGGGCAGGTCGCCGTGGCTGTGGGTGCGGTCGTGGACCATGTCCCACAGGACGAAGGCCTGCTCACAGCGCGCCTGGTCGCCGACCATCTCGCGGATGTCGTCCGGCAGTTCGAGGCCGAGCGTGTCGACGGCGGCCTCGGTGACCTTGCGGAAGCGGGCGGCCTCGCGGTCGCAGAAGATGCCGCCCCAGGAGAATCGTTCCGGCGCCTCGCGCACGGCGATGGTCTCCGGGAAGAGGACGGCCGAGTTGGTGTCGTATCCGGCCGTGAAGTCCTCGAAGGTGATGCCGCAGAACAGCGGGTTGTCGTAGCGGGTGCGCTCAAGATCGGCCAGCCACTCGGGCCAGACCATGCGCAGCACGACCGCTTCGAAGTTGCGGTTCGGATTGCCGTTCTGCGTGTACATCGGGAAGACGACCAGGTGCTGGAGCCCGTCCTCGCGGTGCGCGGCGGGCTGGAAGGCCAGCAGCGAGTCGAGGAAGTCGGGGACCTGGAAGCCGCCCTCGGCCCAGCGGCGCAGGTCCTTGACCAGCGCCTCGTGGTAGGCGGCGTCGTGCGGAAGGAGCGGGGAGAGCTCCTCGACCGCGTCGATGACACGGCGCACGGCGAGACCGGCGTCGGCCTGGTCCGGGGCGCCCTCGGCGTCGAAGTCGACCGAACCGTCCTTGGACTGCCATGGCCGGATCCGCTCCACGGCATCCTTGAGCACGGGCCAGGCCGGGTGCTCCACCACCCTGTCCCGGGGAGGAGCCTGCTCCTCCGTACCCACCTGCACAAGAATTTCCGTCATGACCCATCCTTCACGGGAGAACCTCGCGTATGGACACCGTATGCGTGCAGGGTTCTCCGCCACAAGTGGAGACTCGGGAGATTATCCTGCCTCCCTCCATCTTCACCGCTCTTTTTCCTGCCTGACGCCGTGAGGACGACTACTTCCGCCGATTGCTGGGTAGCCGCCGGAGTTCGGTCAACCCGCCCGGGACTCGCCCACGCAGGAGTGAGGCGGGAGGGGCCCGGCGCGGCCTGTTCTCGCCGCTGGAAGGCCTCATTCCCCGCTGCCGGAGCGGGTTCAACGCCGGGCCGGGCCATTAGGCTGCGGCCTTGCCGCGTGGGCACGGGACCGCAGCACGCGGCAGCCGAGCCGCCGTCGACGGAAGCGGAGTCAGCCTTGAACTTTCTCACCATCGGGCACCGCGGAATCATGGGTGTCGAGCCCGAGAACACCCTCCGCTCCTTCATCGCCGCCCAGCAGGCCGGCCTGGACCTGATCGAACTCGATCTGCATCTGAGCAAGGACGGCGCGCTCGTCGTCATGCACGACGCCGACGTGGACCGTACGACCGACGGTTCGGGGCCGATCGCCGAGAAGACCCTCGCCGAGCTGCGGGTGCTCGACGCGGGCCGCGGTGAGCGCATCCCGGTCTTCGAGGAGGTCCTGGACGCCGTCACGGCCCCGCTGCAGGCCGAGATCAAGGACGTGGCCGCGGCCCGGGCGCTGGCGGAGGTCATGAACCGGCGCGATCTGGTCGGCAGGGTCGAGGTCCTGTCGTTCCACGACGAGGCCATCGCCGAGATCGCGCGGCTGGTGCCCGGCGTCCGCACGGCGCTGGTCGCCAGCCGCTATGGCGTCGATGTCGTCGAGCGGGCGACCGCGGTCGGCGCCACGAGTCTCGTCCTCAACATCCGCCGCCTGACCCTGGAGGTCGTCGAGCGCGCACGCAAGGCGGACCTGCGGATCATCGGCTGGGTCGTGAACACCCAGGACCATCTGCGCCTCGTGCGCGCCCTGGAGCTGGACGGCGCGACCACCGACTATCCGGAGATCAAGCGCACCGGCCGCTTCACGGCGTAACGGCCGGACCGCGCGGCGGAACGATTATGCGAGCGGCTTCACCAGGAGCTCGAACTGCAGGTCGTCGCGCTGCGGGATGCCGAAGCGCTCGTCGCCGTACGGGAAGGGGGTCATCTTTCCCGTACGGCGGTAGCCGCGCCGCTCGTACCAGGCGATGAGGTCCTCGCGTGCGGAGATCACCGTCATGTGCATCTCCTTGACGCCCCAGGTCTCACGGGCGAACCGCTCCGCCTCGGCGATGATCACCTTGCCGAGTCCCGCGCCCTGGAGGGTGGGACTGACCGCGAACATGCCGAAGTAGGCGTGGTCACCGCGGTGTTCGAGCTGACAGCAGGCGACCACCGTGCCGTCGCGCTCGACGGTCAGCAGACGGCTGTCGGGGGACTTGATGACCGCGCGCACGCCCTCCGGGTCGGTCCGCTGGCCCTCCAGGATGTCCGCCTCGGTGGTCCATCCGGTGCGGCTGGAGTCTCCCCGGTAGGCCGACTCGATCAGCACGACGAGGTCGTCCACATCGGCGTCGGTGGCGTCGCGGAACGTCAGTCCGGTGGCGGCGGTGTCCATGGAGCGGTTCTCCGATCTCGGGCGCGGCTCGGGCACCGCCGAGCGTAACCCTCCTACTAGGCTCCGGGCGCATGGTGCATGTACTGAGCAGCCGGACCTTGCTCCGCCCCACCGATCCCGAGCGCTCCCGCGCCTTCTACGGCGAGAAGCTGGGCCTGCCCGTCTACCGCGAGTTCGGTACGGGTCCCGAGCGCGGCACGGTCTACTTCCTGGGCGGCGGCTTCCTGGAGGTCGCGGGCCGCTCCGAGGAACCCCCCTCCCCCGCCGTCAAGTTGTGGCTCCAGGTCGCGGACGTCTCGGCGGCGTACGAGGAACTCGTGGCCGCGGGCGTCGAGGTGCGTCGGCCGCCGGTGAAGGAGCCGTGGGGGCTGATCGAGATGTGGCTCGCGGATCCGGACGGAACAGAAATCGTGGTGGTTGAGGTACCGGCGGACCATCCGCTGCGGTACCGACCCTGAGCGGAGCTCTCAGCCGCGGCTCTGAGCGGACCGCACTGAGCGGACCGCACTGAGCG